>VBNP01000112.1:1004-8981 GCA_005877965.1 Gammaproteobacteria bacterium | reverse complement strand
TCGCAGCTCGCAAACGCCGCCGCCGCGCTCGGGGAGGGGAGCTGCTCGCCGCGGGCCTGGTCGGAGCGCATCGCTGCGGCGCTCGCCGCGGCCGGCTGGCCCGGAGCGCGTGCTGCGCAGAGCGCCGGCCAGCAGACCCTGATGCGCTGGCACGAGCTGCTGCAGGAGTTCGGGGAGCTGAGCGGCAGTGTCGGGTCCGTGGCGCGCGCGGAGGCGCTCGGCCTGGTGAGGGAGCTCGCCGCGCGCAGCGCTTTCCGGCCGGCCGATGCGGACCCGACCGTCACGCTCTCGCCCGCACTCGCGGACCCGGTGGTGCAGTACGACGGCATCTGGGTGGCGGGGCTTCACGCCGAGGTGTTCCCGCAGCCGGTCCAGCCGGACCCGTTCCTGCCACTGCCCGTCCAGGTGGCTGCCGGCATTCCGGCGGCAGGCGCCGCGGGGCGCCTCGCGCAGGCGCGCGCACTGCTCGCGGCCTGGCAGCGCGGCGCCGATGAGCTGGTGCTGTCCACGCCGCTGTACTCCGAGGATCTGCAGCTGCTGCCCAGCCCGCTGCTGGCAGGCGCCGCGCTCGAGCCGCCCGCGCAGCCTCTGCGCTGGCTGCCGGCGAGGCTGCACCGCGCGGGTCTGACCGAATCGCTCATCGACGCCACCGGACGTCCATGGAGCGCCGCCCGGCCGTTGCCGCGAGGCACGAAGAGCCTCGATCTGCAGAACCAGTGTCCGTTTCGCGCCTACGCGGAATTGCGCCTCGGCAGCACGCGGCGCGAGAGTCTCGAGCCCGGCATTGCGCCCAACCGGCGCGGCGAGCTGCTGCACGCGGCGCTGCAGAAACTGTGGGAGCAGTTGCGCGACTCCCGCTCGCTCGCGGCCTTGTCCGACACGGCGCTCGAGGCGCTTATCGCGCGCAGCGTCGAGCAGGCGGCGCAGGCCCTGGCGCGTGCTGCAGGCCGACGCCGCCGGCAGCGCGCTTTCTCAGAAACGCAGCTCGACATGTTCGTGGAAATGGCGCCCGCGCTCGCGCGCGAGTGCCGCCGCGCCGCGCGCCTGATCCGCAGGTTGTGCGAATGCGAGCGCGAACGAGCGCCCTTCAGCGTCCAGGCGCTCGAGAGTGATGCCGAGCTCACTCTGGCGGGGGCCCGCCTGCGCATGCGCATCGATCGCGTCGACGCCCTCGCCAGCGGCGGCCGCGCGATTCTCGATTACAAGAGCGGGCGGCGCGTGAGCGCAGACTGGTACGGCGAGCGGCCGGCGCATCCGCAATTGCTCGCCTACTCGGAAGCCCTCGGCGAGGAGGTGGTGGCCCTCGCCACCGTCAGCGTCAACGCGCGCGAGGTGCGCTTCGAGGGGCTCGCGCGCTCACCAAGGCTGCTGCCGGCCGTCAAGGCGGTGCGCCCGGCGGGCGCCGCGGATGCGTGGGCAGAGCAGCGGCGCGCGTGGCGCGCCATCCTCACGGGTTTGATCCGCGGCTTTCTCGCCGGCGAGGCGGCCGTCGACCCCCGCCCCGGGGCCTGCGATTACTGTCACGTCATCGACATCTGCAGGATCAGCGAGCGCGCCGGCGGCGTGGATCCACCCGGGGGTTCCGGCGAGGCCGCCAATGAATGAGCTCGCCCGTGCCGATGCGCAGGCCCGCGAGCGCGCCATCGACCCGCACCGCTCGATCCTGTTGCAGGCGCCGGCCGGATCCGGCAAGACCGCCATGCTCACGCAGCGCTTCCTGCGCCTGTTATGCACGGTGGACGAGCCGGGCGCGATTCTCGCCATCACCTTCACGCGCAAGGCCGCGGCCGAGATGCGCGCCCGCGTGACACAGGCGCTGCGCGGTGAGATCGCCTCCGCTGACCCGTGCGCCGCAGAGTTACACGCGCTCGCCGGGGCGGCGCTGCGCCACGGCGCGACGCGCGGCTGGAATCTCGCCCAGGACCCCGGAGCGCTGCGGATCCAGACCATCGACTCGTTCACCTACTGGCTCGCGAGCCAGCTGCCGATCGCCGCCCGGGCCGGCGGCACGCTGCGGGTGACCGAGACGCCCCAGGAGCTGTATCGCCGTGCAGCGCGTCGCACGCTGCTCGCCGCGGAGGCCGATGCCGTGCTCGGCGCCGACACCGAGCTGCTGTTCGAGCGGCTCGACAACCATTGGAACAACCTCGAGCGGCTGCTCGCCGACATGCTGGGCCAGCGCGCCCACTGGCTGCGCTACGTGCTTCACACCGGGCCGGGGGAACTGTGTGCGCGCGTCAACGCGAGTCTCGGCCACATCATCCGCGATCAGCTGGCCGCGGCCCGTGAGCGTTTAACGCCCGCGCTGCTGCTCGCCGCGCAGCAGCTCCCCGGCGTCGGCCCGCTGGGAAGCGATCCCACGCAGCTTCCCGCCTGGAAGCGGCTCGCAGACTGCACCCTGACAGGGGCGCGCTGGCGGGTGAGGCTCACCGAGGAGCTGCTCGGCCCCGCGTACGCCGAGCGCACGGCGCGCGAGGCGCTGCGCTCCTGCATCGCTCAGTTGAGCAGCGTACCCGGGGGCGCCGAGCTGCTGCAGGGCGTGGCGGCCCTGCCGGCCGCGGCCCTGAGTGAGGCGGACGAGGCGGCGATCGCGGCGCTGTCGCGCGTGCTCGAGTGCGCGGCGCGCGAGCTGCACGTTGAATTCGCGGAAGCCGGGCGCGTCGATTACACCTATGTCACCGGTGCGGCGCGCGAGGCGCTCACGGACGCAGGGCTCCCCACGGAGCTCGCGCTGCGCGCCGGCCTGGCATTCACCCACATCCTGGTGGACGAATTCCAGGACACTTCGCTGGCGCAGTTCCAGCTGCTCGAATCGCTGACCGCCGCCTGGGAGGAGGGCGACGGGCGCACGCTCTTCATCGTCGGCGATCCGATGCAGTCGATCTACCGCTTCCGCGACGCGGAGGTCGGCCTGTTCATCACCGCGCGCGAGCATGGCATCGGCAACGTGCGCCTCACGCCGCTGCGGCTCACGCGCAATTTCCGCGCCACGCCCGCACTCGTCGACTGGACCAACCAGGTGTTTGCGCAGGTGTTTCCCGCCGCCGACGAGCTGCGCGCCGGGGCGATCGCCTTCAGCGCCAGTGCGGCCGGCCGGGTGCCAGGCGAGGGACCGCCGCGTGAGGACGCCGGCGTGCAACTGCACCTGTTTCCCGGCGACCGCGACGCCGAGGCGCGCGCGATCGCCGCGCGCATCACCGAGCTGCGGGGGCGCGCGCCCCAGGCGCGCGTGGCGGTGCTGGTGGCGGCGCACGCGCACGCCGTTCCGATCGTGAACGCGCTCGGCACGGTCGGTGTGGAGGTGCTCGGCGTGGACCTGGTGCCACTCGCGGAGCGGCCGATCGTGCGCGACCTGGTGCAGCTCGCCCGGGCGTTGCACGATCTCGGCGACCGCAGCGCCTGGCTCGCCGTGCTGCGCGCTCCCTGGTGTGGCGCGAGCCTGGCGACGCTCACGGCGCTCTCCGCTGCCGAGGAGCCGCAGCTCCTGTGGGAATCGCTCGCGGAGCCCGGGCGACTGGCGCACTGCGCGCCGCGTGATCTTGCGCGCCTGGCGCGCGTGCGCGAGGTGCTGGGTGGGGCACTCGAGCAGCGCGACGGCGGCCCGGCGGCGGACTGGCTCGAGGCGACCTGGGTGCGGCTGGGCGCGCCGGATGCGTACCCGCGCGCAGAGCTCGCCGATGCACGCGTGTTCTTCGCAGCTCTCGCCGAGCGCGCCGCCGCCTTCGAGTGGCGGGGGCCCGAGGACTTCCCGGCCCTGCTTCAGGACCTGTACAGCGCCCCGGACGCCCCGGGCGTAAATCCCGTCCAGGTCATGACCATTCACCGCGCCAAGGGCCTGGAGTTCGATCATGTGCTGGTGCCGGGACTCGACCGCGGCGTCGGCGCAGCCGAGCGACCCCTGCTGCGCTGGATCGACCTGCCGCGCGAGCACGGTGCGAGTGATCTCATCATGGCGCCCGCTGCGACCATCGGGGAGGAGGGCGCGGGCGAGTTGAATTCGTTCCTCGCAGGGCTGCTCACGACCCGTGCCCGGCACGAGCGCACGCGGCTCATGTACGTGGCTGCAACCCGTGCCCGACAGACGCTGCATCTCTCCGCCGCCCCGAAGATCAGGACCGCAGGGCGCCTCGACCCGGACCCGCGCTCGCTGCTCGCATGCCTGTGGCCGGCGCTCGCCGAGCGCTTCCAGGTACAGGCGACGCCGGGCGCCGGCGCACCGGCCGCGAGGCGCGCTCAGGCTTTACCGCTGCGTCGGCTGAACGACGCCTGGCGGGAGCCGGAGCTGCCGGCCGCCGCGCAGCTGCCGCATCTGCCCCTCGAACGCGCGTCGATCGAAGCTCCCGAGTTCAGTTGGGTCGGGGAAACCCAGCGTCACATCGGCACCGTGGTGCATGCACTGCTGGCGCGTGTCGCGGACGCGCCCGCGCTGCCCGCCGGCGAGCAGCTCGAGGCGCAGCGCGACGCGGTGCTGCGGCAGCTGCGCCGCGCGGGCGTGCCCGAAGGCGAGCGAGCAGAGGCGGCGAACCGGGTGCTGACGGCCCTGGCGCGCACTCTTGCCGACGAGCGGGGCCGCTGGATACTCAGCGCCGGACACGCCGAGGCGCACAGCGAGCTCGCCCTGACCGGCGTCATCGCCGGCCGGCTGCGCAGCGTCGTGATCGATCGCTGCTTCGTGGACGAGGCCGGCACGCGTTGGGTGATCGATTACAAGAGCAGTCGTCACGAGGGCGGGGCGCTCGAGAGCTTTCTCGATCAGGAAATGCAGCGCTACCGGGGGCAGCTCTCGGGCTACGTGGCGCTGGCGCGCGCCCTGGGACCGCAACCGGTCCGGGCGGCGTTGTATTTTCCGCTGCTCGGGGCGTTCCGCGAGCTCGTCTGAGACCTCCCCTTGGTTTGCGTGCTGGCCACTGCATCGCAACACGACAGCAGGCCGCGCGTGCGAGGTTTGGTTCGCAAGTCGTGCCTTCGGTCAGGCGAACGCGATCAACTTCTCGAAAGCCGACCAACGGATGACCCGGGTTTCGCCCCATTGCTCATCTCAGCCCTCGATGTTAGGGTGCGTCGCCGCCGCGGGCGGCGTTCAAGACATTCCAACTACAAGCGACAGGGGACACCCATGTTGCGACTGCTGGGGCATTTTCAGTGCTGGTGGCATTCAGCCCCGCTGCTAGCGAACCAGACCTCGCGCCAGGTACAGCCCAGACAGCATCACAAGCAACACGCCCTTCGCGCGTAACGCAAAAAGGAGCGGACGTCTGTCAAGTGTCGAGGCGATCTCTAACATGTGAGGAGGTTAACGATATGCGCATCGATAGACGATGGTTTGTGGCGATGGCCATCCTGTTCCTGCCTCTGTTGGTCGTAGGCAATGCCTATGGAGAATCGAGGCACCGGTGGGATATCCCCCATCTGAGTTTGTCAAACGGAGTCGCCACCGTCAGCGCCGGTGGAACCGCGTCCGCGCTGGCCGAAGATGGATCCGAGATTACGGTCACGGGTTTCGGTACCTTCACGGTCGGGGATGACGATGTGACCGGTGGGGGAACCTGGAAGACGGTCGCCGCGGATGGCGTCACGGTGACCGGCATGGGGAACTTCCTGGTGACGCGGCTCATTCGCTTCGTACTGGCGCCCGGCCAGCTTCCTAGCACCTTCAACGACACGATCGGTAATGTCACTAAGACTCACGCCGGGTTGGCGTATCTGCGCGTCGACTACGATGATGGTAGCAACGGAATCCTTATCATCAGCTGCGCTGTTCCTGGTGCGCCCCCGTCCATGTTTGAGGGAATCACCGCGTCCAAGGGCTTTGTAGACTATTGGAACCACGTGGGGCCGACGGGGACCCCGGCTACTGCAAACGCGGGTCGGACGCTCTTCCATCTGCTTAGCGAATAAGAGGACTAGCCACTCGGCCGGCATAATCCACGGCATGGTGGGCTTGAGGCCCACCATGCCTTCGCGTCTGAACCGGCGCCGCTCCCTGGAGCGGCGGAAAGCTTCCACTACCCATGACGGGAGAACATCATGAACCGCACAGTACCGATTCTTGCGATTACCGTTCTGTCCTTGACTAGCAGCGCTCTGGCGTGGGGGGAGGACGGAGGAGGAGTCGTCAAGGGGGGCGCCACGACGACCGTGGCCGGTGGCACCGGAGCACCCGATTTCACACCGGTTATCACCAAGCTCACCTTTCACTGGCGGGACGGCCAAGGCCGCTTCGAGTGCCTGGCGCTCGCGCCCGCCAGCGCAAAGGCCGGCAACCCGGGGAGTGGGAATTTCGATACCAACGTCATGTACGTGACCGGAGCGATTACCGGGGTCCAGATCAACGGATCCGTCGCGGTCTTGACGGGCTCAGCCACCGTCACCGGCCTGGGTGCCGGCACGGACGTACCCTTTACGGCGACCGCGGAGCGTGGCGGCCCGGGCACGACGTTTGTGCTCACGATTTCCGGGCTCACGTTTCACGAGACCATCCTGGAAGGTCAAATTACTTTCTAAGGGTGGTCTGTCGACGCACACCGACGGAGATGGGCCCAAATCCGCGCCTCGTCGGGGTCTAGCACGAGCCGAGGGCGTCATGAGCAGAACTCTCCGAGCCAACTGTCAATCGGTTGTCGCCTTGTCGGCGTTCGCCTTGGTGACCCTGGCATCGGGGCAAAGCCCCGGCGCGCGGATCGGGCGTGAAGTGGCGATACCCAGACACTTACAGGACGGCGAAGAATTCAACACTCCTTTGAACCAATTGATTCAGTACGGGTCACAGCTTTTCACCGCGAAGTTCACAATTCAGGAAGGAGCGGGGCGCCCATTGTCAAAAGGCTCGGGCGCCGCTCTCTCGGATCCGACTTCGCCACTGGTGTTCCCGAGGAATTTCGACCGGGTCTCCACGCCTGACGCAAACGCCTGCTCTGGCTGTCACAATGTGCCCGTCGCAGGGGCAGGCGGCGACCGCGTGACGGAGGTCTTCGTCCTGGCGCAGCGCTTTGATCATTTGACTTTCGATCACAGCGACACCGTTACGACTCGCGGTGCTATGGATGAATCCGGAAAGCTTGTCACGATGGAGAACGTCACCAACGACAGAAAAACGATCGGCATGAATGGGTCCGGCTTCGTCGAGATGTTGGCCCGGCAGATAACGGCGGACCTGCAGGCAGAGCGTGATGCGACGCCGCCGGGCGGCAGCACACAGTTGACGTCCAAGGGAGTGTTCTTCGGCAGTCTGACGCACAACGTGGACCGGACCTGGAACGCTTCCCACGTTCAAGGCTTGGCGGCTCCGAGCTTGTCGAGCAAGGGCACTATTCCACCAAGTTTGATCATTCGGCCTTTACATCAGGTAGGCAACGTAGTCTCCATCAGGCAGTTCAGCAACAATGCATTCAACCATCACCACGGCATGCAGGCCGAAGAGCGCTTCGAGCTAAATGCCGACCCCGATGGGGATGGTGTTACAAACGAGCTGACAGTAGCCGACCTGACGGCGGTTTCCCTGTTCCAGGCCACGCTGTCCGTTCCGGGCCGCGTCATTCCAAACGATCCGGCGGTGGAGCACGCGAATCTGCTCGGTGAAGCAGTGTTTAATCAGATCGGCTGCGCAAGCTGCCATGCTACGCTGCCGCTCGCATCGAACAATAATCCGGGTCTCCCCGGGCAGCCAGGCTGGATCTACTTTGAGCCCAGTCCGTACAACCCTGCCACCGGTCCCAATTCACCGAACTTGCAGCTCGGACCCGCCAACTATCCGCTCAGTGCTCCGGCACTCACCGTTGACCTGACGAGCGATACGCTGCCGCTTCCGCGCCTGCGAGCTCATCATGGGTTAGTGATGGTGGCGGCATACACTGATCTTAAGCTGCATGACATCAGTGCCACCAGCGACCCCAGGACCGATCCGGAATGCGAGCCCCTCGACCAGAACCAAGCGCCTGGATCGCCCGCATTCTTTGCGGGGAACTGCAAGTTCATCAC
>VBNP01000112.1:0-958 GCA_005877965.1 Gammaproteobacteria bacterium | reverse complement strand
CAACCGCCAGGGAAGCTGTCGAGGCGCACAACGGAGAGGCTCTGTCCCAGCGGTTGGCTTTCGACGCACTGCCAACGCACCTGCAGAACGATTTGATTGAATTTCTGAAGTCCTTGCAGGTTTTGCCGCCAGACTCGAAATCGCTGGTAGTTGACGAACACGGCAGACCCAAGCATTGGCCCCCGTCAGCAGATTCTTCGGCAGACGACCCGTAGGGCAACTACCGCGGCCAAACGGGTGGGGCGCCGGCGGCTGTCCAACCGCCGGCGCCATCCGCTCAGAACGACAGGAACGCCCCGATGTTGAAGTTGGTGCTGTGGTTGCTGGCGCCGTTATGCGCATCGGCATGCACATCGCTGACCTCGGCCAGCAGCGTCAGGTTCTTGGTCAGCGAGTCGTAGATGCCACCGGTGACCTTGCGGTTCTTGGACACCAGGGTGGGCGAGTCGCCGGCGTTGGCCAAGTCGAGCTTGCTTTCCCCGTAGTTGACGCCGAACTTCACGGCGCCCACCTTGTAGGTGGCCTGAACCAGGAACCCGTCCGAGTCTCGCGTGTTACCCGCGGCGTCGGCCGACAAGAGGAACAGGGCGGTCGTGCCCAGACCGCTGCCGTGGTAGTAGTAGGCGAACGCCTCGAGATCTTCCACGTCAATCTTGGCGAACACGTCGAATCCCGTACCATTGTAGTCGTACGGAGTGCCGGCCAAGGGTTCGAAGTTCTGCTTCTGCGAGATGAACGTGGCGGACCCGTAGAACTTCGTCGTGTTGGAGATCGGCATGGTCCAGGCCACCTTGCCGTGATAGCCCGGCGCCTTCTTGCCGACCGGATCGGGGACCAACAGCGCGTTGATCGGATCGAAGATCCCGATCGTGAAGTTCAACCCGGAAAAGTCCGGCGTCGTGTAGTCGATCTGCGCCAGCCAGTCGGTGTAGATGTAGCCTAAGCCGATCGAGCCGAG
>VBNP01000111.1 GCA_005877965.1 Gammaproteobacteria bacterium | reverse complement strand
GGAGGCGGGCAGCGCCCGCACCAGGGCGACGAACAGGCGAATCAGTAGCAGCAGCACCGCGGGCCCGAGTGCCACGGCCCAGAACACCGCCGACCCGTGGACCAGCCCCACGAAGAAATCCGCAACCAGGGCGAACGGGCCGGCGTGTGCATTCTGACCGTGGGTATAGGGCCCGAGCACGCGGCTGCCGGCGAACCAGATGAGAAACGGCATCACGATGAGCCCCCACAGCAGCGCCAGGCCGAAAATGACCAGCTCGCGCTGCGCTCGGGGCAGTGCGCCGTACGTATCGCGCAGGTGCGCCAGGCGCTCTAGGGGTGCCGTTCCTTCGGTCGGGGGGGACATTCGCTGTGTTCGGGCCTCGCCGCGCGGGCGGGCATAATAGCCCTCCCATGCAGAAAATCAGAGCCGCCGTCATCGGCGTGGGCTACCTCGGGCGGTTTCACGCGCAGAAATACTCGCAGGCGGCGGACTGCGAGCTCATCGCGGTGGCGGATCCCCGGCCCGAGGCGCGTGAGCCGCTCGCCGCCGAGCTCAAAACGCGCGCCGTGAGCGACTACCGCGCGCTGCTCGGCGGCGTCGACGCGGTGAGCGTGGCCACACCGACCCCGGGGCACTTTGCCATCGCGCGTGACTTCCTCGAAGCGGGTGCGCACGTTCTGGTCGAGAAGCCGATCACCGATACGCCGGCGCAGGCCCGTGAGCTGATTGCGCTCGCCGCACGGGTCAAGCGCATCCTGCAGGTCGGGCACCTCGAGCGCTTCAACGCAGCGATCCTGGCCGCCGAGCCGCATCTGCGCTCACCGCGCTTCGTCGAATGCCATCGCCTCGCGCCGTACCGCGAGCGCGGCACCGATGTGAACGTGGTGCTCGATCTGATGATCCACGACATCGACATCGTACAGACCATCGTCGGCGCGCCGATCGAAGCCATCGACGCGGTCGGCACGCCGGTGTTCTCCGAGGAAATCGACATCGCCAACGCGCGCATCCGCTTCGCCAACGGCTGCGTCGTGAATGCCACCGCCTCGCGGGTCAGCCTCAAGACCGAGCGCAAGATGCGCATATTCGCGGGCGACGCCTACCTGTCGCTCGACCTGCAGCAGAAGATCCTCACACTCATCCGCAAGCGCGCCCCGGCAGACGCCCCGGGCGCGCTGCCGGTGACGATCGAGGAGCAGAGTCTGGAGCCCGGCGATGCGCTGCGGGCGGAGATCGACTCGTTCCTCGGGTGCATCCGCAGCGGCCGCGCGCCGGTGGTTCCGGGCGAGGCCGGACTGATGGCGCTGGAGACGGCCATGCGCATCACCGAGCAGGTGAACCGCTCCCTTGCCGAGCACCGGGCGCGCACCCAGCGCCCTGACCGCATCGCCTGAGGCTCACGGCGCGCTGCGCGTGCCCGCCCGCGGATTACAATCGGTAACAATTCCAGGGACGAACGCGGGCCAGCCGGTAGAATCGCGGGCCGGCCTCCTCCGTGATCGGCGGGCAGTCGATGTCGAGAGATCCTGAGCACTTCCGGCGCACGCCGCGACCGGTGACGGTGGCCGCCATCCAGATGGCGTGCGACTGGGACAGCGCGGGCAATATCGCCCGGGCCGAGCAGCTGGTGCGTCAGGCGGCCGCGCGCGGCGCGCAGGTCATCCTCCTGCCCGAGTTGTTCGAGACGCCGTATTTCTGCATCGAGCAGGACGCGCGTCACTTGAGTCTCGCGCGCACGAGCGAGGAGAGTCGCGCCGTCGGTCACTTCGCCCGGGTCGCGCGCGAGCTCGGGGTGGTGCTGCCGATCAGCTTCTTCGAGCGTGCCGGTCCCGCCTGCTTCAATTCCATCGCGATCCTGGACGCCGACGGCACGAATCTCGGCGTGTACCGCAAGTCGCACATCCCCAATGGCCCGGGCTACCAGGAGAAGAACTACTTCTCACCGGGCGACACGGGATTCAGAGTCTGGAGCACGCGTTTTGCGCGCCTCGGCGTCGGCATCTGCTGGGATCAGTGGTTTCCCGAGACCGCACGCGTCATGTCGCTCATGGGGGCGGAGCTGTTCCTGTTTCCGACCGCGATCGGCACCGAGCCGCCCCCGGCACTGCCGGTGAACTCGCGCGAGCACTGGCAGCGCGCCCAGCAGGGTCACGCGGCCGCCAATCTCACCCCGCTCATCGCGGCCAACCGCTATGGGCTCGAGCGCTCGCTGCAGGACCCGCAGGGGCTGTACATCCGTTTCTACGGCTCATCGTTCATCGCGGACGCCATGGGCGCGATAGTCGCGGAAGCGCCCGAGGACGGCGATGCGGTCCTGATCCACGCCTTCGACCTGGAGGCCATTGCGCAGCTGCGCGACAACTGGTTCGTGTTCCGCGACCGGCGGCCGGACCTGTATGGGACGCTCGTCTCGCTCGACGGGCGGCGCGATTCCTGAGGTTCGGGCGGCGCCGCGAGGCCGGCGCGCCTCAGTCCAGCCCGCGCAGCAGCGCCAGCAGCTCTGCGGCGCGGCGTCGCATCTGCGCCGCGACCCGCGGATGAACCCGGCGGGCGCGGCTGCCCGCGGATCGCGGCGGCAGCTCCTGCGCCTTGCGAACGAGGATTTCGCCACGGGTCGTGACGTCGAACTCCAGGTAATCACCGGGCGACAGGCGCAACACCTCGCGTATCCTCTTCGGGAGGGTCACCTGCCCCTTGACGGTTATTCTTGTTGGCATGGGATGGACACGGCAACCGCGGCGGCGGAGTGTAGTACCGCGCCGCCGTCGGCGACAGTGGGATTACACCTGAGTAGGCCATCTCACAGCCACAGGAGCTCACAGCCACGGGAGCCCGCGGATGGATCTAAGCAGATATGCCACCGCTGCTGGCCGGCGCTGGCACGCATCGGGCGTTCGGCCCGGGCATCGGTTCCCGGCCGCTTAAGGCCGGGAACCGCCGGTTGGTGGAGGCGGGGGGACAGCACATCCGTGGCTTTCGCCGCGGGCTGGACTATGCCTTCGTCCGCGCACCGCTGAAGGCAGTGCGTGGACGCGGAGCGTGTTATCCAGCCGCCATGGCCGGCTGGATCCTAGTGCCCGCCCAGGCGCTGTGCCGTCGGCGGGTCTATGAGTCTCTACAGGGCAGGCCTGAGGTTGGCCCTCTTCCTACCCCTCGACGTTGCCATGCCGCCCCTTGCTGAGAGGCGCCGTCAGGTTTCGCCGATGTGAGCTCCGTTTTCAGCCAAACCTCGCGATTTGGCGCGACCCTCGATCGAACCCCCGTCCGCAAGTCCTAGACTTCAGGATCTACGTACGTAGCTCTCTCTTTGTTTCTCGCGCGGCGCTACCCGAGGAGCAGGGAAGACGCAACGCCAGCGGACAGTGACTCTTAACGCACCGGCCTGTCGCACGCCGGAGCGCGATCCTGTGAGCGCGTCCCCTGATTCAGTCGCACAGGCACGAGCTGGTCAGAGGTCAGCTGCGGTTAGGCAGCTAGAGCGTAGTTGTCGTCGTTGGCAACTATGATTTGCAGCAGGATTAACGAGGGCACTGCACCTCGGTACGCCCCTGAAGGTTCGTAACCCACGTCGAAACCGGTCGCCCCCTTCAGGTTCACACGCGCAGCATACCACCTGGGGCAGCGCGGCGCGGGTTCTCAGCCGCGTCGCAGCAGGCGTGCCTTGTCGCGCTGCCAGTCGCGCTCCTTTTGCACGGCGCGCTTGTCGTGCTGCTTCTTGCCCTTGGCCAGCCCGACCTGCACTTTGGCGCGGCCGTTCTTCCAGTACAGCTCCAGCGGCACGATCGTGTAGCCGCGCCGTTCCACCGCGCCGATCAGTCCCTGCAACTCGCTGTGCTTGAGCAGCAGCTTGCGGGTACGCACCGGGTCGGGCGTCACGTGCGTGGAGGCGGTGGGAAGGGGTGAGAGGTGCGCGCCGATGAGGAACGCCTCGCCGCCGCGCAGGTAGACATAGGCTTCCTGCAGCTGCGCGCGCCCGGCGCGCAGGGCCTTGACTTCCCAGCCCTGCAGCGCCAGCCCCGCCTCGTAGCGCTCCTCGATGAAATAGTCGAAGCGCGCCTTGCGGTTCTCGGCGATCAGTCGGGGCGATGGCGCGTCTTTGATCATCCGCTGAACCTAATGGGACAATGCCGCATGCGAGAGGTCAAGCGCTCGGCGCTCGTCAGCAAGCCGCCGTCCGAGCTGTTCGCGCTCATCAATGATATCGAGAGTTATCCGCAGTTCCTGCCGTGGTGCACCCATGCCCGGGTGCAGTCGCGCTCGCAGCAGGAGATCGTCGCGACCCTTGGCATCAGGCAGGGCGCCTTGCACGGTGAATTCACCACGCGCAACACCCTCGAGCCCGAGCGCAGCATCCGCATGCAGCTGGTCAGCGGGCCGTTTCGCACCCTGCAAGGCGAGTGGCGGCTGACGCCGATCGAGAGCAACGGTTGCCGCGTCGAGCTCGCCATGCGCTTCGCGTTCAGGAACCCGCTGACCACGCTGCTGTTCGAGGCCCGGTTCGCGGCGACGGTGGGCTCGCTGGTGGACGCCTTCGTGGCGCGCGCCCGGTCGCGGCCGTGAGCCCGGCGCCCCGCGCGCCGGCCGGCAAGCACTGCGTCGTCGCCTACGCGACGCGCACGCGTCAGTACCTGTGGAGCGTCGCGCTGCCGCTGCACGCGAGCATCGCCGATGCGCTGGCGGCGGCGCGCGCCGCCGCCGATCCGGCCGCGCCGATCCCGTGGGATTCCGCTGCCGTGGGCATTTTCGGCGAGCCGCGCGCGCGCACTGACAGTTGCGCGGATGGCGATCGCATCGAGCTGTACCGGCCGCTGCGCCGCGACCCGCGCCAGGGGCGCCGCGAGCGCGTACAGCGCGAGCGCCGCAGCGGCAAAAGCTGACGTGCGTGCCTCAGATCGTCGGGAACTTCGACACCGACGGTCCCTGGTCGGGCGCCTGCGGTGGCGCATTCGGCACGTTGTCGCGCTCGAAGCGTGACACCTTGTCCTGGGCGAAGTACACGATCACGTGGCGCTCCTCGGGTTTGCGCAGACGCCCGTGCTTGAAGTAATACACGTAGTCCCAGCGGTCCTTGTCGAACACCGTGGGCACCATCGGCGTGCCGAGCAGGTAACGCACCTGGCCGCGTGTCATGCCGACCTGCAGCTGATCGACCGTCTTGCCTTCCAGGTAATTGCCCTGCTGGATGTTCATGCGATAGACGCAGGCGCTGAGCGCGCTGGCGAGCAGCGTGACGGCCGTAAATGCGCCCAAGGGTAGGCGCAGCTGCGCCCGATGGAGGATAATCATCCCGGCAATCATACCTGATCGCGGATCGCCCGCAGCTTCAGCTGCCGCGGTCTGCCGGAGAGTTCGCGTGGAAGGCAAGGACCTGCGCAAAGCCGGTTTGAAGGTGACGCTGCCTCGCCTGAAGATCCTGGAGATTCTCGAGGGCAGCGCTACGCGGCACATGTCGGCCGAGGACATCTACCGCACGCTGCTGGAATCCAATGAGGACATCGGACTCGCCACGGTGTACCGCGTGCTCACGCAGTTCGAGGCGGCGGGGCTGGTCACGCGCCATCATTTCGAAGACGGCATGGCGGTGTTCGAGCTCAACCAGGGGACCCATCACGATCACATCGTGTGCCAGGACTGCGGCCGCGTGGAGGAGTTCATGGACTCAGGGATCGAGGAGCGCCAGACCGCGGTGGCGCACAAGCTCGGCTTCACGATCCGCGATCACTCACTGATTCTTTACGGGCGCTGCAAGCGCCCCAACTGCGCCTTCCGCAACCGCGGCAAGAGCAGCTAGCGGCCCCGGGCGGCCGGCGGCCGCGGCTGCCGCACGGTGTCGTCGGCGGAATCCGCGGCGGCCGGAGCGCGCGCCGCGCCGGCCGCGGCTGAATCCTTTCCCGGCGCCCGCACGGCGGCCGCCAGCATGTCGCGCGCGTGCTCGCGCGCCTTGGCGCTGACTTCGATTCCGCCCAGCATGCGCGCGAGCTCCTCGACGCGATCGTTGGCGCTGAGCTCGGTGAGCGTGGTGCGCGTGGTGCGGCCGTCGGTGAGCTTCGTGACCCGCAGATGATGGTGCGCCTGGCAGGCGACCTGCGGCAGGTGCGTCACGCACAGCACCTGGCCACGTCCGCCGAGCGCGCGCAACTCGCGGCCGACGATCTCCGCCACCGCGCCACCGATGCCGGCGTCGACTTCGTCGAATACCATGCAGCGCGTCGCTTCCGCCGCGCACGACACCTGCACCGCGAGTGACAAGCGCGCGAGCTCGCCCCCCGAGGCGACCTTCGCCAGCGCCCGTGGCGGCTGTCCCGGGTTGGCGGTGACGCGGAACTCGATCTGATCGATGCCATGCTCGGTCGGATCGGCGTTACCGTGCTGGGTGACGTCCGCCTCGAAGCGCCCACCCGACATGCCGAGCGTCTGCATGCGCGCGGAGATGTCCCGCGCCAGGGTACGCGCCGCGCGCTCGCGCTTGCCGGACAATTCCTGGGCCTGCGCACGATAGCTCTGCAGCGCGCCGGCGAGCTCGGTGCGCAACACCGCGAGGTCCAGTTCCGCCCGCTCGAGCGCCTCCAGCTCGACGCCGAGCTGCCGGGCGCGCTCGGGCAGCTCCGGCGGCGCAACCCGGTGCTTGCGCGCCAGCTCCTCGATCGCCGCCAGGCGCCGTTCGACCTCGTCCTGGCGCGGCGCATCGACGTCGAGGGTCTCGCGGTAGCGCTCGAGCTCGCGCGCCGCCTCGCGCACCTGAATCGAGGCTTCCTCCAGCATCGGCAGCACGACCGCGAGCTTGCCATCCAGCGCCGCGAGTCCGCGCAGGGCCTGCAGCGCGCGGCTCACGCCGGCATGCGCACTCGCGGCTTCGTTCTCGTAGAGCTCCGCGAGGGCCGTCTGCGCACCCTGCGCGAGCCGCCCGCGGTTGGCGAGCCGCGCGCGCTCCTCGCCGAGCGCCTCGATCTCGCCCTCCTTCAGCTGCAGCGCCCGCAGCTCCTGTGCCTGATAGCGCAGCAGCTCGAGGCGGGTGTCGCGGTCGCGTGCCTTGCTGTCCAGCTCCAGGGTGCGGTTGAGCAGCTCGAGCCACACCCGGTGGGCGATCCCGACCTGGGCGGTGAGCCCGGCGAGGGAGCCATAGCCATCGAGCAACACGCGCTGCGCGGCACTGCGCGTCAGCGACTGGAATTCATGCTGGCCGTGGATATCGATGAGGATGGTGCCCGCCTCGCGCAGCAGCTGTACCGGCACCGCTTGCCCGTTCAGGTAGGCACGCGAGCGCCCGTCCGTTCCCACGACCCGGCGCACGATCAACTCGCCGGCGTCTCCGACGGACTGCTCCTCGAGCCAAGCCTTCAGCTCGCGGGGAGCCTCGCGCAGCTCGAAGGTGCCGGAGACTTCCGCGCGCTCGGCGCCATGGCGCACCACCTCGGCGCCGGCGCGACCTCCGGCGAGCAGCTGCAGCGCGTCCACCAGGATGGATTTGCCCGCGCCGGTCTCGCCGGTGAGCACCGTCAGGCCGCGACGCAACTCGACCTCCACCGAATCGATGATGGCGAAGTCGCGGATCTGCAGGTGAGTGAGCACGCCCTCAGCGCTCGAAGCTACCGCGGCCCCAGTGCAGTTTCGAGCGCAGCAGCTTGTAGTAGTCGTGGCCTGCGGGGTGCAGCAGGGTGATGCGCTCGGCGGCGGTGCGCACCTCCAGGCGTCCGCCGGGCACGAGGGCGCCGAGCACCCCGCCGTCGCAGGTAACCTGCGCCTGGGTATCTGGCCGCTCGAGCAGCGCCACCTCGATGACCGAGCGGGCCGAGACCACGATCGGGCGATCCGACAGGGTGTGGGCGCAGATCGGCGCGATCACCAGCGCTTCCAGGTGCGGTTCGATGATCGGGCCGCCGCACGAGAGCGCGTAGGCGGTCGAGCCGGTGGCGCTCGCCACGATGATGCCGTCACCGTCGTGCGTGTTGACATAATGCCCGTTGACACGGGTTTCGAAGTCGAGCGTGCGTCCGGTCTCGCGCTTCTGCATCACCACGTCGTTGAGCGCGAACCCCTGCGCCAGCTGCCCGGGGGCGCCGTGCAGCTGCGCCGCCAGCAGCGGCCGCTCGTCCGCCTGCAGCTCGCCTGCGAGGGCTGCGTCCACCGACGGCAGCATGTCCTGTGGCATGACGTCGGTGAGGAACCCGAGCCGCCCGCGGTTGACGCCGAGCAGCGGCACGGCGTGGCGCGCGACCAGGCGCGCGGCGTACAGCAGCGTGCCGTCACCGCCGATGGCGATGACCAGGTCGGCACGCTCGCCGAACTCCCGTTCCGGGACGCGCGTAACGCCGGCGGCGCCCGCGGCCAGCGTGGCGTTCTCGCTCACCAGCACCCGCACGCCCCGGCCGGCGAGGTGCGGCAGCAGCGCACCCACGCTCTCCGCGATGCGCGGATCCGCGAACCTGCCTACTAGCGCGCAGCAGCCCACCGGAAAGGCCATTGGCAGCCCCTGTAACCCGCCAGCATCGCGGGGCGCGCCTTTGTAACACGGTGGCGCGCCCCTGAGCCAATGTGCCGCACTTCACATCCTCGGCGGTCGCGGCGCGGCTTGACGGTTCGTGCACCCGCAAGCTAGCTTTCCGCGTGCGGCTGTGCATGATCGGCTTATGGCGCACGATCGGGACGAGGCACTAGGCGAGCGGGCTCAGCACCTGCTGCGCATACTCATCGAGAGTTACATCCGGGACGGTCAGCCGGTGGGCTCGCGGGCGCTATCGCGCGAGTCCGGGCTGCAGCTCAGCTCGGCCACCGTCCGCAACGTCATGGCGGATCTCGAAGAGCTGGGGTTCGTCGCCTCGCCCCATACCTCCGCCGGCCGCGTACCCACCGACAAGGGCTATCGCTTTTTTGTCGACACGCTGCTGCAGCTGCGGCCGCTCGATGAGGCGGCGAGCGCCGAGCTCCGCCGCCAGGTCCAGGCGAGCCGCGACAACTCCACGGACCTGATCGCTACCGTTTCGCAGCTGCTGTCGAGCGCGACCCAGCTCGCCGGGGTGGTGACGCTGCCGCGCACCCGCCAGGCCTCCATCACCCAGATGGAGTTCGTCGCGCTCTCGGAGAACCGGGTGCTGGTGGTACTGGTGTTCAACGACCGTGAGGTGCAGAACCGCATCATCCAGCTCGAGCGCCATTACTCGCCCGACGAGCTCAAGCGTGCCTCGAACTTTCTGAATGAGCAGTTCCGCGGGCGCTCGCTGCGCGAGGTGCGCCAGGAGATCCTGCGCCAGCTCTCCGAGGCGCACGCGCACATGAACCAGATCATGCTCGAGGCGATTGCGGTGGCCCAGCAGGTGTTCGAGAGCGGCGCCGAGGGCCGGCTCGAGTATGTCATCAAGGGCGAGACCAACCTCATGGGCATGGCCGAGCTCACCGGCATGGAGAAGCTGCGGCGCCTGTTCGAGGCGTTCAACGAAAAGCGCGACTTTCTGCACCTGCTCGACCAGAGTCTGAAGGCGGAAGGGGTGCAGATCTTCATCGGTCATGAATCCGGCTACCAGATCCTCGACGATTGCAGCGTGGTCACCGCGCCCTACGCCGACGGCGACTCGGTGGTGGGGGTGCTCGGAGTCATCGGGCCCACGCGCATGGCCTACGAACGGGTCATCCCCATCGTCGAGATGACCGCGAAACTGCTCGGCGCCGCCTTGAATTCGCGACGCTGATCCCCACCCCCCGGGTGCCGGCCCGCGCTTCCGTGATCGGGGCGGGGCAGGCTTGGGATTTCTGGAGGTTTGAGCGTATGACTGCCAACGAGTCCGGACGCGACCGGCACAGCGGTGCGGCGGAGCCCGCCGCCGTGATGCCGGAGACGGCAGCGCAGCTGGAGGAGCTCGAGCGCCTGCAGCAGGCGCTGGCCCAATCCGAAGAGCGCGCCAGGAGCCACTGGGAGCAGTACCTGCGCGCCGTCGCCGAGCTCGACAACGTGCGCAAGCGCGCGCAGCGCGACATCGAGGCAGCCAACCGCTACGGGCTCGAGAAATTCGCCTCCGAGCTGCTGCCGGTGAAGGACAGCCTGGAGCTGGCGGTGCAGAACGCCGGGCGGGCGGACGCGAGCAGCCTCAGGGAGGGCCAGGAGGCGACGCTGCAGCTGCTGTCCCGGGCACTGGAAAAACTGGGGGTCCGCGTGATCGATCCGCTGGGTGAGCCCTTCGACCCGGAACGGCACGAGGCCATGATGACCCGGGAGTCCGACACCGCTGAGCCGAACTCGGTCCTTGAGGTGGTGCAGCCGGGGTACGAGCTGAACGGGCGGCTGCTGCGGCCCGCCCGGGTGGTCGTCGCCCAGGCACCGTCGCGGGCTTGAAAGCGCGCGCAACCACCCCTAAGAAGTGGCCCTGGCATCCCCCTTTTGACAGAGATTTCCCCGCGGAGTGAACCCATGGCAAAGGTAATCGGTATCGACCTCGGCACGACCAACTCGTGCGTGGCCATCATGGAGGGCGGCAAGCCCCGGGTGATCGAGAACAGCGAGGGCGATCGCACCACCCCCTCGATCGTGGCCTTTACCAAGGACAGCGAGGTGCTGGTGGGCCAGCCCGCCAAGCGCCAGGCCGTGACCAATCCCCACAACACCCTGTTCGCCATCAAGCGCCTCATCGGCCGCAAGTTCGAGGACGAGGTGGTCCGGCGGGACATCACCATGGTCCCCTACAAGATCACCCGCGCGGACAACGGCGACGCCTGGGTCGAGGTGCAGGGCAAGAAGATGGCGCCGCCGGAGATCTCCGCGCGCGTGCTCATGAAGATGAAGAAGACCGCCGAGGACTATCTCGGTGAGCCGGTGAGCGAAGCGGTCATCACCGTGCCGGCCTACTTCAACGATTCGCAGCGCCAGGCGACCAAGGACGCCGGCCGCATCGCGGGCCTGACGGTCAAGCGCATCATCAACGAGCCGACTGCTGCGGCGCTCGCCTACGGGCTCGACAAGCAGGGGGGCGATCGCAAGATCGCCGTCTACGACCTGGGCGGCGGCACCTTCGACATCTCCATCATCGAGATCGCGGAAGTCGACGGCGAGCGGCAGTTCGAAGTGCTGTCGACCAACGGGGATACCTTCCTCGGCGGCGAGGACTTCGACCTGCGCGTCATCAATTTCCTGGCCGAGCAGTTCCAGAAGGAGTCCGGCGTCGATGTGCGCCAGGACCCGCTCGCCATGCAGCGCCTGAAGGAGGCCGCCGAGAAGGCGAAGATCGAGCTGTCCTCGACCCAGCAGACCGACATCAACCTGCCGTACATCACCGCCGATGCCTCGGGACCGAAGCATCTCAACATCAAGCTGACGCGCGCCAAGCTCGAGTCCCTGGTGGAGGACCTGGTGCAGAAGACCGTGGGTCCGTGCCGCACCGCCATGAAGGACGCCGGCCTTGCCACGGCGGATGTGGCCGAGGTGATCCTGGTGGGCGGCCAGACGCGCATGCCGCTGGTGCAGAAGTACGTGAAGGACTTCTTCGGCAAGGAGCCGCGCAAGGACGTCAACCCCGACGAGGCGGTCGCGGTCGGCGCCGCCATCCAGGCGGGCGTGCTCTCGGGTGAGGTGAAGGACGTGCTGCTGCTCGATGTCACCCCGCTGTCGCTCGGCATCGAGACCCTCGGTGGCGTCATGACCAAGCTCATCGAGAAGAACACCACCATCCCGACCAAGGCGGCGAACACGTTCTCGACCGCCGACGACAACCAGACCGCGGTGACCATTCACGTGCTGCAGGGCGAGCGCGACCGGGCCGCGGACAACAAGTCCCTCGGTAAGTTCGATCTGTCGGACATCCCGCCGGCGCCGCGCGGCATGCCGCAGGTCGAGGTGTCTTTCGACATCGACGCCAACGGCATTCTCAATGTCTCGGCCAGGGACAAGGCCACCGGCAAGGAACAGAAGATCGTCATCAAGGCTTCGAGCGGACTCACCGAGGATGAGATCAAGCGCATGGTGCGCGACGCCGAGGCGCACGCCGAGGAGGACAAGCGCTTCCGCGAGCTGGTCGATACGCGCAACAAGGCGGATGGCCTGATCCATGCGGTGGAGAAATCGCTCCAGGGCCTCGGCGACAAGGTGGAGGCTGCTGAGCGCGCCAAGGTGGAATCAGCGGTATCGGATCTGCGCACCGCGCTCAAGGGCGATGACCGCAACGCCATCGAGAAGAAAAGCGAGGCGCTGGCGCAGGCCTCGGCCGGCATCGCGCAGCGCGCCTATGCCGCGCAAGAGGGCGGCGCGGCCGCCGCCGACGCGGGCGCGGCCGCCGCGGGCGCGGGGGACGGCAGCGGTGCGGGCGCGGGCCGCGAGGATGTGGTGGATGCGGAGTTCGAAGAGGTGAAGGACAAGGGACGCAAGGCCTCCTAAGACAGACGCGCAGATGCCGAAGCGCGACTACTACAAGGTACTGGACGTACCTAAAACCGCGACCGAGGCCGAGATCAAGAAGGCCTTTCGGCGCCTGGCGATGAAGTATCACCCGGACCGCAATCCCGACGACCGGGAGGCGGAGGAGTCCTTCAAGGAGGCGAAGGAAGCCTGCGAGGTGCTCACCGACCCGCACAAGCGGGCGGCCTACGATCAGTACGGTCACGCCGGAGTCGAGGCCAGCGCGCGCGGCGGCGGCCGCGGCGGCGGATTCAGCGGCGACACCTTCAGCGACATCTTCGGGGATGTGTTCGGCGACATCTTCGGCGGCGCACGCCGCGGGGGCCGTTCACAGGTATTCCGCGGCGCCGATCTGCGCTACGACCTGCAGCTCGAGCTCCCCCAGGCCGTATTCGGTCACCAGGTGGAGATCGAAATCCCGCGGCTCGCCGAATGCGAGCTCTGCCACGGGAGCGGTGCGGCCAAGGGCAGCACTCCCGCCACCTGCGACACCTGCGGTGGCGCGGGGCAGGTGCGCATCTCTCAGGGCTTCTTCCAGCTGCAGCAGACCTGTCCGCGCTGCCGCGGGACGGGCACCATCGTGCGTAATCCCTGCGACTCGTGTCTGGGGCAGGGCCGGGTGCGCCGCACCCGCAAGCTCTCGGTGAAAGTGCCCGCCGGAGTCGACAATGGCGACCGTGTGCGGCTCACGGGCGAGGGAGAGGCCGGACGCAACGGCGGTCCGCCCGGGGACCTGTATGTCGAAGTGCACGTGCGCGAACATCCCATTTTCGAGCGCGACGGCGAACACCTGAGCTGCGAGGTGCCGGTGAGCTTCGCCACCGCGGCGCTCGGCGGCAGCGTCGCGGTGCCGACGCTCGAGGGTGACGTGCAGCTGAAGATTCCAGCCGAGACCCAGTCCGGGCGCGTGTTCCGGTTGCGTGACAAGGGTGTGAAGCCGGTGCGCGGGGGGGCGCGCGGTGACCTGTTCTGCCGCGTGGTCATCGAGACACCGGTGCACCTGTCGGTCGAGCAGCGCGAGCTGATCCGGCGGCTGGAGGAGTCGCTGAGGGCGCATGGCGCCAAGCACGCGCCGCGCCAGAGCGGCTTTCTCGAGGGTGTGAAGCGCTTCTTTTCCGGTGACCCGGGCCGGGCCTAGCCTCACATGGCAGCGCTCACCCCCACCCCGACCCCGGTGCGCGCCGCCCTCATCGGCGTCACCGGCCGCATGGGCGAGGCGCTGCTGCGCGCCGCGCCCGCGTTCCCGCGCCTCAACATCACCGCCGCGGTGGCATCCCCGATGAGCCTGAGCCTCGGTCGTGATGCCGGGGAGGCGGCGGGCGTCGGGTGCCTGCACGTGCCGATCACGAGCGATCTGCCGCGTGCGCTCGCTGAAGCCGACGTGGCCCTCGACTTCAGCAGCGCCACCGCCACACGCGCCAACCTCGCGGCGTGCCGCGCGGCGCGCAAGCCGCTGCTGATCGGCACCACCGGATTTGCCGCGGAGCTTGACGGGGCGTTTGCGGCCGCGGGCCGTGACATTGCGCTCCTCATCGCGCCGAACACCAGCCTCGGCGTGACGCTGCTGCTCGAGCTGGTGCGCATCGCGGCGCGCTCGCTCCCGCCCAGCTTCGACATCGACATTCTCGATACACACCATCGCACGAAGCCGGACGCGCCCTCGGGGACCGCGCTCGCGCTCGGGGCCGCGGCACGCGAGGCACGGCAGGCGTGTGCGTCGGCGGCAGGCGCCTCCGGGGCGGCCGCGGCCAGGGACCAGCCGCGCCGCGAGGGCGAAATCGGCTTCGCCTCCGTACGCGCCGGAGACACCGTCGGGGAGCACACGGTGCTCTTTGCAGGCCCGGGCGAAGCTCTGTTCCTGACCCACCGGGCCACCGATCGGGGGATCTTCGCCCGGGGGGCACTGGCTGCCGCGCTCTGGCTACAGTCACGGCCGCCGGGCTGGTACACGATGCGTGATCTACTCGAACAAAAACAGTAACTTAGCTCGCTCGTCGCGACACACCCTGAGGTCCCGCGCGACACACCCTGAGGTCCCGCGCGGCTGGCGCACGCCGGGAATTTTCCGTGGACACATCGCCCGCATAGCCCGTAAACTTTCCAGGTAATCCGTGTACGGGTTAGTCCAAGCAAGGCGGGAGGATGTTCGCTGAGAACTCCTCCCGCTTTGTGTATGTGCGTCAGGGAGAATTGATCACGTGAGCGTACCTGCGGTGCTCGCGCTGGCCGATGGAACGATCTTTCACGGCCAGTCGATCGGAGCGAAGGGCAACACCACAGGCGAAGTCGTTTTCAATACCGCCCTCACCGGTTACCAGGAAATTCTCACCGACCCGTCTTACGCCCGTCAGCTCGTCACGCTCACCTGTCCGCACATCGGCAACACGGGCACGACGCCCGAGGACCTGGAATCCTCGCAGGTCTATCCCGCGGGCCTCATCATCC
The DNA here is from genome assembly GCA_005877965.1 of Gammaproteobacteria bacterium. GTDB lineage: Bacteria > Pseudomonadota > Gammaproteobacteria > Steroidobacterales > Steroidobacteraceae > 13-2-20CM-66-19. The sequence continues at coordinate 1,594 of VBNP01000111.1, read as the reverse complement.
GCGACCTCGCCGTCCTGGCGAGCAGCTGGCGCGCCAACGAGTCGCTGCCGGAGTTTCTCGAGCGCGGCCGCGTGGTCGCGATCGCCGACATCGATACCCGCAAGCTGACACGCCTGCTGCGCGAGAAGGGTGCACAGGCCGGCTGCATCATGACCGGCGAGCAGGTCGACCAGGCCGCCGCCGTGAAGGCGGCGCGCAAGTTTCCGGGACTCAAGGGCATGGACCTGGCGAAGGTCGTCACGACCAAGCGCCGCTTCCAGTGGAACGAGGGGAGTCTGTGGCCGGACAGCGCGCGCGCGCCGATCCGCGCGCCGCAGCGCCTGCACGTCGTGGCGTACGACTTCGGCATCAAGCGCAACATCCTGCGGCTGCTGGCGGACGGCGGCTGCCGCATGACGGTGGTGCCCGCGAAGACCACGGCCGAGGAGGTCCTGGCGCTGGAGCCCGACGGTGTGTTTCTGTCCAATGGCCCCGGCGACCCGGAGCCGTGCGACTACGCGATCAACGCCACGAGGAAATTCCTCGCGACCGATCTGCCGGTGTTCGGCATCTGTCTCGGGCACCAGATCCTCGGCCTCGCCGCGGGCGCGCGCACCGTCAAAATGAAGTTCGGCCACCATGGTGCCAATCACCCGGTGCAGGAGCTGGAGTCCGGCCGCGTGTTCATCACCTGCCAGAATCACGGCTTCGCCGTCGATGAGTCCACCCTGCCCGCGGGCGTGAAGCCGACCCACCGCTCGCTGTTCGACGGATCGCTCCAGGGCATCGCCTTCCGGGAGCAGCCGGCGTTTGGCTTCCAGGGCCATCCGGAGGCGAGCCCCGGACCGCACGACCTGAAGCCCCTGTTCGAGCGTTTCAACCACCTGATGCTGCGGCGCCTGCAGACGCAGCTGCGACTGGCGGAGGACACCCTGCGCCGCCAGCTCGCCGGTGGCGGCCGCTGAGCGTGCCCAAGCGCACCGACATCCAGAGCATCCTGATCATCGGAGCGGGGCCGATCATCATCGGCCAGGCGTGCGAGTTCGATTATTCCGGCGCCCAGGCCTGCAAGGCGCTGCGCGAAGAGGGCTATCGCGTCATTCTGGTCAATTCCAACCCGGCGACCATCATGACCGATCCGGAGATGGCGGATGCCATCTACATCGAGCCGATCAACGCCCGTACGCTGGCGCGCATCATCGAGAAGGAGCGCCCCGACGCGCTGCTGCCGACCATGGGCGGTCAGACTGCGCTCAATACCGCGCTCGATCTGGTGCGCGAGGGGGTGCTGGAGAAATTCGAGGTCGAGCTGATCGCAGCTTCCCGCGGCGCGATCGACATGGCGGAGGACCGCGAGCTGTTCCGCAACGCCATGCGCGAAATCGGGCTCGAGACGCCGCAGTCGCAGATCGCGCGCAGCCTCGATGAAGCGCTCGCCATCGCGGGCGAAATCGGCTACCCGGTGGTGGTGCGCCCGTCCTTCACCTTAGGGGGGAGCGGCGGCGGCATCGGCTACAACCGCGAGGAGCTCGAGACGATCGTGGCGCGCGGGCTGGATGCCTCCCCGACCGGCGAGGTGCTGCTCGAGGAGTCGGTGATCGGCTGGAAGGAATTC
>VBNP01000023.1 GCA_005877965.1 Gammaproteobacteria bacterium | reverse complement strand
GGCATACACCTGCGCGCCATCCGAGGCATCGATCGAGGCCGTATCGCCCTCGATCAGGCTGTTGTCGATGTGGACGTTGGCGGCGCGGGCCGTGACCCCGACCCCGGTGGCGCTGATGTGGCTGTTGGTGATGTGAATCTCGCAGCCGTCCTGCGCGCTCACCGCGTCGCCGTCGAACTCGAGGTTGCGGTTGTCGATGTGCAGCAGCCGCGACCCCTGGCACACGATCGGCTCGTGGCGCCGCTCGACTGCGGCGCTGGTGACGGTGCTATCGCGCACCCGCCCGCCCGCAGCCGGCGCTGCGGTGGAGGCAGCCTTGATGGTGTAGCCCGGCCCTTCTTTCAACACGCGTCCGCCCGCGGTGTCGGCGCGCGTGCCGGCCGGTGCCGCGGCCTGCGGCTTGGCGTCCTGCCGGACCGCAGCCTCGCCGGCGCTGGCGAGCGGGCCGTCCTCGGCAGTGACCGGCGTCGCTGCGGGGGGCGCAGCCGTGCCGGCCGCCGCTGCCGGCGCGTTCGCGGGGAGCGCCGGGCCGGCGATGAGCTGGTCCGCGCGCACCATGCGCAACTCGCCCGTGTCCTTCACCCGCACCGTAAAGGTACCGCTCTGCCGGTCGGCGGCCACGACCTCGATCCGGTCGTTGCGCGCGAGCGCCGCCCGCGCCCAGCTCATCTCGTCCTGGCCTTCCGGCGCGCACGCGGCCAGCGCCACAAGGGCCAGGCACGCGGTGATCGGCAGGGCTCGGTAACGAACAATAGCCATGGTCGGCCTCCTGGGTAGGACGATAAACCTTAGGCGCAGGTGCGGGAAGTAGCGGCACTGCGACGTGCCGCACACCCGCCACCGAGGCGCCGGGGAGGTGCGCGCAGCGTGCGCAAAAAAACAGGCCCCACCGGGTGGGGCCTGTAAGGAATGCGCGGAATAGGGGGTCTTGTTCCGCGGCTTTGAGGGTGGCGTCCGGCTGAGAACCGGACGCGAACCCTTGGCTGTTATGTTAATCGGCTGTTGATTCCGGAATCGATACCTCTTTAGAGAGGGTCTTACATGTCCATTCCGCCCATGCCGCCCGGCGGGCCCGCATGGCTGTGCTCCTCGTCCTTCGGGGCCTCGGCGACCATGACCTCGGTCGTGAGCAGCAGGCCCGCCACCGAGGCGGCATTCTGCAGCGCCAGCCGCGTCACCTTGGTCGGGTCCAGGATGCCCGCTTCGAGCATGTCGCCGAACGCGCCCTTGGCGGCGTCGTAACCGAAGGCGCCCCTGCCTTCCTTGACGCGGTTGAGAATCACGGCGGCGTCCTCGCCGGCGTTGTCGACGATCTGGCGCAGCGGCTCCTCGATGGAGCGCGAGAGGATGCGGATGCCGACCGCCTGGTCCTCATTCGCCGCCTCGAGCTTGTCGAGCGCCTTCTGCACACGGATCAGCGCCACACCGCCGCCGGGCACCACGCCCTCTTCCACCGCCGCGCGCGTCGCGTGCAGCGCGTCCTCGACGCGGGCCTTCTTCTCCTTCATCTCGATCTCGGTGGCCGCGCCGACCTTGACCAGGGCGACGCCCCCGGAGAGCTTCGCCACGCGCTCCTGCAACTTTTCCTTGTCGTAGTCGGAAGTGGCTTCCTCCGCCTGCTGGCGGATCGACTCGATGCGCGCCTTGATGTCGGAGGGCTTGCCGGCGCCGTCGATGATCGTGGTGTTTTCCTTCTCCACGACGATTTTCTTCGCCTCGCCCAGATCGTTGATCGTCGCCTTCTCGAGCGACAGGCCGACCTCATCGGAGATGACCGTGCCGCCGGTGAGGGTGGCGATGTCCTGCAGCATGGCCTTGCGGCGGTCGCCGAAGCCCGGAGCCTTGACGCCGGCCACCTTGAGAATGCCGCGGATGTTGTTGACGACCAGCGTCGCCAGCGCCTCACCCTCGATGTCCTCAGCGACCACCAGCAGCGGCCGCCCGGCCTTGGCCACGCCCTCGAGCAGCGGCAGCAGCTCACGGATGTTGGAAATCTTCTTGTCGACCAGCAGGATTACCGGCTTGTCGAGCTCGGCGGTCTGGTTCTGCTGGTTGTTGATGAAGTACGGCGAGAGGTAGCCGCGGTCGAACTGCATGCCCTCGACCACTTCCAGCTCGTTCTCCAGTCCCGAGCCCTCCTCGACCGTGATCACGCCCTCCTTGCCGACCTTCTCCATCGCCTCGGCGATGGTCTTGCCGATCGACTCATCGAGGTTCGCCGAGATCGTGCCGACCTGGGCGATCGCCTTGGAGTCCTTGCAGGGCTTGGAGAGCTTCTTGAGCTCCTCGACGGCGGCGATCACCGCCTTGTCGATGCCGCGCTTGAGGTCCATCGGGTTGCGGCCCGAGGAGACGGCCTTCAGGCCCTCGCGCATGATCGCCTGGGCGAGCACGGTGGCGGTCGTGGTGCCGTCGCCGGCCTCGTCGGAGGTGTTGGACGCGACTTCCTTCACCATCTGCGCGCCCATGTTCTCAAACTTGTCCTTGAGCTCGATCTCCTTCGCGACCGACACGCCGTCCTTGGTGACGGTGGGGGCGCCGAAGCTCTTATCGAGCACGGCGTTACGGCCCTTCGGGCCCAGAGTCGCCTTGACGGCGTTGGCGAGGACGTTCACGCCTCTGAACATGCGCTGGCGTGCGTCGTCGCTGAATCGGACTTCTTTAGCTGGCATTGTCGTGATCCTCGCTTACTTGCCTTCAATCACGGCCATGACGTCTTCTTCGCGCATGACCACTAGCTCATCACCCTCGACCTTGACCTCGGTTCCGCTGTACTTGCCGAACAGGATCTTGTCGCCGACCTTGACGTCGAGCGGCCGCACGTGGCCGTCCTCGAGAATCTTGCCCTTGCCGACCGCTACGATCTTTCCCTGTACCGGCTTCTCGGCCGCGGTATCGGGAATCACGATGCCACCCGGGGAGGTACGCTCCTCTTCCAGGCGCTTCACGATCACGCGGTCATGAAGAGGACGAATCTTCATGGTTGACGCTCCTTAAAAGACTTGAGGTGAATGGAAGGATTTATGCGCTCAGGCGGCTATTAGCACTCCCCTGTCGCGGCTGCTAATAATAGGGGGGCGGCCTGCAAATTCAAGTCGCCGGAAGCACTTTTTTGCGATCATGGGCGGCTTCAGGCGCCCGCAGGCGCGCCCGGGTCACGGTGGGCGGGAACACCAAGGGTGCCTGCCCGGGATGAACCGCAGTTCCTGCCACTCATCAAAAGGCTGAGCTATAACACAGCCCCGAAGCGATGAGACTTCCCCAAGGCACGACGTGACCCGGATCAGACATATTTCGACCGCCCTGCTGCTGATGAGCCTTTCGCTACAGGTTCAGGCGCAGACCCCGAGCCCCGCACCGCCGGACGCCACGGCCCCATCCACCCCCTCGCAGGCGCCCCCCAAGGGGGGCATCAATGCGCTCCTGGACTCGCTGAAGCGCAGCGGCGATGACTTCCTGCCACCCGACCGGGCGTTCCGTTTCGATGCGCTGCCCGACGGCACGGATCGGGTGCGCCTCAACTGGGAAATCGCCGACGGGTACTACCTCTACCGCGCCCGAATCAAGATCGTGACGTCGAGCGAGCGGGCGCAGCTCGGCGCGCCGCAGATGCCTCAGGGCCAGATCAAGACCGACCCGTACTTCGGCAGGCAGGAGGTCTACCACCACGAGCTCGTCGCCACCGTGCCGGTGCTGCGTGCGCGGGGCGGTGCCTTCGAGCTGCCGCTGCAGGTGACCTACCAGGGCTGCGCCGACGCGGGCCTGTGCTACCCGCCCATTAACAAGGCCGTGACCGTGAATCTGTCCTCGGGCGCGGCCTCGCCCGGCGCGGGCTCCGCAGGCTCATTCGCTGCGGGCGCCCCGCGGGCCGGCGGTGGCGTCGCCGAGCAGGACTGGTTCGCCTCCCTCATCCGCGCGGGCAATCCGCTGGTTATGCTCGGCTGGTTCTACCTCGCAGGACTCGTGCTCGCCTTCACGCCGTGCGTGCTGCCGATGGTCCCGATCCTCTCCGGGATCATCGCCGGGGGCGGCAGGACCCTTAACACCACGCGCGCCTTCGCGCTGTCGGTGACCTACGTGCTCGGCATGGCGCTCACCTACACGCTCGCCGGCATTGCCTGCGCGGCCGCGGGCCGGCAGGTACAGGCCGTGTTCCAGCAGTGGTGGGTGCTGGCGCTGTTTGCGGTGCTGTTCGTCGGGCTCGCGCTCTCGATGTTCGGGCTGTTCACGCTGCAGATGCCGGTCGCGATCCAGACCCGCATTGCCAACCTCAGCAATCGCCAGTCCGCCGGCACCTTCGGTGGTGTCGCGGTCATGGGGGCGCTCTCGGCTCTCATCGTCACCACCTGCGTGGGACCGGCGCTGGTCGGAGCGCTGCTCGTGATCAGCCAGACCGGGCAGGTGGCGCGCGGTGGCGCGGCGCTGTTCGCCATGAGCATCGGCATGGGCACGCCGTTGCTCGTGGTCGGCGCCTCGGCGGGCCGGCTGCTGCCGCGGGCCGGACCCTGGATGGACCTGGTGAAGAAAGTCTTTGGCGTGATGATGCTGGCGGTCGCGGCGTGGATGCTCGCGCGCATCGTGCCGGAGCGCGTGGCGCTCTCGTTGTGGGCCGTGCCCGCACTGATCCTGGCCTGGCTCCTGTGGTCGCAGACGCGCGGCCGCTCCGCCGCCACCTGGGGGCTGCGGGCCGCGGGCGTGATCGCGGGCCTGTACGGCGTCGCCCTTACGGCGGGCTCCGCGCTCGGCGGCACCGACCCGCTCGCGCCGATTCCCGCCTTCGCCGCCCGGGTGCACGAGTTGCCGTTCCGCAGCATCAAATCGGTCGCTGATCTGGACCGCGAGGTGGCGCAGGCGAAGGCGCAGGGTCGCGGCGTGCTGGTGGATTTCTCGGCGGACTGGTGCACCTCGTGCAAGGAGATGGAGCGCTACACCTTCACCGATCCGGCCGTGCAGGCGACGCTCGGCGCCGCGCTGCTGTTGCGCGCCGACGTGACGCAGAACGACGCGGACGACCAGGCGCTGCTGAAGCGCTTCGGGATCTTCGGACCGCCGACCATCGCTTTCTACGGGGCGGACGGCCAGGAGCGCGCCCAGTTTCGGGTGGTGGGGTACATGAAGGCGCAAGTCTTTGCCGCCCGCGCCCGCGCCGCGCTGCACGCGCCTCCGTGAGCTCTCCGCGGCCCTCGCCTGGCCGGGGGGGCGGTGCGCCCGGCGTGGGGCTCGCCGCCGCCCTCGTGGTGGCCTGCGCCGCCGGCGGCTTTCTCGTCTACCACCTCGCAAGTCCGCGGCGCGTGACGCTGTATGCCGCACCCGGGCCGGCACCCCTTGCCCCTGCCAGCCTGCCTCTTGAGGCTGCACCCGTACCCTCCCCGCCGGCGCGCAGGATCCCCGAGGTGCTGCCGGAGCTCACGCTGCCTGGGCTCGACGGTCGGTCGCACCGGCTCAGGGACTGGAAGGGCCGGCCGCTGGTCGTGAACTTCTGGGCCACCTGGTGCGAGCCCTGCCGCCGGGAAATCCCGCTCCTGAGGAGCTTGCGTCGCGAACGTGCAATAGATCGCCTCGAAGTTGTCGGCATTGCGATCGATTTTCGTGATGCAGCGCAGAAGTACGCCACGGACAGCGGGATCGACTATCCCGTGCTGATCGGCGAGCAGGGAGGATTCGAGGCCGTCGCGGCTTTTGGAATGGATCCCGTCCTGCCCTTCAGTGCCTTCGCCGATCGCGCCGGCAGGATCGTCACACTCAAAGTGGGCGAGCTGCACCCGGACGAGGCCGACTTCATCCTGGACCGCATGCGTGACCTGGACCAGGGACGCCTGAGCCTGGCCACCGCCCGCGAGCAGATCGCGGCCGGGATCAGCCGCCTCAGTACGCGCCGCTCTGCGGTGGCGGGTGGTGCGGCGCACTAGACTGGGTCCTGCCAGATCCTCGCAAATCGCCACAAGAAGTACCCTGATGCGGGCGAATTAGGTTACATTCGCGTCGGTTCGCCTGGACGACTCACGAAGAAGTCACGCCCCCATGGCCCGAGTGCTGTTACTGAACGGCCCGAACCTCAATCTGCTCGGCACCCGGGAACCGGCCGTGTACGGCACTGACACGCTCGAGTCGATCGAGAAGCGCTCGGCGGCGGTAGCCCGCGAGCTCGGCCACGAGCTGATCGCGTTCCAGAGTAACGCCGAACACGAGCTGATCGATCGCATCCATCGGGCCCGCGCCGAAGCGGTGGCGTTCATGATCGTCAATCCGGGCGCATTCACGCACACCAGCATCGCGCTGCGCGACGCCATCCTCGGCACCGGTGTGCCGTTCATCGAAGTGCACCTCTCCAACACGCACGCCCGCGAGCCGTTTCGCCGGCATTCCTATCTCTCGGACATCGCGGTCGGGGTCGTCACCGGGCTGGGCGCGTTTGGTTACGAGGCGGCCGTGCGCGCCGCCGCGCAACGGCTCGCCGCCTCGGCCTGAGCTGCGCGTTTCCGCTTTCTGACTCCTGGGGGGCATTCCCGGCATGGACATTCGAAAAATCAAAAAGCTCATCGAGTTGCTGGAGGAGTCCGGCATCGCGGAAATCGAGATCAAGGAAGGCGAAGAGGCACTGCGCATCAGCCGCATGCCGGCAGGCACCGCAACCGGGCACGCCGCGGCGCAGATCGCGCACCTGGCGACGCTGCCGGCCGCCGCGGCGTCCGCGGCGTTGCCCGCCGCCGAGAGCGCAGCCCCCAAACCTAAGCCCAACGAGCACGTGATCACCGCGCCCATGGTGGGCACTTTCTACGCCTCGCCCTCCCCGGGCGCGAAGGCCTTTGTCGAGATCGGCGATGAAATCAAGGTCGGCCAGGTGCTGTGCATCATCGAGGCGATGAAGATGATGAACCAGATCGAAGCCGACAAGGCGGGTCGCATCACCTCGGTCATGGCCCAGAACGGCGATCCGGTCGAGTTCGGCCAACCGCTGTTCGTCGTCGAATAAGCCGCCCATGATCGAGAAGATCGTCATCGCCAACCGCGGCGAGATCGCGCTGCGGATCCTGCGCGCCTGCCGCGAGCTCGGCATCAAGACCGTGGCGGTGCACTCCACCGCCGACTACAGCCTCAAGCACGTGCTGCTCGCCGATGAATCGGTGTGTATCGGGCCACCGCCCTCCTCCGCCAGCTATCTCAACATGCCCGCGATCATCAGCGCGGCGGAAGTCACCGACTCGGTCGCGATCCACCCCGGCTACGGCTTCCTGTCCGAGAACGCCGACTTCGCCGAGCGTGTGGAAAAAAGCGGTTTCGTGTTCGTGGGCCCCAAGGCGGAGACCATCCGCACCATGGGCGACAAGGTGTCGGCGATCCGGATCATGAAATCTCACGGAGTGCCGTGCGTGCCGGGCTCCGATGGTCCGCTGGGCGAGGACGCGGACGAGAATCTGCGCGTCGCGCGCGACATCGGCTACCCGGTGATCATCAAGGCATCCGGCGGCGGCGGCGGGCGCGGCATGCGCGTGGTGCACACCGAGGCCTCGCTCCTGAACGCGATCGGCATCACGCAGGCGGAAGCGCGTGCCGCCTTCGGCAACGACCAGGTCTACATGGAGAAATTCCTGGAGCGGCCGCGGCACATCGAATTCCAGGTGCTGGCGGACTCACACGGGAGCGTCATCCACCTGGGCGAGCGCGATTGCTCGATGCAGCGGCGCCACCAGAAAGTGATCGAGGAAGCCCCCGCTCCGGGCATCACGCTGCGCCAGCGGCGCTTCATGGGCGAGCGGTGCGTGGAAGCCTGCCGCGCGGTCGGCTACCGCAGCGCCGGCACCATGGAGTTCCTGTATCAGGACGGCGAGTTCTACTTCATCGAGATGAACACCCGCATCCAGGTCGAGCACCCGGTGACCGAGCTGATCACGGGGATTGACCTGGTGAAGGCGCAATTGCTGGTCGCCGCAGGCGAGCGGCTGCCGTACACGCAGAGCGACGTGCAGATCCGTGGTCATGCCATGGAGTGCCGCATCAACGCCGAGGATCCCAAGACCTTCATGCCATCGCCCGGTCCGATCCGGCTGTGGCACGCCCCGGGCGGTCCCGGCATCCGCGTCGACAGCCACGTCTACTCCGGCTACAACGTCCCGCCCTACTACGATTCACTGGTGGGCAAGGTCATCGCCCACGGCGACACGCGCGAGACTGCCATCGCGCGCATGAAGAATGCCCTGGCTGAGATGGTGATCGAGGGCATCAAGACCAACGTGGCGCTGCACCAGGAAATCTGCAACCACGCGGCTTTCCAGAAGGGCGGCACCGACATCCACTA
>VBNP01000022.1 GCA_005877965.1 Gammaproteobacteria bacterium | reverse complement strand
GGGTCCGGACAGGCCTACACAGTACGCCGCCTCGAGCACCGAGGGGGTGCTGGCGAGCGCTGCGCGGGCCGCGCGCGCGGTGACGTACGCGAGGTACTGCCGTGGCGTGACGCCGGCCCAGCGGCGGAACAGGCGGTTGAAATGGAACTCCGACAGGTGCGCGGAAGCTGCGATCGCGGCCAGGCGCGGCTGCGCGCGGAAGTTGGCGTCGATGAAGCGGATCGCTCGGGCGATGCGCCCGAAATCGCGGCTGTCGAGGAATGCGGGAGCGGTGTCCATGGTTTGATGATAATCGCGCGCGCGCGGCGCGCGACCCGATTCTTGCGGCGCCGGCAGCGATGGAGCAGCTTATGCTCGATTCAGCGCCACAGGTGCGGGCAGGGCCAGCGGGCCACGACCACGCCCACGCCGATCGACACCACCAGCAGCAAGGTAACCGTGAGACCGATCAGCACACGCCGCATCAGGGCATCATAACCTGACATGCATTCGCTGAAATAACCGCCACGTGCCAGAGAAGCTCGCCATCTGCCTGCTCGCCTCCGAAGTGGAGCCGCTCTCCAAGACCGGCGGGCTGGCGGACGTGAGCGCGGCGCTGGCCAAGTACCTGCACGGCGCCGGTCATGACGTGCGGCTGTTTACGCCGTGCTACGCCTCCATCGACCGCGCGGCGTATTCCGCGCAACCGGTCGCGGCCCTGCAGCAGGTGCCGCTGGCGGTGGGACCCAACAACTACGTGTTCTCGGTGCTGCGCGCGCAGCTGCCCGGCGGCGCGCCGGCGTATCTGATCGACTGCCCGGCGCTGTATGCGCGCACCGCCATCTACACCAGCGATCCCGACGAGCACCTGCGCTTCCTCGGGTTCACGCGCGCGGCGCTCACCGCCTGCCAGCGCCTCGCCTGGGCGCCCCAGGTTCTGCACTGCAACGACTGGCACACCGCGTTTGCGCCGTTGTTCCTCAGGACGGCGTGGCAGGACGAGCCGCTGTTCGCCGCGACCCGCACGGTGCTCACCATCCATAACATCGGCTATCAGGGCATCTTCCCCGCCGCCCGGATTGCCGACCTCGGGCTGCCGGGCCGGCGCAGCCTCCTGCACCAGGAGGATCTCGCCGCCGGGCGGATCAACGCCCTGCGCCACGGCATCCGGTATGCCGACTCCGTCACCACCGTCAGCCCGACCCACGCGCGCGAGATCTGCTCGGATGAGTACGGCATGGGGTTGCAGGACAGCCTGCGCGCCCGCGGCCGCGCCGTGACCGGCATTCTGAACGGCGTTGACTACGACGAGTGGGATCCGCGCCACGACCGCTACCTGCCGGCCCACTATGACGCCGGGCGCCTCGCGGTGAAGGGCGAGCTGAAGCGCCAGTTCGCGAAGCGCGAGAAGCTCGCGGCGGCCCCCAAGGTGCCGCTGGCCGGGCTCGTGAGCCGGCTGGCGGTCCAGAAAGGGATCGAGCTCATGTTCGAGGCGCTACCGAAGGTGCTCGGCGCGCGCCCGCTCACCTTCGTCGCCCTCGGGAACGGTGAGCCGCAGTACGAGGAGTTCTTCGCCCTTCTCGAGCGGCGCTTTCCCGGGCGCGTGGTGTTTCACGGAGGTTACGACGAGGAGCTCGCCCACTGGATCGAGGCGGCGAGCGATCTGTTTCTCATGCCCTCGCGCTACGAGCCGTGCGGGCTGAACCAGATGTACAGCCTGCGCTACGGTACGGTGCCGGTGGTGCGCCGCACCGGCGGGCTCGCCGACTCGGTCCGGCACTACAACCCGAGGAACGGAACCGGCACCGGGGTGGTGTTCAACGATTTCAACACCCAGGCGCTGGAGTGGGCGCTGAACACGGCGCTCGACCTGTACGCCGCGCCGCGGCACTGGACGCGTGTGGTGAAGAACGGCATGCAGCAGGACTTCTCCTGGGACCGCCAGGGAGGCAAGTACGTGGCGCTGTACCGGCGACTCATCGCAGCCTGAAGGTGCCGCGCTCCTCGATCGGAATCGAGCGCATCAGGCCCTCCGACAGCGCGATCCTGCCGGTGAGACGGTAGGCAACGCTCTGCCCAGGGGCGTCCGACCCGCGCCCGAGAAACTTCAAGAGCGTGCCCGCGAGGTTGGTCGTGACGTTCATGTCGAATTCGGCCTCTCCCCTGGCGGGCACGACGAAGCTCGCGGCGGAGGCGCCGCTCGCGAACTGCTCACCCTCGACTTCCAGGATGTAATCGAGTCCCTTCACCGGCAGCCGGCGGTCATTGGGGTTCTGCACGCGCATGCGCACCTTGAGGCGCTGCTCCCACAGGTCGCCGTGCTCGATCTGCACGTCGACCACCGAGAGCCTGGGGGCGGTGAATTTCGAGGTCAGCGCGCAGCCGGCGAGCAGCAACGCGGCCGCGCACACAATCGGGGCGCAGCGCCTGACGGCTCTCATCCCGGCGCGCGACCGAAAGCGCCGTTCAGCCGCGCGTAGTCGTGCGCCAGTTCCGCCGTGAGCGCGCCCGCGGGCAGTCGCCAGGTCCAGTTTCCCTCGACGGTCCCCGGGGTGTTCAGTCGCGCGCAAGAGTCGAGCCCCAGGAGGTCCTGCGCCGGAATGATCGCGAGTCGCGCCACCGATCCCAGGGCTGCGCGGATCAGCGCCTCGGGCATGGCGCCTTCGGTCACGCGCAGAAAATAATCGACGCGCTGCGCCGTGTCGCGGTCCAGGCTCGAGTACCAGCCGAGCGTGGTGTCGTTGTCGTGAGTGCCGGTGTAGGCCACGCAGTCACGCTCGTGCAGATACGGCAGGTGCGCATTGGCGGGGTCGCCGTCGAAGGCAAACTGCAGCACGCGCATGCCCGGGAGCCCGAAGCCGTTCTTCAGCGCCAGCACGTCCTCGGTGATGACCCCGAGATCCTCGGCGACCAGCGGCAGGTCGCTGAACTCGTCCAGGAGCCGGCGCAGCAGCAGCTCGCCCGGGGTGCTGAGCCAGGCGCCGCCGCGCGCATCGGGAGCGCCCGCAGGCACCGCCCAGTGGGCCGCGAGCGCCCGGAAATGATCGATGCGCAGCAGATCCATCCGCGCCAGCTGCGCGCGCACCCGCCCGAGCCACCAGCTGAAGTCGGTGCGGCGCAGCGCCTGCCAGTCGTATATCGGATTGCCCCACAGCTGGCCCAGTTGCGAGAAGTAGTCCGGCGGCACGCCCCCGACCGCGGCCGGCTCGCCGGTGGCGGTGAGCTGGAACAGCTCGCGATGCGCCCAGGTCTCCACCGAGGAGGGGCCGACGTAGAAGGGCAGATCGCCGAACAGCCGCACGCCGCGCGAGCGCGCGTGCGCACGCAGCTGGTTCCACTGGACGTGGAACGCATATTGCTCGCGTTCGATGCGCGCCACTTCGGGCGCGAGTTCGTGGGCTGCCTGCGCGAGCGCCTCGGGTGCCCGATCGCGCAGCGGCGGCGGCCAGTTCCAGAACGGCGCACCGGCGTGCGCGCGCGTCAGCGCCTCGAACAGCGCGTAGTCGTGCAGCCAGGGGCTGGAGGCCGCCAGGAACTCCGGGTCGATCGGCGCGTTGGGATCGGGCAGCTCCGCCGCATCGATGAACGCCGCGTTGCCCGCGCAGTCCGAGCGCACCCAGTAGGGGGAGCGATCCTCGCCCACCGGGCCCGCCGGCAGGATCTGCCACACGGAAAAGGCGGCATCGCTCAGCCAGTCGATGAAGGCGCGGCCGCCGCGCCCGAGTGCCGCATCGAGGGCGGACATCGGCAGCAGCACCCCGGCGCGGCGCCGGTCGAAGACGGGCAATCGCATGCTGGTCACACCTTGGGCTGCCGCCTTCGGTCAGCCGCCGCCGGTCGCGCGGCGCATGGTTCCGCCGTGCTCGGGAGCACCGTGTCCGGTCGAGATGGGCAGCGTGAGCTCGCCCGGGGGCACCAGATTCAGCCGCCGGTACAGCGTCAGGAGCTGGCGCCGGTAGAGGTGATCGAACTGGCTCACGGCATCCTCCGGGTTGTAGTCCCCGAACCACCAGAACCAGTCGGAACTCTCGCACCGCGCGAGCTGGCAGCCGGCGGCCGCGCGCTCGGCCGGATCGCTCGCCTCCTGCATGACGCGATCGTAGGCCTCCTTGGCGTTGCACAGCAGATCCCACGCCCGGTTCTTGTCCGCATCCCCCATCCAGGTCGCCAGCGTGCCGTGCACCCAGCTGCCGGCGCACACCCGCGGGAGCGGGGCGGGCTGCAGGCCGCGCCCGAGACAGTCGGACAGAGTCGTGAGCTCGAGCAGCGGATGGTCCGCGAGCTGCTCGTACAGCGCGCGCAGGAAATAGAAGCCGTTGAACGGGTAATGCTCCCAGGCGTTCTCACCGTCGAGGGCGATGAGCACGGCGTGATTGCCCGAAGGCTCATAGCGGCGCGCGAGCTGCGCCAGCTCCTCCGCGAGGTTGGCGGCGGCGTCATCGCCGTGCCAGGTCGCGTAGGTGAAGCCGATCAGATCCGACAGCGCGTCGTCGCGGAAGAAGCAGTTCATGCCGGTGCCGCCCAGGCGGTAAGGGCGGTTGTAGGCGAGCGGGTCCTGGGCCGCGTTCGCATCAGTGAGCGCAAGGCTCCCTCGCAGCACCGCGGCGCTGCTGGCGGCCCAGCGGAAGCCGCCCGCGGCGAGCAGCCCGAGCGTCGCGGCGCTGATCGCGCCCTCGGCGGGCCAGCAGCCGGCGGGACGGGTGCCGAAGGCGCGTGTAAACACGCGCACGGCCTCCTCGATGTGCCAGCTGGCGCGCGCCGCGCCCCCGGGATACGCGGCATGCGCCGGCAGTGGCAGCCCGGGAAGCGCGTCGCGCGCACACTGAAAGTCGAGCAGCAGCGGGATGATCGGATGTCCGTAGGGCGTGACCGACAGCTCACACTGGCCGCGCTCGGCGAGGCGCCGGTAGCGCGACAGCACCTGCCCCACCAGAGCGCCGATCAGCGTCAGCAGATCGCGGCGGTGAGCGGGGCTGAAGTCGCGCCCGCGCTCGGTCAGGTGCGCGACCAGCGGGTCGGTGCGCCGCACGCTCTCGCCGAGCCACGCGAGGTGATACCAGACCGCGAGGTCCTGGATGAACTGGTCGGAGGCGTAAGCGATGCGCTCCGGCGTGCCGAGCGTCTCGGCGATGGTCGCGAGCTCCAGATATGGCCCGAAGCGCTCGATCATCTGCTGGCGCTGCGCCCGCAGGCAGGTGCGCAGCAGCTCCAGCCGCGCCGCCGGCTCGGTCGGCACGGGGTCCGGGCCCAGCAGTGCCAGCACCGGATCGGGCAGCAGGCCGCCGCTCTCGAGATGCTCGGCTACGCGCCGTGCGATCTCCTCGATCTGCTCGATCAGCAGCGGGGTGAAGTTCACCACCGCGCGCGCCGCCGGGTTGCCTTCCAGGTGCGCCGCCATGTCGGTGTAGTCCTTGACGGCGTGCAGATACGTCCACGGCAGCGCGTACTGGCCGGTGAGCGCGTCCTTGTACTGCGGCTGGTGCATGTGCCACAGCAGGATGACCGGCAGGCGTGGCGCGGCGGTCACGGCTCAGGAGCTCCGCATGCCGCGCAGCATGTCGAGAGTGACCAGCACCACGCCTTTCTCGGTCACGTGGAAGCGCCGCGCATCCGCCTCGCGCTCCATGCCGATGCGGGTGCCCTCGGGCACCTCGCAGCCTTCGTCGATGACCGCCCCGGAAATCTCGCAACCGCGGCCGATCTCGGTGTGCGGCAGGATGACGGAACGGTGGATGCTGGTGCGCTCCTCGATCCGCACGTCGGAAAACAGCAGCGACTCGCGCACCACGGCGCCGGAGATGATACAGCCGCCCGACACCATGGAGTTGACGGCCATACCGCGGCGACCGTCCTCGTCCAGGATGAACTTCGCGGGTGGCTGCTGCACCTGGTACGTCCAGATGGGCCAGTCCTGGTCGTAGATGTTGAGCTCGGGTCGCACGTGCACCAGCTCGAGGTTGGCGTCGTAGTAGGCATCGATGGTGCCGACGTCGCGCCAGTAGCTTTGCGCACGGGTCTGCACGTCCTGGAACGGGTAGGCAAACACCTGGCGGTTTCCGCCGATGGCTTCGGGCAGGATGTCCCGGCCGAAGTCGTGGGCGGAGGACTCGTTGGTGGCGTCCGCGGCGAGCAGGCTCTCGAGCAGGCGCGTGTTGAAAACGTAGATGCCCATGGAAGCGAGAATGGTGTCGGGGCGGCCCGGCAGCCTGTCGGGCGCGGCCGGCTTCTCCGCGAATTTCGTGACCCGATTCCACTCGGTAGCGGTCAGCACCCCGAAATGCTGCGAGTCCTGCGCCGGCACCTCGACCACGCCCACGGTGATGTCGGCACCCTTCTCCACGTGGTAGGCGATCATCGGACCGTAGTCCATCTTGTAGATGTGGTCCCCGGCGAGCACCAGCACGTGCTTGGGCCGGTGCGAGACGATCAGGTCGATGTTCTGGTGCACGGCGTCCGCCGTACCCCGGTACCACAGCGGACCCAACTGCTGCTGGGCGGGAACCACCTCGACGAACTCGCCGAACTCCCCGCGCAGGTAGCTCCAGCCGTGCTGGACGTGCTGGATCAGCGACTGCGCCTTGTACTGCGTGAGAATGGAGATCTGCCGGATCCCTGAGTTCACGCAGTTCGACAGCACGAAGTCGATGATGCGGAACTTGCCGCCGAAGGGCGTCGCCGGTTTGCAGCGATGCGCGGTGAGGTCGCGCAGCCGCTCGCCGCGCCCGCCCGCCATGATGATGGCGAGCGTGCCGCCGGTGAGGCGGCTCACGTAACGTCCGGACGAGGCGCGGGCGGGCTGGCGGGGCATGAGACGTACTACAACGCAAGGCGCGCCGTCAGCGCAACCTTAAAGTAAGTCGCCTCACAGCCATTTCATCAGCCCGAGCTCATAGGGGTGCGAGAGCAGCTCGTGCCACGGATAGATGCGGATCTCGCTGCGGAACTGCCCGCATTCCTGCGGCTCGACGTCGAGCGCGAAGATCACCGCCCCGTCGCTGTCCTGCTCGTCGGTGGCGCTGAACGCGGCGTGCCACACGCCGGCGCGCGGCGGCTGCCCGTACGAGGACAGGGCCGGCGGCGCCAGATCCGCCTCCGGCAGCAGGCGCCGTGCGACGAACTCCACCCGCACCTCCGCGGGCGCGAGTCCGTTCAGGCCGGCCGCAACCCGCAGCCGCAGCCGCTCGCCGCGCGGCAGATCGCGCGCCACATCGGTGAGCTGCCTCAGGCTCACCTTCGACCAGGCCTGCCGCGCGCGCGTCTTCCAGTCCGCGAGCGTGCGCGCGCCGCTGAAGGCGTTGGCGGCGAGGCGCCGGTACTGCGCCACCGCCGGCTGGTACAGCCCCCGGGTGTAGTCGA
>VBNP01000021.1 GCA_005877965.1 Gammaproteobacteria bacterium | reverse complement strand
TATGCCCCAGCCGTTATCCTGCATCCAGCCCTCCGCCCACCAGCCATCGAGAATGCTCAGGTTGAGGCGGCCGTTGATGGCCGCCTTGATGCCGGAGGTGCCGCTCGCCTCGAGCGGGGCGATCGGGTTGTTGAGCCACACGTCGACGCCCGAGACCAGGCTGCGCGCGAGCTGCAGGTCGTAGTCTTCCAGGAAGATGATGCGACCCATGAACTCCTGGCTCATCATGAGCTGGCGCATCTCGCGCAGCACGTACTTGCCGGGCTCATCCGCGGGGTGCGCCTTGCCGGCGAACAGCAGCAGCACCGGGCGCTCGGGATTGCTGACCAGCCGCGCGAGGCGCGCGCGGTCGCGCAGCAGCAGCGTCGCGCGCTTGTAGGTGGCGAAGCGCCGCGCGAACCCGAGCGTGAGCACGCCCGGGCGCTGC
>VBNP01000120.1 GCA_005877965.1 Gammaproteobacteria bacterium | reverse complement strand
TGCCGCGCGAGCTCAGGGATCTGGTCAACGGCATCGTGGCGGTGAAGGCTCACAACGACACCGGTCACCTGTCGTATCTGCTGGGACACGTGCGCGTTACGGGGTGGTGGTACTTCTACCTGGTGGCGCTCGCGGTGAAGACGCCCCTGCCGCTGCTCGCCACCGGACCCGTGGGTCTCGCGTGGCTGGCGCGGGACGGCTGGCGCAACCGCAATTGCTGGGCGCTCGCGCCGGCGGTGCTCGTGATCATCGTGCTCGCCTTCGCGAGCGCCTTCAGCCGCATCAACATCGGTGTGAGGCACGTGCTGGTGCTGTATCCATTTGTTGCGTTGGGCGCGGCGTATGTGACCGTGCGTGCCTGGCGCTCATTCGCCGCGTGGCGCGACCGGCGCCGGGCCGTGGGCCCGGTCGCAGTACTGCTCGCGCTGCTTATGTGGCAGCTCGGCACGCTGTGGACGGCCTATCCGGACTACCTGCCTTACTTCAACGAGGCGGTGCCGCACCCGCAGCGCGTGTTGGTCGATTCGGATCTCGACTGGGGCCAGGACCTGCGGCGCCTGGAGCTGCGCGCGGCGCAGCTGCGGATTGCGAAGCTGAGCCTCGCATACCGCGGCACGGCGGACCTGGCGCGCGAGCCGTTGCCGCCGTTCGTGAGCCTCGCGGCGCGCCAGCCGACGAGCGGCTGGGTGGCCATCTCCGAGCTCGCGCGCACGCGCGATCCCGGCGCCTACGCCTGGCTGGATGCCTACCGCCCGGTGGAGCGCATCGGCAAGTCGATCGATCTCTACTACATTCCGTGATGCCGCGGGTGCCTCAGGACGCCGGCGCCTCGCAGGTACGCAGGCGCGAGATCCGCACGAGCGGCGGTGGATGGGAATAGTAGAACGCGGCGTACAGCGGATCGGGCGTCAGGGTGCTGGCGTTGTCGCGATGCAGCTTGACGAGCGCGGTGGCGAGCTCGGCCGCGCTCGCGTGGCGGGTGGCGAACGCGTCTGCCTCGAACTCATGCCGGCGCGACCACAGCGAGGCGAGCGGGGTGATGAAGAAAGTGAACGCCGGCACCACCAGCATGAACAGCAGCAGCGCGGCGTGGATCGAGGGCCGCGGGACACCGAGCGCGGCGTAGAAGCCCGCCTGCCCGGTCAGCCAGCCGAGCAGCGCCAGTCCGGCGAAGCTGAGCGCCATCGACAGCAGCAGCCGCTGGCGCACGTGCTTGAGGCGAAAATGGCCGAGCTCGTGCGCCAGCACCGCTTCGACCTCCGGGTGAGCGAGACGCTCGAGCAGCGTGTCGAAGAACACGATGCGCTTGTGCCGGCCGATGCCGGTGAAGTAGGCGTTGCCGTGGCTCGAGCGGCGCGAGTTGTCCACCACGAATACGCCCCTGGAGGCGAAGCCGCAACGCGTGAGCAGCGCTTCGATGCGCTGCCTGAGCTCCTGGTCTTCGAGCGGTGAGAAGCGGTTGAAGAGCGGGGCGATGAATGCCGGCCAGGCCCAGGCCATGAGGAACATGACGGCGAGCCACAGACCCCACGCCCACAACCACCACCCGCCCCCGGCCCGTTCCATGAGCACGAGCGTCGCCAGCAGCAGCGGGCCGCCGAGCAACACGGCGAGCGCGAGGTTCTTGCCCAGATCGGCGAGGAACAGTGCGGGCGTGGTGCGGTTGAAGCCGAAGCGCGTCTCGAGCCGGAAGGTGCGCCACACCGAGAGGGGCAGGTTGGCGAGCTGCATGAGCAGTGCGACGGTGCCAATCACGAGCACCCCGAGCCACGGCTGCGTCAGGCGGGTGTGGCGCCACAGGGCGTCCAGCGCCGCGACGCCCCCACCGACCGTGAGCCCCAGCGTGAGCGCCGCGTCGAGGACGGCGCCGATGCGACCGAGGCGCAGTTTGGCGAGCGTGTAGTCGGCGGCCTTGCGGTGTTCGCTCGCCGAAACGCTGTCGGCGAACGGCCCGGGTACCTGATCGCGGTGGCGGGCGACGGCTCTGCCCTGGCGCTGCGAGAGCCACAGCTCGATGGCGAGGCTCGCGAGGACCGCCAGCACAAACAGAGGCGTCAACCAGCGCATAGCAGCAGTCTACCCTCAGGCGTCGCGCAGCATCCGGCCCTGTACGCATGCCCGTTCCCGGCTGTCTGCGCCGATGGTCCGGAGCGCACTCTTGTCGCATCCGCGGCAAGGGTTCAGGCTTGCGGCTGGCGTCCAAGGAGGCCCCTGATGGCGAAGTCCAGGTCGCACCCGCGGGTGGTCATCTCGAACAACGGTCCCTACCTGGTGAGCGGCGGCGTGCCGCTCGCCAAGCAGACCATCGTCACCGACAGCGAGGGCGGCTCGCAGCAGTGGCGGCAGGGCGAGACAATCCCCGCGCAGGAGTCGTACCAGCTCTGCCGGTGCGGCAAGTCGAAAACCAAGCCGTTCTGCGACGGCACCCACGAGAAGATCGGCTTCGACGGCACCGAAACCGCCCGCCGCGCCACGTATCGCGAACAGGCGAAGGTCCTGGAAGGACCCGCCCTGGCGCTCACGGACGCGGAGTCACTGTGTGCGTCCGCGCGCTTCTGCGATCCGAACGGGCAGGTGTGGAACCAGGTCGAGCGCACCGAGGAGGCCGGGATGCGCACGACCTTCCTCCGGCAGGTCAACAACTGTCCGTCAGGGCGTCTCGTGGCGTGGGATCGAGCGAGCGGCAAGCCGGTCGAGCATGCGCTGCCGGTTTCCATCGGACTCATCGAGGATCCGCTGCAAAACGCCAGCGGTCCGTTGTGGTTGCGGGGCGGGATTGCGCTGCTGTCCGCCGACGGCTTCCCGTACGAGATTCGCAACCGCGTAACCTTGTGCCGCTGCGGGGCATCCAAGAACAAGCCCTTCTGCGATGGCTCTCATCTCTCGAGCGGATTCCGTGACTGGACGTGAGGCGCACCCACGGGTGCAGCGACGCCCAGGTCAGTGAGTTCTGTGGGCCGCGCGCCACCCGAAGCCCAGCATCACCGTGCCGAAGGCGAGCAGCACGAGCCCCCACCACAGGTTGACGTCGATGCCGAGCGAGCGCTGGTAAATCGCCGGATCGCTGAAGAATCCGAACCCCGCGAGCAGCAACCCCAGGAGGGTGAACATCACTCCGAGCGGTATGCGGATGTCGAGGCCCATGGCGAGGCTCCTTACCAGAAGAGAAGATTGAGCAGCAGTGTCGCGGCGAGCACCCCCGCGCCGAGCACCGCCGGGCGCGTATACCACGCCTGATCCGCATCGCGCAGCCGGGGTGTCAGGGAGTAGACAAGTCCCACCAGGTCCTTCTCGGCGCGCGGCCGCGTGATCAGGCTCACCGCGACGGTCACGACGAGACACACGCTGAACGCCCAGATCGCGGTCCAGAAGTTCTGCGCCATCTCGCTCGGATAGGCATGCAGCAGCGCAAGCCAGCCGCCCTTGATGCCGGGGACGCTCCCCCTGGGCAGGGTCAAGCCGTGGTGCAGCGCCGCCGCCGCCGTGCCCGACAGGAGACCGGCAAACGCGCCGTGGCCGGTAGCCCGTTTCCAGAACATGCCCAGCAGGAACGTCGCAAACAGCGGCGCATTCACGAAAGCGAACAGCAGCTGCAGCATATCCATGATGTTGTTGAAGTGGTTGGCGACATAGGCGGCGGCCACGGACAGTCCGATCCCGAACACCGTCGCCACGCGCCCCATGGTGAGGTAATGATGGTCGCTGGCGCCGCGGTGGATGTAGGCCTGGTAGATGTCATAGGTCCACACGGTATTGAAGGCCGTGACGTTGCCGGCCATCCCGGACATGAAACTCGCCAGCAGCGCCGTGAGCCCCAGGCCCAGTATGCCGTGCGGGAAGTAATGGCTGAGCATCATGGGGATGGAGAGGTCGTAGTTGAGCGTGCCGTCGGCCTTGTGGGGCAGGACGAAGCCGCTGGCGCCCGTGCGCAGGCTCGACGCGATGGCGATCATGCCCGGTACGATGACCAGGAACGGGAACAGCATCTTCGGCACGGCGGCAATCAGCGGCGTGCGGCGCGCGGCCGACATCGAATGCGCGGCCATGGCGCGCTGGATGACCAGGAAGTCCGTGCACCAGTAACCGAAGGACAGCACGAAGCCGAGTCCCATGACGACGCCGAACCATTCGACCCCCATGGGGTTGGAAGTCGCATCGCCCATCTGGTGCCAGGTGCTCGACCAGGCCTGCGGCGCAAAGCCCTGCGAAGTCGCGACATGCGCAAGGCGCGCGCTGAGTCCCTGCCAGCCGCCCAGGTCCTTGAGCCCGAGAAACACCAGCGGCGCGAAACCGGCAACGATGAGAAAGAACTGCAGCACCTCGTTGTAGATGGCCGAGGTGAGACCCCCGAGCAGGATATAGGCGAGGACAATGCCCGCGGACAGCCATACGCTGGTGTCGAAGTCCCATCCCAGCAGCAGATTGAGCAGCAGGCCCATGGCGTACATCGAGATGCCCGAGGAAAACACCGTCATGGTCGCGAAGGAGATCGCGTTCAGGCCGCGGGTCTTCTCGTCGAAGCGCATCTTCAGGTACTCCGGCACCGAGCGCGCCTGTGAGCCGTAGTAGAACGGCATCATGAAGATGGCGAGAAACACCATCGCCGGAATGGCGCCCACCCAGTAGAAGTGGCTGGTCGCCATGCCGTACTTGGCGCCCGAAGCGGCCATGCCGATGACCTCCTGGGCGCCGAGGTTCGCGGACAGGAACGCGAGCCCGGCAACCCACGCCGGGATCGAGCGGCCGGAAAGAAAGTAGTCGGTGCTGGTCTTCACGTAGCGGCGCAGCGTGTAGCCGACGCCCAGCACGAACGCGAAGTACACTCCCATGACGACCCAGTCGATCTCGCTTAGATGCAAGAGGCCCCCTCGGTTGTGTACGCCGCCTGAGCTCCCCGGCCTGCACCGGGCAAGCATGGCCTAGTCTGATCCATGCGGCATGCCAAGGCGAGGGTGCGGGTGTACGCTGCAGACTGAGCCGCCACGCGAGCGCTCGGAAAGAACACCGCCATGAGCATTTACGACCAGGACCTGGACAAGAACCCCGCCAACTACGTGGCGCTCTCGCCGGTGAGCTTCGTGGAGCGCAGCGCCGAGGTGTTCGGCGATCTGCCCGCGGTGGTTCATGGCCGGCGCCGCTACAGCTGGCGCGACACGCGCGAACGCGCGGCGCGACTGGCGGCGGCGCTGCGGGCCCTCGGGGTGGCGCGTGGCGCCACGGTCAGCGCCATGCTGTCCAATACTCCGGAGATGATCGAGGCGCACTACGCGGTGCCGGCGCTGAATGCCGTGCTCCACCCGCTCAATACGCGCCTGGACGCACCGCTCCTTGCCTGGCAGATGCAGCACTGCGAGGCCGCGGTGCTGATCACCGACCGCGAGTTCGCGCCCGTCATCGGGACGGCGCTGCGGATCCTGCGCGATGAGCATGGACGCGCACCCATCGTCATCGACGTGTGCGACAGCGAGTACACGGGGGGCGGGGAGCCTCTCGGCGCCTGCGAGTACGAAGCGCTGCTCGCACGGCACGAGCCGCTGCCGCGCCTCGAAGGTCCGCGCGACGAATGGGACGCCATCGCCGTGTCCTACACCTCGGGCACCACCGGCAATCCCAAGGGCGTGGTCACCCACCACCGCGGAGCCTATCTCAACGCGGTATGCAACGCCGCCACCTGGAGCATGCCGCAGTTCCCCAGGTACCTGTGGACGTTGCCGATGTTCCACTGCAACGGCTGGTGCTTCCCGTGGACCGTGGCGATGCTCGCCGGCACGCAGGTGTGTCTGCGCAAGGTGGAGACCCGGGCAATTTTCGAGGCCATGCGCGCCCATGGTGTGGATCACTACTGTGGCGCCCCCATCGTGCACAACCTGCTGATCAACGCGGAATCCGAGCTGCGCGATGGTCTCACCCAGCGGGTGCGCGGCATGGTGGCAGGCGCCGCGCCACCGGCAGCGATGATCGAGGGGATGGCGCGCATCGGTTTCGAGCTCACTCATGCCTATGGACTGACCGAGACCTACGGTCCTGCGGCGGTCGCCGCCAAGCGCGAGCAATGGGCCGCGGCGAACCTGTCGGAGCAGACGCGGCTCAACGGGCGCCAGGGCGTGCGCTACGTCCTGCAGGAGGGGATGACGGTGCTCGAGCCCCAGACCATGGCCGAGGTGCCGCCCGACGCACAGACGCTCGGCGAGATCATGTTCCGCGGCAACATCGTGATGAAGGGCTACCTGAAGAATCCGGCCGCAACCGCCGAAGCCTTCGCCGGCGGCTGGTTCCACACCGGGGATCTCGCGGTGCTGGAGCCGGACCGCTACCTGAAGATCAGGGACCGCAGCAAGGATGTGATCATCTCCGGCGGCGAGAACATCAGCTCCCTCGAGGTGGAGGATGCGCTCTACCGCCACCCCGCCGTGATGGCCTGCGCGGTGGTGGCGCGGCCCGATCCGAAATGGGGCGAGACGCCGCTCGCTTACGTCGAGCTCAAGAGCGGCGTCACGGTGAGCGCCGCCGAGCTCATCGGGCATTGCCGCACCCTGCTGGCGGCCTACAAGGTGCCGCGCGAGGTGCGCTTCGAGGAGATTCCGAAGACCTCCACCGGCAAGATCCAGAAGTTCGTGTTGCGCGAGCGGGCGAGATCGGCCAGTGCGATCGAATGAGGAGACGACCATGACGACTTCCGTGGAGCCGCTGGTGAGGCGCGAGCGGGACGCGCGCGGCGTCATCAGCCTGACCCTGAACCGCCCGCAGGCCTTCAACGCCCTGTCGGAGGCGATGCTGGCCGCGTTGCAGCGCGAGCTCGATGCGATCGCGAATGATGCAGCGGTGCGTGTCGTGGTGCTCGCGGCGCAAGGCAAGGCGTTCTGCGCCGGCCATGACCTGAAGGAGATGCGCGCGCAGCCCTCGCTCGAGTACTACCGGGGATTGTTCGCACAGTGCGCGCGCATGATGCTCACCCTGCGGGGCCTGCCGGTACCGGTGATCGCGCGCGTACAGGGTATCGCCACCGCCGCGGGCTGCCAGCTGGTCGCGCAGTGCGACCTGGCGGTCGCTTCCAGCGAGGCGCGCTTCGCGGTCAGTGGCGTGAACCTGGGGCTGTTCTGCTCGACGCCGAGCGTGCCGCTGTCGCGCAATGTGGCGCGCAAGCAGGCGTTCGAAATGCTGGTGACGGGAGAGTTCATCGACGCCGCGCAGGCGCAGGCGCGCGGGCTCGTGAACCGGGTGGTCGAGCCGGGGCGCCTCGATGCGGAAATCGAGACGCTGGCGGCGAGCATCGTCGCCAAGCCGCGCGCGGTGGTGGCGATGGGCAAGGAGCTGTTCTACCGGCAGGCAGAGCTCGGCATGGAGGCGGCGTACGATGCGGCCGGTGAGACCATGGCCTGCAACATGATGGATGCCGCAGCGCTGGAGGGCGTGCAGGCCTTCATCGAGAAGCGCAAGCCGCGCTGGTGATCCGCAAGGCTGCACCCGCGCGCATGCAGCGCAGCGTGTGGCCAGGCCACAGCGCCCGGCGGCTGCCGCTCGGCATGGTGGTGGCGGCATTCCTGACGCCTGCGCCGTCGCTGGCGGGCGAAACGCCCGGCGACGTCGCGCTCACGCTCAATGTCATGATCCCGATGCGCGATGGCGTGCAGCTCGCCGCCGACGTTTATCGGCCGGCGCTCGACGGTGTGCCCCTGGTGGGCAGGTTCCCGGCGTTGCTGATGCGCACGCCGTACGACAAGGAGGTGCGCGCCGCGGCTTTCGCACAGTATTTCGTCTCCCGCGGCTACGTCGTGGTCGTGCAGGACGTGCGGGCGCGCTACCGCTCGCAGGGTCACTGGCGGCCGCTGTCTGACGACGGCCGCGACGGCTACGACACCACGCAGTGGATCGGACATCAGTCGTGGTCCGACGGCGGCATTGGCACGGTCGGCACCTCGTACGAGGGCGGAACGCAACATGCGCTGGCGATCGCCGACGCGCCATTCGTGAAGGCGATGATCCCGCTGTTCTCGATGTCGGACGTGGGTCGCTACGGAGTGCGGCACAACGGCGCATTCGAGCTGCGCTGGGTCAACTGGGTGTTCTCAATGGGAGACCCGGGGGGGCCGCCGAATCTCGTGGCGGCTGCGCGCGCCGCCAGCGATCCGGCTGCGGCGCCGGCGCTGGCAGATCTGGTCAACCATGTGCCCGAATACCTGCGGGCCTTGCCGTTACGCGCCGGCGACACGCCGTTGAAGTTCGCGCCCGACTACGAGGAGTGGCTCACGGCTGCCATGAGCCACGGGGGCGACGACCCGGTGGAGGTTGTCGATCATCTCGCCGACTACAAGGACATCCCCGTCTACCACGTCACCGGCTGGTACGATTCCTGGGCGCTGCAGGTGGCGAACCTCAACTACGTGGGGCTGCACGAGCGCAAGAAGAGCCCGCAGCGGCTGATTGTCGGACCCTGGACTCACAGCCGGCCGAACGCGAGCTATGCCGGCGACGCACAGTTCACGCCCGAGGCGGCCATCGATCTCAACGCGTTCGAGCAACGCTGGTTCGACCGTTGGCTGAAGGGTATCGACAATGGTGTCGACCTCGAGGCACCGGTGCGCATCTATGTCATGGGCGGCGGTGACGGTCACAAAACCCCGGAGGGTCGGGTGTTCGTCGGCGGGCGCTGGCGCGATGAACAGGAGTGGCCGCTCGCGCGAGCGACGCCGACGGCGTACTACCTGCACGCCGACGGGGTGCTTTCGCCCGACCAGCCCGTACCCCATGCTCCCCTGACCTATCGCTTCGATCCACACAATCCCGTGCCAACCCTCGGTGGCAATATCTCGTCCCAGGGGGCGCTCGCGAGCGCGGGCGCGACCGATCAGCGCTGCCGCCCCACGCTGTGGACGTGCAGCGACTCCAATCCGCTATCGGCGCGCAATGATGTGCTCGTGTTTCAAACCCCGCCCCTGGCGCGGGACCTCGAGGTGACCGGACGCCTGATCGTGCGACTATGGGCGGCTTCGGACTCGCCCGATACCGATTTCACGGCCAAGCTCATCGATGTGTACCCACCGAGCGCCGACTTTCCGGGCGGCATCGAACTCAACATCGGCGACAGCATCGTGCGCGCGCGCTACCGCAACGGGCCGGGCAGGGCCGAGATGCTTCAGCCCGGTAAGCCCTACGAGTTTACGATCGAGATGTATCCGACGTCGCTCGTCTTCAGGCACGGCCACCGGATCCGGCTGGACATCTCCAGCAGCAACTTTCCGCGCTTCGACGTCAATCCCAATACCGGCGAGCCCCTGAACGACAACCGGCGCTGGCGCATCGCGGAGAACTCGGTCTACTTCGATCCCGCACACCCCTCACGCATCGTGCTACCGCTCGTCCCCACGGGTTCACCGTAACGTTGCGCCTGCGCTCGCGCATTGCCGCGCGACGATCCGAGCGGCCGTCGCGGCCGGCGGAGTGCCGCTGGGCAGGGCCGATCCTATGATGCCGGGATGGGGGAGGGCCCAGCATGGCGATCGACTTCACGCTGAATGAGCAGCGCTCCAGCTACCGCGGCGATCCCGCCATGCCGCTGTTGTGGTACCTGCGCGATCACGCGCGCCTCACCGGCACGAAGTTCGGCTGTGGGATCGGTTACTGCGGAGCGTGCACGGTCCACCTGGACGGCGCGGCGGCGCGCTCGTGCCTCACCCCCATGTCGCGGGTGGCGGGGCGCGCAGTCACCACGATCGAGGGGCTCGCGCGGGGCGCCCAACTGCATCCGCTGCAGCAGGCCTGGATAGACGAGGACGTGCCCCAGTGCGGCTATTGCCAGGCGGGCCAGATCATGGCGGCAGCCGACCTGTTGGCGCGCAAGCCCCAACCGAGCGAGGCCGACCTCGCCACCCTGACGAACCTGTGCCGCTGCGGCACGTATCCGCGCATCCGCAAGGCGATCCGTCGTGCGGCGGCGCAGTTGCAAGGCGCGCGCCGGTGAGCGTCACGCGCGGCGCCGGCCCGCTTTCGCGCCGCGATTTTCTCAGCGTGTCAATGACCGCTGCCGGCGCACTGATGGCGTCGTTCAACGCACCAGGGGTGGCGCATACCGCACCGAGCCGGGCGGCAGCCGCGGCCCGGCCCGTCGGTGGCCAGCCGCTCGGCGCGTTCGTTCGCATCGAGACGGATGGTCGCGTCGTGATCGGCGCACGGGGCTGCGAGATCGGGCAGGGCGTCAAGACATCGCTCCCGATGCTGATCGCGGAGGAGCTGGATGTTCCCTGGTCGGCCGTCACGGTGGAGCAACTCCCGTATGGCCTCCTCGCCGGCCACGACCCGCCGGGCTTCACCTCGCGATATGGTCCGCAGGGTGCGGGCGGGAGCACCAACATTCCGGACGCGTGGAACGATCTGCGGCAGGCCGGCGCGCGGGTGCGCTGGCTCCTGGTGCAGGCGGCTGCCCAGATCTGGCAGCAGCCGGCCGATCAGCTCCGCACGCGCGACGCGCAGGTGCTGCATCCGGACGGGCGCACGCTGAGCTACGGGCAGCTCGCGAGGCGCGCCGCCACGCTCGCCGCTGCGCCTGCGGATGTGCCGCTGAAGCCCAGGAGCGGGTATCGGATCATCGGCCACCCCACCCGGGTGATCGACGCCCGCGAGATCGTGACTGGGGCCGCGGCTTACGGGATCGACGCCGCGCTCCCAGGCGCCCTGACGGCCGTGATCGCGCGTTGCCCGTACTTCGATGGCGCCGTCGCGCACATCGACGACGCGCAGGCGCGCCGGGTTCCAGGCGTGAGGCAGGTCTTCAGCATCCCCGGGCCGCGGGCCGGCGCCGTGCTGGATCGAAACCTCGCGGCCGGGGTGGCGGTGGTGGCGGATGATTTCTGGTCGGCGCGCCAGGGTCGCGAAGCGCTGCGCATCACCTGGACTGTGGGACCCGGTGCGCAGGATTCATCCGACGCGCTCGAGCGCCGCGCGGCCGCCGCTCTGGCGACCCGGGGGAAAATCGCACGCCAGGATGGCGACCTCGAGGCAGCGCGCAAGGCAGGGGACCGTGTCGTGCAAGCCGTGTATGTCATGCCCTTGCTCGCGCATGCGACCCTGGAGCCGCCGAACGCGCTCATCGACCTGCGGGCGCAGCGGGCGCTGCTCGTGGCCTCGCTGCAAAGCCCCGGCGGCGCGTCCCGCATGATCAGTGCGATGACCGGAATCCCGCGGCCGGACATCGAGATCCGGTTACTGCGCGTGGGCGGGGGATTTGGCCGAGGGTTGCAGAACGACTTCGTCGCGGAAGCGGTGCTCGTCGCTCAGTCGGTCAAGGCGCCGGTGAAGGTCATCTGGACGCGCGAGGATGATCTGCAGAACGATTTCTACCGGCCGTTCGGGCTGCATGAACTGACGGCGACGCTCGATGCGCAGCGTCGCGTTACCGGCTGGGCGCATCGGGTCGCCGCCACGCCGCGCAAGTATCGGGCGGAGGGCATGGAGGAGGAGTCCGACTGGATCGGCTGCGCCGATCTGCCGGTCGAATTCAGTCTCGCGCGCGGCTGGTTGCGTGGGCCGCTGCCGACGTTCTCGGCGTTTGCGGTGCAGAGCTTCCTGGACGAGGTCGCGCTCGCGGCCGGCGCGGATCCTTTGGCGCTGCGGCTCGAGCTGCTGGGCGCGCCGCGTCAGCTCCCGTACCGCGACCACGGTGGACCGAAACTCCATACCGAACGTCTCGCCGGCGTGTTGAGGCGCGCCGCACAGGAGGTCGGCTACGGGGGCAAGGTGCCCCCGGGCCACGGGATCGGTCTGGCAAGTCATTTCACCCACGGCGGGTATGTCGCACATGCGTTCGAAGTGGCCGTGTCGGCGGCGGGCGAGCTCGAGGTGGTCCGGTGTGTCTGTGCAGCGGACGTCGGCGAGGTTGTCAACCCGCTCGGCCTCGAAGCGCAGATGATGGGGGCGACGATCGACGGACTCTCGACCGCCCTCAATCTCCAGATCACGCTCAAGGACGGACGCGTCGAGCAGTCTAACTTCCCCGACTACCCCTTGCTGCGCATGGCGGCGGCACCGGACGTCGACGTGCACCTCCTCGACTCGCAAGTCCCGCCGTCGGGGGCCGGGGAGATGGGCATGCCGACGGTCGCCCCCGCGCTGGTGAACGCCATTTTTGCCGCGAGCGGCAAGCGGATCCGCCGTCTTCCGCTCGGCGCTCAACTCAAGGGGCCGACGGCGGCATCCTGAGGCTCTTTCGCGAACGGGCGGCGCACGTCCATGTGTCGGGTCACCGCCGGCATCGGATACTTGAGGCCGCTGGCGCAATTGAACAGCACCACTCGCTCGCTCGTCCGCACCTTGCCGCGCGCGGCCGCCTGCAGGTACGCGGCGTAGGTCGCCGCGCCCTCGGGGCTGAGGAGCAGGCCATCCTGTGATGCCACGTGCCGCCGGGCGGACTCGATGTCCGGATCCGGCACCGCCAGCGCGCAGCCGCCGCTGTCGCGCAGCGCGCGCAGGATCAGGAAATCACCCAGCGCCGCGGGCACGCGGATACCCGCGGCGATCGTGGCGGCATTCTCCCAGGGCGTGGCGGTGTCTGCCCCGGCATCGAATGCACGCACGATCGGCGCGCAGCCGGTGGATTGAACGGCGATGAGACGCGGCAGGGGAGCCGAAATCCACCCCAGGGCCAGCAGTTCCTGCCACGCCTTCCACATGCCGATCAGGCCGGTGCCGCCACCGGTTGGATAGAACACGACATCCGGCAGGCGCCACTGCAGCTGCGCAGCCAACTCCAGCCCCATGGTCTTCTTGCCTTCGATCCGATACGGCTCCTTCAGCGTCGACATGTCGAACCAGCCGAGCTGCGGCTTGCCCAACTCCACCAGCTGGGCGCAATCGTTGATCAGGCCGTTGACCCGCCACACCGTCGCGCCCTGCAGGGCGATCTCGCTGAGGTTGATCTCGGGGGTGTCGTCCGGGCAGAAGCAGTAAGCCTCGATACCGGCCCGCGCGGCATAGGCGGCGAGCGCCGCGCCGGCGTTGCCGTTGGTCGGAATCGCAATGCGCCGCACGCCGTGGGCCTTCGCCATCGATACCGCAACGCACAGGCCGCGCGCCTTGAACGAACCGGTGGGCAGGCGACCCTCGTCCTTGACCAGGGGAGGGATGAACCCGGCCGGTCGCCGGCTGTTGGACAGGGTCACCAGCGGTGTTTCCACTTCACCCAGACTGACCATGTGAGCCGGATCCGCCACCGGCAGCAGCTCGCGCCACTGCCACAGGCCCGCCGGCCGTGCCGCGATCTCTTCGCGCGGCACCGTACGCCTCAGGGCATCCAGGTCATAGCGCGCCAGCAGCGGCTTGTTGGCCGCCGACAGGCCCTGGAGCCTTGCGATGTCGTACGTTTCCGCGCTGACACTGCACTCCAGGTGCGTCGCATACGAATAGCGCACGGGGGCTCCTCGAGTCAGGGACGGCGGTCCTGATTGCCGGCTTGTGATACAAGGGCGCGATGACGCACGAGCCGCCGCGCACCTCGCAGCCGCAACTGGTCCGCGCAATCGGCCGCTGGAGCATGGTAGCACTCGCGGTCAACAGCATCCTCGGCAGCGGCATCTTCGGATTGCCCTCGGTGATTGCGCGACTGCTCGGGAGCGCGAGTCCGGCGGCCGTGCTGATCGCCGGCGCGGGCATGGTGGTCATCATCGCCTGTTACGCCGAGGTCGCGTCCCAGTTCACCGAGACCGGCGGCACCTATCTGTATGTGCGCCACGCGTTCGGAAGGTTCGCGGGCCTGCAGGTGGGTTGGCTGATGCTGCTCAGTCGCCTGACGGCGTGCGCCGCCGGGGTGAATCTGCTCGTCATCTACCTGGGGGAATTCTGGCCGGCGGCGACCCAGCCGCTGCCGAGACTGGCGGTCATCACGTTGTTTCTCGGCACCCTGGCGGCGGCGAACTATCGGGGCGTGGGGGCGGGGACGCGGGTCAGCAATACGACCGTGGTGGCGAAGCTGCTGGCGCTGGGCCTGGTGTGCGTGGCCGGGGTGCTGTACCTGTCGGTCCATCCGCGGGTCGCGGCAGCGCCGGTGGTCGCCTCTGTGGATGGCTGGTTGCAGGCGATGCTGCTGCTGCTGTTCGCCTACGGTGGCTATGAAGCCGCGCTCAACCCGATGGGCGAGGCGCGCGATCCACGACGGGATGCGGCCTTCGCCCTGTTCGTGGCACTCCTTATTCTTATTGCGCTGTATGCGCTCCTGCAGCTCATCGTGGTCGGGGTGCTGGCGGACGCCGCCGGCAGTGCCCGACCGCTGGCGGATGCCGCCCGTGTGCTGATGGGGCCTGCGGGAGCCGCGCTCATTTCCGCCGGGGCATTGATATCAGTCTACGGCTACATCAGCGCCAACATGCTGACCGTGCCGCGCGGGATCTTCGCGCTCGCCGAACGGGGCGAGTTTCCGGCCTGGTTCGCTTCCGTACACCAGCGATTCCGCACGCCGCATGGCTCGATCGTGGTATTTGCGTTGCTGCTGTGGGGCTTCTCGCAGTTCGCGAGCTTCTCCTGGAACGTCACGCTGTCGGCCGTGGCACGGCTGTTCTTCTACGCCGCGGTGTGTCTCGCCGTTCCGGTTCTGCGCCGCATGCAACCCGCAGCCGCGGCATTCCGACTTCCAGGCGGTGTGAGCGTTCCGATCCTGGGCGTGGCGATCTGCGCCGTGCTCCTCACGCGGGTGGATTTCAGCAAAACGCTCATCCTGCTCGCCACGGTCGGCGCCGCGTGTGCGAATTGGTTCGTGGTCAGGCGAAGCGCTGTGCAGGCGGCCTCCGGCGGCTGAAGGCTACAGCCACGCGTGTCGCGTGCGGAGGCGCCGGTCGCGCGCGGCATCGCACGCCGCGGCGGACGTCGCGCCGAGCGGCTTTGTGAATTTCAGGATCACCTGATCGGTTTGTCCGCGGATCGCCGCATCGAACACGCGCAGCTGGTGCGTGTCGCGCGGATTGCGCAGTACATCGCTGCGCGCTTCGAGCCGGAATCCCGCCGTTTGCGCGCGCCGGATGATGACTTCGGGGTCTATGCGATGCAGCGTTTCGGTGTCACGGACCTCCGATCCGGCTTGCGCGGCGTGGTCGATCACCAGCAGCGCGCCCCCGGGCTTGAGCGCGTCGAACAGCGCCTGCGTGACCTCGCCCACGTCGGCCGGCCCCATGAAGGAATCATAGAGGTCGTGGAAATTCAGCGACGTCCAGACGAGGTCGAGCGGCTCGGGCGCTCGGAAGCGAGCGACCGGCCCGCTTAACACGCTCACGTTGGCGTAGCCGCCGTCGCGCTCGACGGCACGGGTTCCGGCGGTCTCCTCCGGCGCGCAGTTCTTCAGTTGCTCCTCGGGCAGGAACGCGTACACATGTCCGGTCTTGCCGACGATGCGGCTGAAGAGCCGCGTGAAGTAGGCACCGCCCGACATGAAATCCGCCACCCGGTCCCCGGGCTTTACGCCTGCGAATGCCAGCAGCGCGCCCGGCTTGCGGTCCACGTCGCGCGCGACCTGCTGCGCTGGCCGGGCGGGATCGGCGATCGCGCTCGCGATGTAGTCGGGGATCCCATCCGCGGCGTGCCCCGGGATCGATCCCAGCAGGCTCAACACCGCCAGTAGCAGGCCGGCGCGACTGATATCACGAGCCATGTTCCGTCTCCTCTTGGGCGGCATGCCCCTTTTGCCAGGGCACTCTACGAGTTAAAGTGCACTTCAAGT
>VBNP01000275.1:1922-4530 GCA_005877965.1 Gammaproteobacteria bacterium | reverse complement strand
GAGCGTGTGCCCGTGGCTCAGCGGATTGATGTCGAGAAACGCCAGCACCCTGTCATCTTCGTAGACCCTGTGACAGGGGATTTCCCCGCGGACGATCTTGCCGAACACTGTGTCTGCCATGGCTAGCCTCGCGCCACTGTTTCGCTCGAGGTCTCATTGTCGCCATCGCGGTCGCATCCGGACAAGTCGTTTCTGGAATTTGACGCACAGGCGCGTAGACTTGCCGTGCCGCACGTGGACACCAATACCGGGGAACTGGCATGAAGACCAAGGCTGCCATTGCGCATGCTGCCGGACGGCCGCTCGAAGTAGTCACGGTGGATCTGGACGGCCCGAAGACCGGCGAAGTGCTGGTCGAGATCCGCGCGAGCGGCGTGTGTCACACGGACGAGTTCACCCGTTCCGGCGCCGATCCGGAGGGCCTGTTTCCGGTGATTTTCGGGCACGAGGGCGCGGGCGTCGTCGTGGACGTGGGGCCCGGCGTCACTTCGCTCAGGAAGGGTGATCACGTGATCCCGCTCTATACGCCCGAGTGCCGGCAGTGCAAGTCGTGCATGTCGCGCAAGACCAACTTGTGCACGGCCATCCGCGCCACCCAGGGCAAGGGCGTCATGCCCGACGGCACCAGCCGCTTCTCCATGGGCAAGCAGATGGTGCATCACTACATGGGATGCTCGACTTTTTCCAATTACACGGTGCTGCCGGAGATCGCGCTCGCCAAAATCCGCGACGACGCGCCCTTCGAGAAGGTGTGTTACATCGGCTGCGGCGTCACGACCGGCATCGGCGCGGTCATCAATACTGCCAAGGTCGAGCCCGGGGCGAACGTGGTGGTGTTTGGACTGGGCGGCATTGGGCTGAACGTCATCCAGGGCGCGCGCCTGGTGGGCGCGAACAAGATCATCGGCGTGGATATCAATCCGCGCCGCAAGACGCTGGCGGAGCGCTTCGGGATGACGCACTTCGTGAACCCCAAGGAAGTCGGCGCAGATCTGGTGCAGCACCTCGTGGGCCTGACCGACGGCGGTGCCGACTACAGCTTCGAGTGCGTCGGTAACGTCGATCTCATGCGCCAGGCGCTCGAGTGTTGCCACCGTGGCTGGGGCGTGTCGGTCATCATCGGCGTCGCCGGAGCGGGGCAGGAGATCAAGACCCGGCCGTTGGTCACCGGTCGGGTGTGGAAGGGTACGGCGTTCGGCGGCGCCCGCGGCCGCACCGACGTGCCGAGGATCGTCGACTGGTACATGGACAGGAAGATCAACATCGACGAGCTGATCACGCACGTCATGCCGCTCGAGAAGATCAACGACGCCTTCGACCTGATGCACAGGGGCGAGTCGATCCGCTCGGTGGTCACCTTCTGAAGGGTGCTATGCATCCTACGCGGGCACGCACGCTCAACACTGACGCTCAGAAACGCGAACCAGGAGAACATCATGGCAACTGCAATTCATCCGGCCGTCGATGGCGGCGTGAAGCCCGGCAAAACGGACTTCGCGGGCGGTACGCTCACCTGCAAGTGCAGTTCGTCACCCGTGACGGTGAGTCTGAAGGGCAACACCGCGTTCAATCACGTGTGTGGCTGCACCAAGTGCTGGAAACCCAAGGGCGCGCTGTTCTCGATGGTCGCGGTCGTCGGGCGCGACAAGCTCAACGTCAGCGCCAATGCGCACAAGCTCAAGATCGTCGATGAGAAGGCCCCGATCCAGCGCTCTGCGTGCACGGGATGCGGCGTGCACATGTACGGGCGGATTGAAAACAAGAATCACCCCTTCTACGGCTTCGATTTCGTGCACACCGAGCTGTCGAAAGACAGCGGCTGGTCGGCTCCCGAGTTCGCGGCGTTCGTCTCCTCGATCATCGAGTCGGGCTTTCCGCCGGCGCGCATGGGCGAGGTGCGCGCGCGCCTCAAGGAATTGCGGCTCGAGCCGTATGACTGCCTGTCACCGGCTCTCATGGACCTGATCGCCACGCACACCGCCAAGCAGAAAGGCACGCTGGCGGCTTGAGCGCGCGCGGCCGGCCCGTCGGCTGGCCGCTCACCCGAACCGGCGCCGCAGCCCGCACCCGCGGGCGGGCGCCGGAGCCGTCGCCACGCGCAGGAGGATGTCGTGATCGATCGTCGGCAGTTCGTCACCGCAGCCGGCTCGCTGGTCGCGGCGTGCGTCGCGCCGTCTCTGAGAGAGGTGCTCGCCTCGCCAGCGCCCGCGAGCGAGGTCACCGAGCGCCTCAACGCGCTGTTCGATGTCTTCATGGACGAGCGCCTGAGGAAGGATCCCGAGCAGCTGACGACCCTCGGGCTCGACAAGGGCAAGTACGCGTGGGCGAGGGCGAAACTCACCGAAGCCTCACTCCAGCGGGTGCGCGAGTTCAAGCAGGAGAACGCCTCGCGCCTGCAGCGCCTGAGAGCCCTGGATCGCGGCTCCCTTGCCGGCTCGGATCTGGCCAACTATGACACGGTCGCATTCCAGATGGAGACGATCGCGCGCACCGAGCCCTTCGAGTACGGCGACGGAGTGCGCCCGTACGTGGTCAGCCAGCTGACGGGGGCGTACCAGAGCATCCCGACCTTTCTCGATCGGCAGCATCAGATCGAGAACCAGGAGGA
>VBNP01000275.1:0-1895 GCA_005877965.1 Gammaproteobacteria bacterium | reverse complement strand
GACTGAAGGTCACGCCGCCGGACTTCCTCCTCGAGCGCGCGCTGGCACAGATGCACACCTTGCGCGGCACGGAGCCGGCTGACTCGATCCTCGCGACCTCGATCGCGGTACGTACGCAAAAGCTGGGCCTGGAGGGCAGCTACGGCGCGGATGCGGCGCGCATCGTCGCCGCGGAGGTCTATCCTGCGCTTGACCGGCAGATGCAGGCCCTCGGTGAGCTGCGCTCCGCTGCCGTGCACGAAGCCGGCGTGAGCCGCCTGCCGCAGGGCGGTGAGCTGTACGCGGTCGCACTGCGCCACGCGATCACCACCGACATGAGCCCGGATGAGGTGCATCGGCTCGGGCTCGAGCAGGGGAAGGAGATCACCGCGCGCATGGATGCGCTGCTGCGCAAGCGGGGGAAGAAAGCCGGAACCGTGGCCGAGCGCATGCGGGCGCTCGCCAAGGACCCGCAATACCTCTATCCCGACACGGATGCCGGCCGGCAGCAGATCCTCGATTACTGCAACGGCCTCATCGCGGCGCTGCAAGCGCACCTGCCGAAGTATTTCCACGTCCGGCCCAAGGCGCCGGTGGAAATCCGGCGGGTGCCGCCCTACACGGAGGCCGGGGCGCCCGGGGGCTACTACCGGATACCGGCGCTCGATGGCTCGCGGCCCGGCGCGTTCTACATCAATCTGCGCGATACCAGCGAATTGCCGCGCTGGGCACTGCCGACGCTCACCTATCACGAGTCCGCGCCCGGCCATCACTTTCAGCTGGCGCTGGTGCTGGAGTTGCCCTCGCTCCCGTTGATCCGCAAGGCGGGCGGCGGCTTCTCCGCCAACACGGAAGGGTGGGCGCTGTACGCCGAGCAGTTGTGCGATGAGATGGGGCTGTATGACTCCGATCCGCTCGGCCGCCTGGGCATGCTGCAGGCCACGGTGTTCCGCGCGGCGCGCTGCGTGGTCGATACCGGATTGCACGTGAAGGGCTGGAGCCGCGAGCGCGCGATCGACTACATGATCGCGACCACCGGCGATAATCCGGCTGCCCTGACCACTGAGGTCGAGCGCTATTGCACCTGGCCCGGACAGGCGTGCAGCTACAAGGTCGGACACACCCGCTGGCTCAAGCTGCGCGCGCAGGCGCAACGGCGCCTCGGCGCGAAGTTCGACATCCGCGACTTCCACGACGTGGGACTCACGGCCGCGCCGATGCCGCTGGCGGTGCTCGAGCGGGTGATCGACGACTGGCTGACGAGTCGCGCGGTGTGAGTGCCTCAGGCGGTGCGAGGGGAGCCGTGTTCGGGACCAGCCTGCTGGCGGCGTTGCTCGCCGCGCCCGCGATGGGGGCGAGCTATCCACCGCCGTCACAGGGTGACTTCCTCATCCGGGACTTCCGCTTCGCCTCCGGTGAGTCGCTGCCCGAGTTGCGTATGCACTACCGCACCTTCGGCACGCCGCGCGCGGATGCGCGCGGCGTGGTGCGCAACGCCGTCCTGATCCTGCACGGCACCGGCGGCAGCGGCGCGAGTCTGGTGAGAGCTGAATTCGCGGGTGAGCTGTTCGGAGCCGGGCAGCCGCTCGATGCTGCGCGCTACTTCGTCGTGCTCCCCGACGACATCGGTCACGGCAAGTCCAGCAAGCCGAGCGACGGGCTGCATGCGCGTTTTCCGCATTACGGCTATCGGGACATGGTGCAAGCCGAGTTCCGCCTGCTGACCCAGGGCCTGCACGTGAATCACGCGCGGCTGGTGATGGGCACGTCCATGGGCGGCATGCATACCTGGTTGTGGGGTGAGCAGCACCCGCAATTCATGGACACGCTGATGCCGCTCGCGAGCCTGCCAACGCAGGTGTCCGGCCGTAACCGTGTCTGGCGGCGGCTGATCATCGATGCGATCCGCAACGATC
>VBNP01000041.1 GCA_005877965.1 Gammaproteobacteria bacterium | reverse complement strand
GACCCCCCAAACTACGCGCTCACTGACTCGAAGTGCAGTCACGCGCGGACGTGACAATACACATCATCGGCGCGTTGGTAACGATGTCTCGGGCTACCGACAAGCTGTCGCCAACTGCCGTCATGCAATTTGCGTCGCCGCTTTAATTTTCTTCGGAAACTGTGACGCGTGACTGCGACGCCTGCATCTTGGCGAAGATGCGAGAACGCGAATGCGAGCTAACTTGCGCCACGCCGAACGCGCTCATGTCGGAAGTGAGTCGTCAATCGCGACTGCACACGGTCGGGATTCCTGCGCGGCGCAGCGCCCGATGAGCGCAAGCTGCGCGACTCGCACGGCGCGCAAGGTCAGTCGCTGCGGAATCTGCGCCTGCGGTGCAGTGATCTGGGGCGATTTGGCGCCCGCTGCGGCTGGCGCGGATGCGCGACACGGGGGTGTGGCGATAAGGCGCTGAATTTGCGAGACTCGCGCGCCGTGCTCAGGCGACACGCCTGAGGATGAGCGAGCCGCAGCCTAAGCATGCACGATGAGCGCCTGGATGTTGAGAGCCTGCACCTGTGGCGGGGTGATCGTCACGTCCTGCGGGGGGTGTGCTTTTCGCTCGCGAGCGGTGAGTGCCTGCAGGTGACGGGACCCAACGGCTCGGGCAAGACGAGCCTGCTGCGCGCCGTCTGCGGGCTCATGTACCCGGAGGAGGGGCGGGTGCTGTGGGAGGGCCGGGATGTGCGCAGCGATCTGCGTACCTTTCACTGCGCGCTGGTCTACCTCGGGCACGAGCCGCCGCTGAAGGCCGACCTGAGCGCGCGCGAGAACCTGCGCTACTGGATCGGCGTCCGACACCGCCTCGGCGCCGCGGCGCTCGAGAATGCATTGGAGCGCGTGGGCGCGAGCCCCTGGTGCGAACGCCTGGTGCGCACGCTCTCGGCCGGGCAGCGACGGCGCGTGGCACTCGCGGGGCTGGCCCTGTCGATGGTGCCACTGTGGTTGCTGGATGAGCCGACGACCAATCTCGATACGGAGGGGCAACAGTTGGTGGGAAGTCTGATCGCCGAGCAGCTGGCGCGCGGCGGCTTGGTGCTGGCGGCCGTGCATCATGAATTGCCCGCCACGGTGCGCGATCTGCGGCGCCTGGAGCTCGCGGCATGAGCGCTTACGGTTCTCCCGCCACGGGCGTGGCGGTGCAGGCGGCCCCGGTTGCCCGGCAGGCGTGGGCGGGGAGCCGGCAGGCTCCGATGCTCGAGGCGGCCGGCCTTGCCCTGGCGCGCGACCTGCAGCTCGCGTTTCGCAAGCGCGGCCAGCTGGTACAGCCGCTGGCGTTCTTTGCGATGGTCACCATGCTGTTCCCGCTGGCGATTTCTCCGGAGCTCGCGCGGCTGCGGGAGATCGCCCCGGGTGTTCTGTGGGCGGGCGCGTTGCTGGCGTCGCTCCTGGCGCTGGAGTTTCTGTTTCGCGACGATGCCTACGACGGCACGCTCGAGCAGTACGCGCTATCGGGTCAGTCGCTCACGTGGCTGATATTCGCCAAGACCGCGGCGCACTGGTTGTTGACCGGTCTGCCGCTCGCACTCATGGCACCGCTGGCAGCGTTGTCGCTCGGGGTCTCCGCCGCGGCGGTTCCCGGGATTGTCGCCTCGGTCGCGGTCGGCAGTGTGGCATTGAGTCTCATCGGCTCGATCGGCGC
Organism: Gammaproteobacteria bacterium; assembly: GCA_005877965.1. GTDB lineage: Bacteria > Pseudomonadota > Gammaproteobacteria > Steroidobacterales > Steroidobacteraceae > 13-2-20CM-66-19. Next base: position 6,231 of record VBNP01000041.1, on the reverse strand, counting down.
GGCCCTGACGCTCGGGATCAAGCGCAGCGGCGCACTGCTGTCGCTGCTGACGCTGCCGTTGTCGCTGCCGGTGCTGATTTTCGGCGCGCGCGCGACGCAACTGGCGATCACCGGCGGGCCGCTGCTGGCGCCGCTGGAGCTGCTCGCGGCCCTGGCGGTGCTCGGGGTGACGCTGGCGCCGCTCGCGGCGGCGGCCGCGGTGCGGATCAGCCTGGAATAATCAGGAGCACAAGCCCGCATCATGACCTGGACCTGGTTTCATCGGCTCGGCTCACCGCCCTACGTCTACACGCTGGCTGCCCGGCTCACGCCGTGGTTTGCCTGGCCCGCGGCGCTGCTGATCATCGGCGGTCTCTGGGGCGGGCTGGTGCTGGCCCCCCCGGACTACCAGCAGGGCGACGGCTTTCGCATCATTTATGTGCACGCGCCCAGTGCGTGGATGTCGCTCATGGTGTATACGACCATGGCAGTTGCCGCCGCGGTGGGCCTCATCTGGCGCATCAAGGTGGCGCACGCGGTCGCCGCCAGCTGTGCTCCGATCGGCGCCTCGTTCACCTTCGCGGCACTCGTGACCGGGGCGCTGTGGGGCGAGCCGATGTGGGGAACGTACTGGGAGTGGGATCCGCGCCTGACCTCGGAACTCATTCTGCTTTTTCTGTATCTGGGATACATGGGATTGCGCGCCGGGCTCGAGGACACGCAGCGGGCGGATCGCGCCAGCGCGGTGCTCGCGGTGGTGGGGGTGGTGAACGTGCCGATCATTCATTACTCGGTGACCTGGTGGAATTCGCTCCACCAGGCGCCCTCGGTGATGCGGCTCGCCAAGCCCACCATGGCGGCATCGATGCTGGTGCCGCTGCTGATGATGCTGCTGGGCTTCACGCTGTTTTTCGGGGCGGTACTGCTGGTGCGCCTGCGCGGTGAAGTCTTGAGCCGTGAACGCTCGGCCAGCTGGATTCGTGAGATCGTAAAAGCATGAGTCAGTTCTTCGAGATGGGCGGCTATGCCGCCTTCGTGTGGCCCGCGTATGCGGTCACGCTCGCCGCCATCGTGTTGAACATCGTGTGGGCGCGTCGCGCGCTGGCACGCTCGCGCGAGGAAGCGCGGCGGCGCTTGAGCATGCGGGGGGAGGGGCCGTGACCCCGCGTCGGCGCCGCATGGCCCTGGTGCTCGGCATCGTCGGCGGCGTGAGTCTCGCCGGCGCGCTTGCGCTCAGCGCCTTTCGCCAGAACGTCACCTTCTTCTTTGATCCGACCCAGGTCGCCGCCGGCGAGGTGCCGGCGGGCGAGCGCTTCCGGCTGGGCGGCATGGTGACGCAGGGGAGCCTGCACCGCGCTCCCGGGAGCCTGGAAGTGCGCTTCGTGGTCACCGACTTCAGTCACGACGTGCCGGTCAGCTACACCGGCGTGCTGCCGGACCTGTTCCGCGAAGGAGCCGGCGTGGTCGCTCACGGGCAGATGCGCCACGACGGCACCTTCGTCGCAGACGAAGTGCTCGCCAAACACGACGAGAAGTACATGCCTCCCGAGGTGGCGCGCTCATTGAAGAAGCGCCACGGGCAGTCACGGGCGGACGCCACCGCGGCGCCCGATCCATCCTCCGGGGACTCACGGCCCCCTCCCGCGGCACACGCGCCGCCTCCTTCAGCGGGTACCTGACATGCTGCCTGAACTCGGTCACTTTGCCCTGATTCTCGCGCTGCTGCTGGCGGGCCTGCAGGCGTTCTTCGGCATCGCAGGCCCCATGCTGGGCCGTGACCGGTGGATCGCGGCCGTGACGCCCGCGGTCGCCGGCCAGTTCGTCATGATCGCGACCGCCGTGGGGTGCCTGGTGGCTTCGTTCGTGGCGAATGACTTCTCGGTCCTGTACATCGCCGAGAATTCCAACTCCGCGCTGCCCCTGTTCTATCGCGTCACCGCGATGTGGGGTGCCCACGAGGGCTCGCTCCTGCTGTGGATCCTGCTGCTCGCCGCCTGGACCGTGGCGGTGACCATCGGGGCCGCACGGCTGCCGCCGCGCTTCGCGGCACGCGTGCTCGGCGTGCTCGGGGTCGTGAGCTTCGGTTTCCTGCTGTTCACGCTCGCGACTTCCAATCCCTTTCTGCGCCTGGATCCGGCGGCGCCCGACGGCCGCGATCTGAATCCGATCCTGCAGGATCCGGCGCTGGCGATTCATCCGCCCATTCTCTACACCGGCTATGTGGGCTTTGCCGTCGCGTTCGCGTTCGCGTGTGCGGCCATGCTCGAGGGGCGCCTCGACCAGGTCTGGGCGCGCTGGACTCGCCCCTGGACCACCGCCGCGTGGGCCTTTCTCACCTGCGGCATCGCGCTGGGGAGCTTCTGGGCGTACTACGAGCTCGGCTGGGGCGGGTTCTGGTTCTGGGATCCGGTCGAGAACGCCTCGTTCATGCCGTGGCTGGTGGGCACGGCGCTGGTGCATTCACTCGCAGTCACGGACAAGCGCGGGCTGTTCAAGAGCTGGACGCTGCTGCTGGCGATCCTTGCCTTCTCGATGAGCATGCTGGGTACTTTCCTGGTGCGCTCTGGCGTCCTGGTGTCGGTGCATTCGTTCGCCGCCGATCCGAGCCGCGGTATTTTCATTCTGGCCTTTCTCATCGTGATGATCGGCGGCGCGCTCAGCCTGTATGCCTGGCGGGCGCCACTGCTGAAGTCGACGGCCGGGTTCGAGCTCGGGGCGCGCGAGTCATTTCTCCTTTTCAACAACGTGCTGCTGGTGATTGCCGCGGCCACGGTGTTCGCCGGCACGCTGGCGCCGCTGATCTCGGATGCGCTGAAGCTGGGTACCGTGTCCGTGGGGCCGCCGTATTTCAATCCCACATTCATGTTGTCCATGCTGCCGCTGCTCGCCCTGCTGTCGGTCGGCATCCACTCGAACTGGAAGCGCGGACGCCTCAAGGACAAGCAACGTACGCTGCTGTACACGTTGATCGCCGCCGCCGTGCTCGCCTGCGGACTCGTGTTCGGCATCTATTCCCATGGGCGGGTGCTGACCCCCGTCGGCGCAACGCTCGCGCTGTGGATCGTGCTGGCCTCGCTGGTGGATCCCATCGATCGCTGGCGGCGCGGCCTGTCGCTGTCGCGCGCGGTGCTCGGTATGACGATCGCGCACCTGGGCCTCGCCACGGCGGTCATTGCGCTCACGACCGTGCAGTCCTTCACCACCGAGCGCGACGTGGCCCTGGCTCCCGGCGCCAGCACGAGTGCCGGCGGTTACGAGTTCCGCTTCGACGGGGTGCGACCGGTGGAGGGTCCGAATTACGACGGCGTGGGCTGCACCATCGTGGTCACACGAGCGGGCGCACCAGTCACGGTCTTGAGGCCCGAGAAGCGCCAGTACTGGGTGCAGCACCAGGTGATCACCCAGACGTCCATCGAGGTGCACCGCGGCGCGAATATCCTGGTGGCACTCGGTGAGGATCTCGGGGCAGGGCGCTGGAGCGTGCGCATCCAGATACGGCCGCTGGTGAGCCTGATCTGGCTCGCCGCACTCATCATGGCCATCGGCGGTGCCACGGCGGCTTCCGACCGGCGCTACCGCACCGCCAGGGCCGCCGAGGCGCCCGCGCTCGGCGCTACCGCGGGAGATGGTGCGGCATGATGAACCGCTTTACGCTGCCGGCGGCGCTGTTCGTGCTGCTGGTGATCGTGCTGGCCATCGGCATCAAGCACTCGCCCGACAAGGGCGCGATCAAGTCGCCGCTGCTTGGCGGGCCGGCGCCGCAGTTCTCGCTGCCGAATCTGACCGACCCGGCTCGCACGGTGAGCTCTGCCGGCCTGAAAGGGCGCTGGTACCTGTTCAACGTGTGGGGCACCTGGTGCGGGGAATGCCGCGCCGAGCACGAAATGCTGCTGCAAGTGCGCCGGGCCGCGGTGGTGCCGCTCATCGGGCTGGACTGGAAGGATGACGACGCGCAGGCCCTCTCGTGGCTCGCGCAGCTCGGCAATCCTTACGAGGTGGTCGCGGTCGATCGCACGGGGCGCACGGCCATCGACTGGGGTGTCTACGGCGCCCCCGAGACTTTCCTGGTGAACCCGCAAGGGATCGTGGTCTTCAAACACGTCGGCGCGCTGACGCCCGATGTGTGGACCCGCGACATCCTGCCGCGCGTGGCGCCGCGCGGCGCGGTGAAGTCATGAGGCACGCGCGCGCCGCGCGGAGCCTGCGCCTGCGGATCTTCGCCACCGTGCTCCTCGGGCTGCTCGCCGCAGGCCTCATCGCGATGCTGGCGCCGCAGCGCGCCGCGTGGGGAGTCGATCCGACGCAGATGCCCACTCCGGAACTGCAGGCGCGCTATTCGGGACTCACTCACGAGCTGCGCTGCATGCAGTGTCAGAACGAAGCCATCGCCGATTCGCCGGTGGATCTGGCCGCCGACCTGCGCCGTCAGGTGCACGACATGCTGGTGGCGGGCAAGTCCGATGAGGACGTGCGCGACTTCATGACGGCGCGCTATGGCGACTTCATCCTGTTCCGGCCGCGCTTTGCGCCGAAGACCGCCTGGCTGTGGCTGGCACCGGGGGTGTTGCTGTTGGTCGGCGCGTTCGTGTCGTGGCGCATCGTGCGCGCGCGCATCGCCCTGGTGCCTGCTGACAACGAGCCGCTGGAAGAGGATCCGAGCCGCTGATGGTCACGTTCGTTCTGCTGGCGGCGGCGCTGACCGTGGCCGGTGTCATCGCGGTGGCGATCCCGCTGCTGCGGGGCGGGGTTGCGGCGGCGGCGCCGGGGCCGGCGCCGTGGGCGGCCGTTGCCGCCACCGTCCTGCTGGTGATCGGCTCGGCGGTGTTGTATGTCAGCTGGAGCAACTGGCCGTGGAGAGCCGTCACGCCCGGCGATTCGCCGCAGAGCATGGTCGCGCGCCTGGCGCGTGAGCTCGAGCAGAATCCCCGCAACCTCGACGGCTGGCTGATGCTCGGCCGTTCGTACATCGCCTTGCAGGAGTATCCGCTCGCGCTGCGGGCCTTTGAGCGCGCCGATCGCCTCAGCGACGGCAAGAACGCCGACGCGCTCACCGGCGAAGCCGAGGCCCTGGCCCTGACCGATGAGTCCGAGCTGAACGGGCGTGCCGGCCGGCTGATCGAGCGGGCGCTGGCGCTGGCACCGGACTCGGGCAAGGCGCTGTTCTTCGGCGGAGCGGTCGCGGCGCGCCGCGGCGATCTGCCGCTCGCGCGGGCGCGCTTCCTGAAGCTCCTCACGATGGATCCCCCGGCAGACATGCGCCCCCTCATCGAGCAGCAGATCAACTCCATCGACGCCAGGCTCGCCGGCGCCGCCCCTGTCGCGGCAGCGGGAGTCCCGCCGCCGCCGGCCGCGGCAAGCCCCGGCGCGCAGGTGCGCGTAAACGTCACGCTCGCTCCCTCGCTCGCGGCCGCGGTTGGCGCCTCGCCCCTGTTTGTCTTCGTGCGTGACCCGGCGCACCCCGGTCCGCCGCTCGCGGTCAAGCGCCTGGAGAGCCGCTTTCCGCAGGTCGTTTCCCTCGCCCCCTCGGATGCGATGATTCCCGGTCGGGCCTTCGCGCCCGGCCAGAGCGTGCAGGTGGTGGCGCGAATTGCCCGCTCCGGGAACCCCGTGGGCGCGAGCGGCGATCCCCTAGGGGAAGTGACGTATCAGGTGGGCCGTGACGGCCTCGTGAGCCTGGTCATCGATCACCTGATGCCGTAGAAAGTCCACCCAATCAGTGGCTTACTGAGTGCACTGTCGCCAGACTGCGTCGCTGTGGACCCGCCGTTGTTTTCCTAAGCGCGCCACCGGAGGTATGCTCGGGGCGACGGCGTCACACGTCGCGATTAAGTCGCGGGTCCGGCATCCCTCGGGCTGCGCGCACATAAGGAGAGCAGTGATGGCTCAAGGAACAGTTCATGAAGGGCGCATATCGCACCGTGGGTTTGCATCAATGAACGCGGAGCGGCAGCGGCAGATAGCGAGCATGGGTGGCAAGGCGGTACCGGACGAGAAGCGCAGCTTCTCGCAGAACCGGCGGCTGGCGGCGGAGGCCGGGCGCAAGGGCGGGCAGAGCGTTCCCGGCGCGAAGCGCAGCTTCTCGCAGAATCGCACACTCGCGGCGGTCGCCGGACGCAAGGGTGGACAGAGTGTGCCGGATGAAAAGCGGAGCTTCTCTCAGCATCCGGAGCTTGCGGCCGAGGCGGGTCGCAAGGGCGGTCAGGCGAGCCACGGAAGTAGCCGGCCGGCCTGACGACCCCGTTCAGGGGCTCA
>VBNP01000040.1 GCA_005877965.1 Gammaproteobacteria bacterium | reverse complement strand
ACCTCCATGCCGGTCAGACGCGCGATCATGGTCTGGAATTCGTAGATCAGCTGCAGCGTGCCCTGGCTGGCCTCCGCCTGGTAGGGCGTGTAGGCGCTGTAGAACTCCCCGCGCGTGGTGATGGCCCACACCGCCGCGGGAATGTGGTGCTCGTAGGCCCCGGCACCGATGAAGGTGAGCGGCGCACCGTCGGCACGGGCACGCTCGGTCATCAGGCGCCCGATCTCCATTTCGTTGAGCTCGGGCGGCACGCCTGCGAGGGACTTGACGCGCAGATCCGGCGGGATCTCGTCGAAGAGATTCTCGATGCCGGCGACGCCGATGGTGGCGAGCATCGCCGCGACATCGGCCTCGGTATGGGGAATGAAGGCCATCAGCCGCCCTCCGCTTCCAGCACCTTCTGATAGTCCGCAGCCGACATGAGTGCCGCGCCGGTAAGCGCCCCCGGCGCCGGCCGCAGCCGCATCAGCCAGCCCTCGCCGTAGGCGTCCGTGTTGACGGTTTCCGGCGCCTCGCCGAGCCTGGGGTTCCCCGCGGTCACCTCGCCGGCGAGCGGCGCATAGACATCGGAGGCCGCCTTGACCGACTCGACCACCGCGCACGGCTCGCCCGCCTTCACGGTACGCCCGGCCTCGGGCACCTCGACGAACACCAGATCACCGAGCGCGTGCTGGGCGTGATCGGTGATGCCGACCTCCACGGTGCCGTCGGCGAGAGTCCGCACCCATTCGTGGGACTTGGTGTACCTCAGATCCGCGGGAACAGTGCTCATGATGGGCCCTTCGATGATCCAATAAGGGATTGGCCGGAGCGCACGAACGGCGGCTTCACCACGCGCGCGTTCAGGAGCTTGCCGCGTATGTCGACCTGCACGGCAGCGCCCGTGTCCGCGGGAACACGCGCGAACGCAATGGAGCGCTCGAGTGTCGGGGAAAACGTGCCGCTCGTGATCTCGCCTTCGCCGCCGCCGGGAATGACCACTCTCTGGTGACTGCGCAACACACCGCGGTCCGTGAGCACGAGACCCACGAGCCTGCGCGGCGAGCCGCCGCGAGCGATCGGCGCGAGCGCCTCGCGGCCGATGAAGGCGCGCTCGTGCGGCTCCATCGCCACGGTCCAGCCGAGCCCGGACTCGAACGGCTGCGTGCCCTCGTCCATGTCGTTGCCGTACAGGTTCATGCCCGCTTCGAGGCGCAGCGTATCGCGGGCGCCCAGGCCACAGGAGGCCACCCCGAGGGAATTGAGCCGGCGCCACGCGGGCACCGCCTCCGCCGCCGGCATCATGATCTCGAACCCGTCCTCGCCGGTGTAGCCGGTGCGCGCCACGAACCAGCCGCCGATCTCGCGACCCACGAAGGTGTGCAGCGCGAGCGCGGCGCCGGCATCCGCCGCCGTAAGCAGCTGAGCCGCCTTGGCACGCCCCTCGGGGCCCTGGATCGCGAGCATGGCGAGGTCGGTACGCTCGGTCACCTCGACGCCGCAGGCCGGCGCGTGGCGGCGAATCCAGGCGAGGTCCTTATCGCGCGTGCCGGCGTTCACCACGGCGCGGAACCAGGAGTCGGACAGGTAATAGACGATTGTGTCGTCGATGACCCCGCCGCGCTCGTTCAGCATGCAGCTGTAGAGCGCCTTGCCGGGCGTCTTGAGCTTCGCCACGTCGTTCGCCAGCAGCTGCTGCAGCAACGCGCGCACGCGCGCGCCGCGCAGGTCCACGACACACATGTGCGACACGTCGAACACGCCGGCCGCGCGGCGCACCGCGTGGTGCTCGCCGATCTGCGAGCTGTACTGTACCGGCATGTCCCAGCCACCGAAGTCGACGATGCGGGCGCCCAGCTCCTGGTGCAGCTTGAAAAGCGGGGTGTGTCTTCCCACAGATCCTCCAAACAAAAAAGGCGGCAGGCGCCACGCCTTCGTGCCAAGGCGCCTGCCGCCCTTCTGTCCTGTGACCTGAGAGATCAGGCGCTCGGTAAGCGCCGCTCCCCTTCGGTGGGTGGAAACAATGCGAATCCACCGCTCTCCAGAAGCCCCGCGGAAGCGTGCAGGTCCGCCGTCTGCCGTTCTTGTGCCTGAGCGTTTCCGGGCGGAACTTGCGCCTTCGGCGTTCCGGCTCGCGCCGGACTCTCTCCGATCAGACTGATTCGGGCTTGCGTATGATAGCACCGCACCCCCATGAGCATCACCCGTCGTTCTTCCGTGCAGGTGTCCATCGGCGCCATCCGCGTCGGCGGCGGCGCGCCCATCGTGGTTCAGTCGATGACCAATACCGACACCGCGGATGCCGAGGGCACGGCCCGGCAGGTGCAGGCCCTGGTGAGCGCAGGCTCCGAGCTGGTGCGCATTACGGTTAACACCAGCGAAGCCGCCGCGGCGGTCGCGCCCATCCGCGAGCGGCTCGAGCGCGCCGGCGTCGGCGTGCCGCTGATCGGTGACTTCCACTTCAACGGCCACAAGCTTCTGCGCGAGCACCCGGACTGCGCCGCCGCGCTCGCCAAATACCGCATCAACCCGGGCAACGTCGGGCGGGGAGCCAAGCGCGACCCGCAGTTCGCGGAAATGATCGAGGCCGCCTGCCGTTATGACAAGCCGGTGCGCATCGGCGTGAACTGGGGAAGTCTGGATACCGACCTGTTGACGCGGCTGATGGACGAAAACTCCGCGCGCCCGAAGCCGCTGACGGCGCAGGAAGTCACGCGCAACGCCGTGGCGCTGTCGGCGCTCGGCAGCGCCCGGCGCGCCGAGGAGCTGGGCCTGGCGCACGACCGCATCATTCTCTCGGCCAAGGTGAGCGGCGTGCAGGACCTGATCGCCATCTACCGCGAGCTTGCGGGGCGCTGCGACTACCCGCTGCACCTGGGTCTCACCGAGGCCGGCATGGGTTCCAAGGGCATCGTGGCGTCCACCGCGGGCATGGCGGTGCTGCTGCAGGAAGGCATCGGCGACACCATCCGCGCGTCCCTGACACCCGACCCCGGCGGGGACCGCACTCAGGAAGTCGTCGTGGCGCAGGAGATCCTGCAGACCATGGGGCTGCGCGCGTTCGCGCCGCTGGTCGTGGCGTGTCCGGGCTGCGGCCGTACCACCAGCAGCTTCTTCCAGGAGCTTGCCGCACGCATCCAGTCGCACATCCGCTCGCGCATGCCACACTGGCGGCGCGAGTACGCCGGGGTCGAGGACATGACGGTCGCCGTGATGGGCTGCGTGGTGAACGGGCCGGGCGAGAGCAAACATGCCAACATCGGCATCAGTCTGCCAGGCACCGGCGAGCGCCCGGTGGCGCCGGTGTACGTGGACGGCGAGAAGACCGTCACCCTCAAGGGCGAGCGCATCGCCGAAGAGTTCCAGGAAATCGTCGAACAGTACGTGGCGCGCCGCTATGCGCGCTCGGGTGAGGCATGAGCGAACTCGCCGCGCGCAAATGCAAGCCCTGCGAGGGCGGAACCGCGCCGCTGACGCACACCCAGGCACAGCAGCTGCTCGGGCAGCTCTCCAGCGCGTGGGTACTGACTGAAAACGCGCACGCCATCCGGCGCGAGTTCGGTTTCAGGGACTTCTACCGCACCATGAGTTTCGTCAACGCGCTGGCGCATATCGCCAACATCGAGGATCACCACCCGGACCTCGAGGTCGGCTACAACTACTGCCGCGTCACCTTCACCACGCACGCGATCCGCGGGCTGTCGGAGAACGACTTCGTGTGCGCCGCCAAGGTGGACCTGATCCCGATTGTTTAATTGGCTGCAAGTGAGCGCTGCCACAGGCTGCGTCGCTGCGCAATCCATTGGTCCAGCAAGCGAAGAGCCTGGGGTTCGAGGGTTGCGACTAAGCCCAACCGACGTCGGGGCTATCCGATCTGGATTTCAGGAGGGACCTCTGGGTTCATCAGTGACGCGCCACCGTCCACATAAATCACCTGTCCCGTGATCCAGCGAGCCTTGTCTGAACAGAAGAGCGCGACGACATTCCCGATGTCCTCGGGCGTCCCAAGGCGGCCCATCGGAGTCCACCCACTGGCGTGCCAATTCCGGATAAGGTCTTGCGCTTGTTCCGGCAACGTGTTCAGAACGCTGTCCTCTGTCCATCCGGGGCTGAGCGCATTCACTGTGATACCGCGCTTCGCGACTGCGACGGCGAAGTATCGGACCAGTGACTCCATAGCCGCCTTTGCTGAACCCATACCGACCCACGGCTGCAACCCCCCGGTGCGGCTTCCCTCGGCGTAGGTGATCGCGAAGATTCTACCTCCGTCACCCATGAGCGGCAGCGCTTCTCTCACCCCGACGAGGAAGGCTTTGGCCTGTGAATCAAAGGCCGCGTCCCATTGCTTCAGTGTGATCTCCAGAGGCGGCCGGAAGAACTCGGGCACCTCGGGCCGTGCGTTACTAACGAAGACGTCGAGTTTGCCGAACTCCGCTTTCAGCTTGCCGAACATTGCGGTGATCTGTGCCGGATCCGTGACATCGGCCTGCACCAGGACACCGTCCGCGCCACGTTTGCGGACCTGTGCGAGCGTATCTCTCGCGGCAGACTCGTTCCGGTAGTAGTGAATCGCAATTTTGACGCTGTCCGCTGCCAACGCCAGCGCAATTCCTCTTCCGATGCCACGTGAACTGCCAGTGATCAGTGCGTGTCTTTTGCCTTGCGCCATAGATCCTCCTCGTCTGCGCGGGTCTAACTATAGATCGGCGCATAGTCAAGTGACCGCTTAACTATATGCCGACTGACTTAGTGAACTCCGCCCGCCAGCGCGCCGCCTGCGGCAGCTCCCCGCTCATCCCCAGCGCGCGGCGGACGAAGAAGCGCCGCAGCTCCTGACTGCGATTCACCCACGACAGGCCGCGCTGCGCCACACGCGCGAGGGGGCCGGAACCGTGGGCGAGCAGACGATCGAACGCGTCGATGGCGGTGCTCATGAGCGCGACCTCGCTCTTGCGCCAGCGCTCGTAGGCGCGCAACACGCTGAGCGCCCCGGGGTCCTCGCGTTCGCCCGCGGCCGCCAGCACCAGCTGCGCCAGCGCTGCGGCGTCCATGAGCCCCAGATTCACTCCCTGTCCGGCCAGCGGATGCACCACGTGGGCCGCATCGCCCACCAGGGCCACGCGCTGCCCCACGAAGCGTTGCGCAGCGAGGCGGCGCAGGGGGAAGGACGTGCGCTCGCTCACCAGCCGCGTAGTGCCGAGCGCAAGATCCGAGGCGCGATCCAGTTGCTGTGCGAACCCGCTCGCGCTGGCGCCCACGAGCCCCGCAGCCAGATTGTCGTCTGCAGACCACACGATCGAGCTCGTTCCATCGGCCAGTGGCAGCAGCGCGAGCGTGCCGTCTCTCATGAAGCGCTGCCACGCGGTCGCCTGGTGGGAGCGGGCGGTCGCCACGCTCGCGACGATCGCGGTCTGGCGGTAGTCGGAAACCTCGGCGGTGAGGCCTGCCGCCCGGCGCACCGTGGATTGCGCGCCGTCCGCTCCCACCACCAGCCGTGCGCTCAGCACCCGGCCGTTGGTGGTGAGGTTCACGCCGGCGTCCGTGATCTCGAGGGCGCTCAGTTGCCCGCGCTCGAGGTGTCCGCCAGCCCGCGTAAACGCCTCGAGCAGCGCGCCCTGCAGCAGGCGATTCTCGACGATGTAGCCCAGGTTGGGCTCGCCCACGTCCGCGGCATCGAATACCAGCACCGCCTCGCTGTCCGGTGCCACGCTCTCATGCCAGATGCGCATGCGCTCGTAGGCCGAGAGGCGCGGCCCGGCGATACCCTGCCAGGCGCCCGCGCTGCGCAGCAGGTGCTCGCTGGCGCGCGACAGTGCGACGACACGCGCCTCGAGCGCGGCATCGGCGGGGAGCGGTGCGGGCGGACGCGGCTCGAGCACCGCAATCGACAGCGCGCGGGCGCCGCAGGCGCCACCGGCAAGCAACGCGCCGAGACACGCGCCCACCGGGCCGCCGCCGACCACGAGAACGTCAAACATGGCGCACCGGCAAGCCACGCGCGAGCCGCGGCGCCGGGCCGCCGAACCCGAGACTGACGCGTGCGAGTGCGCTCTTGGCAGGTGGCGCGAGGTCGAACATCAGTAAACCGAGATTGCGCAGCCAGCCCACCCCGGGGCGCGAATCGGCGAACAGCTTCACCAGACCGTCCGTGAAGCGCACCACACCCTCGCGATCGCGCGCGCGCCACTCCGCGAAACGGCGCAGCAGCGCGGCCGAGCCCACATCGCCTGCGGTGTTGGCGAGCACTTCCGCCAGCATGGCGGCATCGCGCAGCCCGAGATTGAATCCCTGGCCCGCGACCGGGTGCAGCGCCTGGGCGGCGTTACCGATCAGAACCGTGCGCGTCGCCACCGTCGCGCGCGCACGTGTGAGCTTCAACGGATACGAGCCGCGCCGGCCGGCACGCACGAAGCGCCCGGCGCGCCAGCCGAACTGCGCCTGCAGCCGCGACAGGTAGCCGGCGTCATCGAGCGCCAGCAGTTCGCTCGCGTGCTGCGGCCGGCAGGCCCAGATCACGCCCACCGTGCCGTCGTGCAGCGGCAGCACGGCGAGCGCCCCGGTGCCCGTGAAGCGCTCGTAGGCGATGCCCCGGTGCGCTCGATCCGTCGCCACGGTGGCGACCACCGCCATCTGATCGTAGTCCTCCACGGCCGCTTCGATGCCGGCGAGCGCGCGGATCTGCGAGTGCGCACCGTCCGCGGCGACCAGCAGGCGCGCCGCGACCGGCTCGCGCTCTGCGGCTGCGCTCACCACTGTGAAGCGCACGGCGTCTGCGGTGACCGCGACGTCCTGTGCCCGGGCCGGGACGCGCAGCACCAGGCCCGGGCTTGCGGCGAGCTTGTCCCACAGCGCCGCGCCGACCCTGCGGTTGGCGACGACGTAACCGAAGGCTTCGATCCCGTGCTCGGCGGCGTTGAGGCGCGCGAATCCGAATCGCCCCGCCTCCGAGACGTGGATGGCGCGGATGGGCGCGGCCCCGGGCGCAATCGCGTCCCAGCACTCAAGGCCCTCGAAGATGCGGCGGCTGGCGTTGCCGAGCGCCGTGGTGCGCTCATCGAAGCTCGGCTGCTCGGCCGCGCCGAAGCGGGAGCTCTCCACCAGCAGCAGCCGCACGCCCGTGCCGGCAAGGCCGACGGCGAGACTCGCACCGACCATGCCTCCCCCGACGATGGCCACGTCGACTTCGAGGGGCTTCGCGACAGCTGCTGGACGGGTCATGCGCCTGCGCCCCGCGCCATGAGTGCCTCGATCTGATCGGCGTCCTTGGGCGCTCGCGCGGTGAGCACTTCCGCTGCGCGCCGCGTCACCACCACGTCGTCTTCGATGCGGATGCCGATATTGCGGAAGCGCCTGGGAACGCCGCGCGCACCGGCGGGGAGATAGATCCCCGGCTCGATGGTCATCACCATGCCCGGCTCGAGCACCCGCCACTCATCGCCCACCTTGTAGTCGCCGACGTCGTGTACGTCGAGGCCGAGCCAGTGACCCGTGCGGTGCATGAAGAAGCGCCGGTAGGCGCCACTGCGAATGAGAGCGGCGACCCGACCCTTGAGGAGTCTGAGCTTCACCAGGCCCTGGGTGATCACTCGCACCGCCGCCTCATGCGGCTCGTTCCAGTGGTTGCCGGGCCGCACGCGCTCGATCGCCGCCCGGTTCGCTTCCAGCACCACTTCGTAGACCGCGCGCTGCTCGGGGGTGAAGCGACCGTTGACCGGGAAGGTGCGGGTGATGTCGGAGGCATAGCACTCCAGCTCGCAACCTGCATCCACCAGCAACAGGTCGCCGTCGGCGAGCGGCTGGTTGTTCTCCCGGTAGTGAAGGATGCAGCTGTTACGGCCGCCGCCCACGATCGGGTGGTAGGCCGTGTCGGCATTGTGGCGCCGGAATTCGTGCAGCAGCTCCGCCATCACCTGGTATTCGGTGGCGCCGGGGCGGCAGAAGCGCATCGCCCGCTGGTGTGCCCGCGCGGCGATGCGCGCGCAAGCGCGCAGCAGCGCGAGCTCGTGCCGCGACTTGTAGAGCCGCATGTCGTGCAGCACGTGATCGAGCGCCACGAACTCCTGCGGCGGGTGGCGCCCGTTGCGCGCCTGGGTGCGCAGAGCATTGACCCAGCCGAGCACGCGCTGGTCGAAATCCGCGTATGCCCCCATGGTGTAGAACACGCGGGTGCGGTTCTCCAGCAAGCCGGGCAGGATCTCGTCGATATCGGTGATGGGGAAGGCATCGTCCGCTCCGTAGTCCCGCGCGGCGCCGGCGGGGCCCGCGCGGCGCCCATCCCAGGTCTCGCGGGTCGGATCACGCTCGCGCACGAAC
>VBNP01000039.1 GCA_005877965.1 Gammaproteobacteria bacterium | reverse complement strand
CGGAATGTAGCCGAGCGCGAGCGACTGACGCACGCTGTGGCCGTACGCCCCGGAGGTCACCCAGCCGACGACTTTGCCGTCGTGCCAGACGGGCTCATCCCCGCTCGCATCGGCATCGCTCGCATCCACCGTGAAGGTCACCAGGCGCAGCGCGCCGCCGCTGTCGCGCTCCTCGAGCGCCGCGGCGCGGCCGACAAACTCGCCCTTCTTCAGGTCCACGAAACGCCCCAGCCCCGCCTCGTAAGGCCCGTAAATCGGCCGGTATTCGCGGGCCCAGGTGCCGAAGCTCTTTTCAATCCGCAGGCTGTTGAGCGCCCGGCCACCGAAGAGCTTCAATCCCTGCTCCGCGCCCGCTCCCATCAGCAGATCGTAGAGCGCGCGCTGGTATTCCGTGGTCACCCAGATCTCGTAGCCGAGGTCTCCCGTGAAGCTGATGCGCCCCACGAGCGCCGGGATCATGCCGACATCGAGCCGCCGGAACGAGAGGAACGGGAACGCCGCGCTCGACAGGTCTTCGCGTACCACGCTCTGCAGGAGCGCGCGCGAGCGCGGGCCGGCGACCGACAGGCCGACGTACTGCATCGCGCACGGGCGCACCGTCACGCCCGGCGGCGGCGCATGGCGGTCGAACCAGCGCCGGTAATACTCTTGCGCCGCGTAGGTGCAGATGAGAAACACGTGCTCCGCCGCGAGCCGGCACAGCGTGAAATCGCCGATCAGCTTGCCGCGCTCGTTGAGCATGGGAGTGAGCGCGATGCGGCCCGCCTTCGGCACGCGGTTCGCCATCACGTACGACAGCCACTCCTCGGTGCCAGCCCCACTGACTTCGAACTTGCCGTAGTTGGAAATCTCCAGCAGCCCCACCGCCTCGCGCACCGCCTGGCATTCCGCGGCGACATGCGGGTGTGCATTGGAGCGGTGGAAGGTGATGTCCTCGGTCGCCTCGGCCGCGCTCGGTGCGAACCACAGCGCCTGCTCGAGCCCGTAGTTCACGACCGATTTGGGCGCGATGCGGGTGAGCAGCACCTCGAACCCCGTGGGCGCGAGCAGCGACAGTGTCAGGAACCCGTGTGCGACCGTGCCGCCGAAGGGGCTTTCGCGCGCGGCACGCTCGGCGTCGAGGTGGATCCATTGGTGGTCGCCCGTGCAGTGGGCGAACTCGTTGATGCGTGCCTGGTCGAGCGTCGTCCACGAAGAGGCGCCGATCTCTTCGCCGACATGCTTCGCCAGATCGCCCACGGGCATGATGCTGTCAGCCATTGCGTGGCATCCCTTGGCCTCAACAGGACCCACGCGCGATCTTACCAAGGAGTGGCACGGCTCTCAGAAGTGGCGAGCCGCCCGGGACGATGCACCGATCCTTTCAATCTTGCATCGCAAAATTGCCGCGGCTTTACCGCCGACTTATGCGACACATAAGCTATTGTAATATCGTTATTACAAGTCGATATCAGTTCGTACGATAAATTCATCTGGCGTTGCATACAAAGCACCCTGAAAGCGCCGCGTCTGCGGCGTCGGCTTTTCGCGTAGCATCGCCGGATGTCCGTGCGTGCTGCGACTCTGGTGTGCGGGCTGGCAGCGCTGGCGCGAGCGGCCGGCGCGCAGCCCTCAGAGCCCGAGGCCGCCGCCCTCGGCATGATGGGGCTCGACGGCCCCTACGCCATGAGCCGCGAGGGCTCCGGCACCAGCTGGCAGCCCGATTCAACACCGATGTCGGGCCTGCATGCCATGCGCGGCGCATGGATGACCATGGTCCACGGTCAGGCGGACCTCATCTATGACGATCAGGGCGGTCCGCGCGGCGCGACCCAGGGTTTCTCGACCAGCATGCTCATGTTCATGGCGCGCCGCGAGCTCGGCGACGGCGCACTCGGCTTACGCGTCATGGCGTCGACCGATCCCCTCATGGGCAGGAACGGTTATCCGCTGCTCTTTCAGACCGGCGAGACGGCCAACGGCCGTGATCCTCTCATCGACCGGCAGCATCCGCATGACCTGTTGATGGAGGCCGCCGCGACCTACAGCCTCAACCTCTCGCCGCGGGGCTCGCTGTTCGTGTACGCAGGCCTTGCGGGTGCGCCGGCGCTGGGACCGAATGCGTTCATGCACCGGCTGTCGGGAATGGATAACCCGGAAGCACCGCTGTCCCATCACTGGCTCGATTCGACGCACATCTCCTTTGGCGTGGCGACGGGCGGCTACACCTGGAGGCAGCTGCGGCTCGAGGCCTCGGCGTTCAACGGTCGCGAGCCGGACCAGCATCGCTACGACATCGAGGTGCGGTCGCTGGATTCGTACGCGGTGCGCGTGTCGTACAACCCGACGCGTGACTGGTCGCTGCAGGGCAGTTTCGGGCGCCTGGCGAGCCCGGATCAGCTGCAGCCGGCCGTCAGCGTGCGGCGCGGCAGCGCGTCCGCCAGTTACAACGCGCCGCTGGCGCGGTGGTGGCAAACGACGCTCGCGTGGGGGCGGAACACTCCGTCGGCCGGGCCGGTGAGCGATGCCTGGCTGCTGGAATCGGCGCTCAAGCTCACGGACGCGCATACCTTGTTCGGCCGCCTCGAGCGCGTGGCCAAGGACGAGTTGTTTCTTCCCGGAGCGGCGCTCTACGGCCGCAGCTTCACCGTCAACAAACTCTCGCTCGGCTACGTCTTCGATTTCGCCCGCCTCGGCGCTCTTGACATCGGACTCGGCGGTCTCATCAGCGCTTACCGCTATCCGTCCACGCTCAAGGCCGCGTACGACAGTCCGGTGTCCTTCATGGTGTTCGTGCGCGCGCGGTTGTAGCATCGGGTCATGGACACTCGACGGTTGACACGCAGGCAGGTGCTCGTGAGTGGTGTCGTTGGCATGGCAGGTCTCATGGTGCCGAGTGAGCGGGCACGCGCAGGGTCGCCGCAGGTAGCAGCGGCTGAAGCGGCGGGGACTCTCAACATCGGCGGCGACCTGATGGTCCGTCGTCTGGGCTTCGGCGCCATGCGCATCACGGGAGCTGGGATCTGGGGCGAGCCCAGGGATCCGGCCGAGGCACGGCGGGTGCTGCGCCGCGCCGTGGAGCTCGGCGTCGACTTCATCGACACCGCGGATGCGTATGGACCCGAGGTTAGCGAGCGCCTGATCGCCGAGACGCTGCACCCTTATCCGGCAGGGCTGGTCATCGCGACCAAGGGCGGCCTGGTGCGCCCGACGCCCCCCGACTGGGTCCCGGACGGCCGCCCCAAGCACTTGCGCGCAGCGTGCGAGGCAAGCCTGATACGCCTGAAGCTGGCGCGCATCGATCTGTATCAGTTCCATCACATCGATCCGAACGTGCCGCTGGAGGATTCGGTCGGGGAACTGGCACGCCTGCAGAAGGAAGGCAAGATCCGCCACGTGGGTGTGTCGAATTTCAGCGCCGAGGAGCTCGCCCGCGCGCGCCGCGTCGTGCCGGTCGTTTCAGTGCAGAACCGCTACAACATCGCCGATCGCGCTTCGGCGGATGTGCTCGCGGTCTGCGAGCGCGAGGGTCTGGCGTTCATTCCCTGGGCGCCGATCGCGCGCGGCTCCTCGGATACGCTCGCAGGCAGCGCCAGCAAGGCACTCGCTGCCCTCGCCAAGGCGCACGGCGTGAGCGTGTTTCAGGCGGCGATCGCCTGGCTGCTGGCGAAATCCCCCGCGATGCTGCCCATCCCCGGTACCTCTTCCGTGGCACACCTCGAGGAGGATGTCGCGGCCGCGCGCATCAAGCTCGGCGCCAGCGAGCTCGCGGCGCTCGGTTAAGCGGGTGACCCGCCGCGGGTCACCCGCCATCGATCGCGGACGCCGGTGCATCGCGGCTGGCCTTGCCCGCTAACCCTGCCGCTGATGCGCCGAGTGGGCCGCGGCCAGTCGCGGGTTATTGACATCGCGCACGGCGTGCTCGATAGCCTGCGCTTCACAGGCCTTCGCTGCCGCAAGCTCGGCGAGCTTACGGATATCGCTGACCGGGCACACCTTGCGCGCCGCCCACACGATGCGGCCGTAGAGCGCCCGCGCTCCCTCATCGGTCGCGAGATTCAGATCGCCGTACTTCACCTGCACGCTCGGGGGGGTGTCGTCGGTCGCGGCCGCGTGCGTCGTGGCGCCTACGATGAGGCAGCCGGTCAGCGCCGCCGCGGCGCGCAGCAGATCACTCAGCCTTGAAGTTGCCGGGGTCATGGGGTTTCTCCGAAAGTGTGTTGGGTGGAAGTCGTGCCGCTTGTTGTGCGGCCCGGCTATGAGACTCCCGGCAGCGCCCGGCGCGAAGTCCGTGCGACTCGTATTGATCCCTGCCGCTGACGCGTTCGTACCGCGGGGAACGCTGCGCCGGCGTCACGCATGCGAGGCCGCGTTCGCCTGCGCACCCGCTCACCGGCGCGCCGGCGCACGTTCCCGAGCTCGTCCCGCGGAGCAACGCTCTCGTCCCGGATTGCTCATGGGCCCTAAGCACGCCCGGCGCCGTTGGGCGTAGGCTATGGGGATGAGCGTCTCACCGTTGGATCGCATCACGCCGCCGTTTGCCGTCCCGGCGGGGCACGACAGTGCGCTGCCGGAGCCCGAGGCGCTCGCAGCCGCACACGGCTTCCGGACGCAACTCACCGTCCTGACGGCATTCTGGATCTACGTCGCGCTGTCGAACGTGCTGTACGCCAACAGCATGCAGGCGAGTTTCTCGAGCATGAAGATGGAGCGTGTATTTGCACCCTGGGATGCGCGGCTGATCCAGCATCTGCTGCTGTATCCCTTGTTCCTGCTGGCCATGTGGAGGTCGCTGCGCACCGGCTGGCGCCCGCTGTGGAAGACCGTGCCCATCCAGCTGCTGTGCGCCGTGGGCTTCGCGGTGCTGGCGGCGCCGGCGCTGGGGCTGGGCGAGCGTCTGGTGGGCGAGGGGTGGCAACACAAGCATCCCCCCGGCTCCACCCACGCCTGGACCGGCTTCATTGCCGGCCCGGAACTCCCCACCTGGATCGCGAGCGCCACCAACTTCCTGGTGACGTACGGCTTCGGGCTCGCGCTGGTCACCGGCTTCGCGTTTTACCAGCGTCTGCGCGACTCGCAGCTGCGCTCGGCGGCGCTCGAGCGCGCTCTCACCCAGGCGCACCTGGCGGCGCTGCGCATGCAGCTCTCCCCGCACACGCTGTTCAACCTGCTGCACACCATACGCGGGCAGATCAGCTGGGATCCGCCCGCGGCGCAGGCCATGGTGGTGCAGCTCGGGGACCTGCTGCGCCGGCTCCTGAACGCCGGGGAGCGGGAGTTCTCGCGGTTGTCCGACGAGCTGCAATTCGTGGCGCTGTACCTGGAACTGCAGCAGAAACGCTTCGCCGACCGGCTTACCATCGCCGCGCCCGGCCCTGATGACATTCCGCGTGCCTGGGTGCCGAGCCTGATCCTGCAGCCGCTGGTGGAGAACGCGGTGGTGCACGGTCTTGCCGGACACGAAGGTGCGGTCACCATCCGCGTCGAGGCGGGTGTCAGCGGCGAAACCCTCAGCTTGCGGGTGCTGAACACGATCGCACCGGAGCGCGCTTCCGGCGCGACGGGGATCGGGCTGACGAATGTACGCGAGCGGCTGGCGGTGCAATTCGGTGAGCGCGCGACCTTCGAGGCGGGCCCCATCGATAACAATGTCTGGCAGGCGCAGATTCACATGCCGCTGCTGCGCGACGGGCCGGAGAGTGCGGCGCGGCCGGAGGCGCGGAGCGCGTTGTGATGGAGGTGATGATCGTCGACGATGAGCCGGTGGCGCGGCGCAGCGTGCGTGAATGCTGTGAGCGCGAGCCGGACCTGAAGGTGGTGGGCGAGTACGGGGACCCGCGCGCCGCCCTGGAGGCCATTCGCTCGCGCTCACCGCAGCTGCTGTTCCTCGACATCCAGATGGACTCCATGTCGGGGCTCGCGCTGGCGCGCGCGCTCGACCCGCAAACCCTGCCGCTCATCGTGTTCGTCACCGCCTACGATCAGTATGCGCTGGAAGCCTTCGAAGTGAGCGCCGCTGACTACCTGTTGAAGCCGTTCGACGACGCGCGCTTCAAGGCTACGCTGGCGCGCGTGCGCCGCCGGCACCAGGCGCACAGTCCGCTCGACCGGCGCAGCGCCCTGGAAGCGCTTCTCGAGCAGCTGGAACGCGGGGCACAGGCCCGCGCGGATGCGCAGCCGCGCGTGCTGGCGGAGGCCGGCAGCCGCATGCATATGCTGGACGTGTCGCAGGTGGAGGTGGTGGAGGCCGACCGCAACTACGTGCGCCTCACCATCGGCCGCGAGACTTTTCACGCGCGCAGCACGCTGCAGCAGGCCGAAAAGACCTTTCAGGCGCAACCGATGTTGCGCATCAGCCGCTCGTGTCTGGTGAACGTGAGTCACGTGAGGGAAGTGAGCCGCACCCCGCGCGGGGACTTCATCCTGGTGACGGCCGGTGGCACCACCGTCAGCAGCAGCGAAGGGTTTCGCGAACCGGTCAGGCAGTACCTCGAGCGGCTGAAACTCGCTCCCGCCTGAGGGCGCGGGTAAAGTCCTGCGCGGGCCAACCGCATCTGGGACATCACGCCTTGGGCATTGCCGCACCTGCGCCACGCTCGGCCATCCGGGCGCTCGGCGTCCTCACCGCGATCAACCTGCTCAACTACCTCGATCGCTACGTCGTGTCCCCGCTCGTGCCGGACCTCAAGGGGGCCATGGCGTTGTCGGACGCGCAGCTCGGCCTTCATGCTGGTGTACATGCTCGCCGCGCCGGTGTTCGGGGCGTGGGGCGATCGCGGCTCGCGCACGCGCCCGATCGCGCTCGGGGTGTTCATCTGGAGCCTCGCGACCGTGCTGTCGGGACTGGCGCGCAGCTATCCGCAGCTGCTCGCGGGGCGTGCGCTGGTCGGCATCGGCGAGGCGGCCTACGTCGCCATCGCGCCGGCGCTGCTGGCGGATTGCTTCCCGGTAAGCGGCCGGGGCCGCGTCTACTCGGTGCTCAACATGGCGATCCCGGTGGGTTCGGCACTCGGCATCGTGCTCGGGGGCCTGATCGGCCATCACTTCGGCTGGCGCGCGGCGTTTTTCGTGGCCGGTGCACCCGGGATGCTGCTGGCGGCGGCGGTGCTGTGGCTGCCCGATCCGCCGCGTGGAGCGCAGGACCCGTCCCCCGTGGGCCAAGGCGCCCCGCGCCCCGCTGCCGGCCGCACCCGCGGACCGCTTGCCGTGTACCTGAGCTTCCTGCGCCGTGCGCCTTACATGCTGCTGGTCATCGGCTACGCCGCCTACACGTTCGCACTGGGTGGCCTCGGCTTCTGGATGCCGACCTTCCTCGAGCGTGTGCGCGCGGTGCCGGCGGTCGAAGCGACGACCGGCCTCGGAGCGATACTGGTCGTCACCGGCTTCCTCGGCACCTTCGCCGGCGGCTGGCTGGGGGACTACTTCCTCAGGTTCTCGCGCCAGGCGTACCTGTGGTTCTCGGGCATCACGACCCTGCTGGCGGCGCCCTTTGCGCTGCTGGCGCTCAGCGCGCCGGCGCCGGCGGTCTACTATCCGGCGATCGTGGTCGCGGAACTGCTGCTGTTCATGTCGACCGGCCCCATCAATGCGCAGATCGTCAACATCGTCTCGCCGCTCGAGCGCGCTTCGGCCGTTGCACTGAGCATGTTCGCCATCCATCTGCTGGGCGATGTGCCCTCGCCGGTGCTGATCGGGTACCTGTCGGACGTGGGATCGCTCGGGCGCGCGGTGCTCGTGGTGCCGGTGGCGATCGCGATCGGCGGCATCGTGTGGCTCGCCTGCGCAAGGGTCAGCGCTCGCACGCCGGTCGCGGCGGCGTGAGTCCGCCGGCCCGGGCTCTTGCAGCAACGCTGCCCCCCGCCGCGCGTCCGCTCGCGGGGCTGCGCAAACCGGACATCGAGAGGCGATTGGCGGCGGCGCTGCAGCACAGCGACGGCGCCGCGGGCGCGCACTGCATTCACGAGCTGTGGATGCGGGGTGAATTCGCGGTCAACATCGAAGCGGCGCTCGCGGCATTGTGGTCGCGCGCCGCGACGTCCATTCCCGACTGGTTGCCGATGCGCTATATCGAGTGGCTCCCCACGGCCTACGAAGTGGCGCTCGCCTTCAGCTGCGCGCGCACCGGCCGTTCCAACGTCTATCTCGTGCTGCTCGACTACCAGGACCGCAGCCGCGGGCCGCACGGCCTGTACGTCGGCATGAGTCACTACACGCCCGCGCAGCGCTTCGACCAGCACAAGGCCGGCATTCGCGCCGCCGGCAGCGTTCTTCGGCGTGGGCTCGAGGTGCTGAGCGGGCCGACCCTGCACCTGCAGCGTATCGCCCGGGCCGAGGCGGCGCGCATCGAGGCGCAGCTGGCGGACGCGCTGCGCGATGCCGGCCTGCTGGTCGCAGGCGGCCACTGATTTGATTGGCTGAAAGCCGCCTGCGGCGCTTTCAGCGGACAGCCCCCAGCGCTCGGTTCGGCGGCGGGCGAAAAGCGTGGCTTTCGCCCGCAAGGCAAGCCGTTGGGGCTAACGCGTGACGAAGGCGCGTTCGATCAGGTAATCGCCTGGTTCGCCGATGCGCGCAGAGAGGGTAAAGCCGCGGGCGTTGAGCAGCGCGCAGGTGTCGGTGAGCATCGCCGGGCTGCCGCACACCATGACCCGGTCGGTTTCCGGGTCGAGGGCCGGCAGGCCGAGATTGCGGGACAGGCGCCCCGATTCGATCAGAGCGGTCAGTCGACCGCAATTCACGTTCGGTTCCCGGGTCACGGTCGGGTAGTAGCGCAGTTTGCTGCGCGCCGCCGCCCCCAGCAGCTCGTGCGCCCTCAGCGCCTCGATCCGGTGCCTGACGACGGCGGTTTCCCGCGCCCAGCGCACGCCGTGAACGAACACCACGTGCTCGAAGCGCTCGTAGACCTCCGGGTCCGTGATCACGCTCATGAACGGTGCCGCACCGGTTCCGGTACTGAGCAGATACAACCGCTTGCCGGGCCTCAGATCCTGCAGCAGCAGGGTGCCGGTGGGCTTGCGGCTGACGAGCACTTCATCCCCGGCGCGCACGTGCTGCAGGCGCGAGGTGAGCGGGCCGTCGGGTACCTTGATGCTCAGGAACTCGAGGTGTTCCTCGTGGTTGGCGCTCGCGATGCTGTAGGCGCGCAGCACCGGCCGGCTGTCCACGGCCAGGCCGACCATGACGAACTGTCCGTTCTCGAAGCGCAACCCTCGATCGCGCGTAGTTGTGAACGTGAATTGCGTGTCGGTCCAGTGCCGCACGGCGAGGACGCGTTCGGGTCCGATTGCAGCCAAGATCCTGACCTCCTGGAAACTCCCCAGGATGGTATCCGGCGCGTCGGCAGGAGTTGGATCTTTCAGGGCATGGACTCATAAGCGCCCGTTATGATGCTTCGGGCGCCTCGCCTGGGCCCCGGTCGTATCCGAAGCGCCGGAGTCGGGGTTAGACTCACCCGTGCAGGGGGTCGTGCGCCGCTCCCTCGACAGGGGTCGACCGAATGACGAGAACCAGAACGACGGCGGGGGTCACCGCCGCAGGGGCATTGAGCCTGCTGGCAGGCACCGCAGTCGCAGCACCGAAGCCCGCCGACCTGCAGCTCAGCGCCGGAGCGCGCGTCGCAGTGGTGAACCTGCTGGACGCCGAAGTCACCCATTTCCACGCATCCCGGCACGTGCAGAACAGTTTCCTGAAGACCTACACGGTGGGCTGGCCGGTCAATGCCATGCTGATGGAGGCGCTCAGAGAGCGCCTGGCGCAGATGGGACTGGTGCCGGTGGCGGCCGGCGCAACCGAGGCCCTCAGGCGTGCGCGCGAGGCGTGCTTCCTCGACGCCGCCCTCGCGAAGGGACTGCCCAAAGCATGCGGGCCGCTGTTCGCACAACTCGCTGGCGCCGAGCACGTCGACGCCATCATTGTGATGGGGCCCGGCCGCAACGACTCCACGCACGGCAGCCGGCGCCGGGAGTTACCGGAATACCTGCGCGGCTGGTGCTTCGTGAGCGAGGCGCGCAGCGAGGAGGACACGGCCGACAGGGCGCCGCTGTTACTCAATCTGACCGAGCTGCTGCTGATCGGTCCTGCTCCCCCGAGTGCGCAGGTCAGCGCTCGCGAGTGGGGCGGCGCTCAGACCCAGACCTGGACGGGCTTCAAACCGCCCCCCGATCTGAAGGACATCCCGGAGCAGCAGCTCAGTCAGCTGCAGCCGCTGTTCGCCGCCATGCTCAAACAGCAGGCGAGCGGCGTGCTCGAGCACCTGCAGGTCACGCGCTAGCGATCGCCCAGGCGCACACGATCACGCCGACGAGCCCGAGCAGGAAGTACAGTCCGGCGAACAGCCGCTCGCGCTTTTCGAGTTGGCTCGCGCTCAGCGGCGCGATGATGAAGGGCTCGCCGTTGGCGGGCTCGGAAATGACGCTCACCCGCGAGATCGCCGCTTGCAGCGTCTGGGTCTGCGATTCGCGGGCCGCCGCCAGCCGCGCCGCCTCCCATTCGGGCGCGTCGAGCCTGCCGTCGTGGTTGACATCAAAGCGCCCCAGGAGCGAGCGTTGATCCTGCTTCCATTCGTGCAGCTTCGCGGCGGTGGCGGCATTGACATCGCCGAGCTCGGAATGCGAGCGCAGCTCGCCCATGACACAGAGCCGCGCGCCGACACCGAGCAACCGCTCGGTGTAGCGCCAGGCGCCCAAATGCAGCAGCGGGTTCGAATCGGGGGGCGGACCCGCGGGGCGTGCTGCGGCGCCGTACCAGACGTTGCGCGTGGTGGGGGTGATCTCGGCTGTCACCGGTCCGACCAGGCAGCGCGAGTCGTCGTCATCGACCAGGGCGAACAGCTCGACACTGGCGGCGCTCTCGACCGTACGCCAGCGGGCATTGCCCCTGGAATCGCGCTGCTCCTGAGCGATCTCATAGGCCCACCATACGCACGGCCGCGAGGAGAGCGGCGCCGCCGTCGGGGCGGTCCCGGCCGGCAGGGCGCGTCCGGTGACCTTCACGTAACCCTGCGCCGCGGAGCGGATCCGCACCGCGGGAGTGTCGGCCAGCAGTCGGTCGCGGCGCAGGCGCACGAAGAACCGCAACAGCGCGAACAGCGCCAGCGCGGCCGCCGCGGCGGCGATCACGGCATAGGGCAGGGGATGCGGTGCGCTCAAGGAATCGTGCAGCCGCGGGCGCGCGCTTCAGCTGGAGAACGCCGCCTTCAGGTCGACGTCCGTCTTCTGATCGGCCTGGAAATGCAGCAACTGCGCCGGCGGGAACTCGCCCAGACGGGCGATCAGAACGTCCGGGAAAGCATCGATGCGTACGTTGTTGGTGTTGACTGCATCGTTGTAGACCTCGCGCCGGTCGGCGATCGCGGTCTCGAGGCCGCTGATGCGCTCCTGCAGGTGGCGGAACGGCTCACTCGCCTTGAGCTGCGGATACTTCTCGGCGACCGCATAGAGCCCGGTGAGCCCGCTGCGCAGCTCGCGTTCCGCGCTGCCGAGCGTGCTCATGCTGCCGGAACTGCGGGCCGCATCGACCCCGGCGCGGGCGCGCATCACCCGCTCGAGGGTGCCGGCTTCGTACTGCATGTATTGCTTGCAGACCTCGACCAGCTTGGGCAGCTCATCGTGACGCTGCACCAGCAGCACGTCGATGTTGGACCAGGCGAGCTTCACGGCGGCGCGCACGCGCACCAGGCCGTTGTAAACGCCGATCAGGTAGCCCGCGAGGGCGACGCTCAGGAACAGCAGGACCAGGACCGCCAGCATGATGCCCTCGACAGATGCCAAGCCCGCGGCGAAGCATACTCGCTCGCCGCACGCCACGGCGCTGTCAGCGGGGCATTTGGAGACCTGGGTCACGCGCGCCGCAGCACCCGGCCGGTCTGCGGCGCAGGACGTCTCAGCCGGCGCTCACCCGCAGCGTGAGGTCAATGCCGGCAATCTCGTAGCCCTTCCTGAAGTCACGGATGTGGCGCGCCATCCAGCCCTGCGCGCCTTCCTCGTCGCGAGCCTCGAGCGCTTCGACCAGGCGCCGGTGAGCGGTGGCGATGCGTGCGCGCGCCTGCGGCACCTTGTCGATCATGACGCGCAGCGAAGGCTCGAGCAGCTGCAACAGCGGCTCCTGAGCCAGTCCCAGCACCGGGTTGTGAGTCGCCTGCCCGAGGCAGCGGAACACTTGCGCGCTGCGATGCACCGCCTGCTCGGTATCGCCGCGGCCGGCGATGAACGCCGCCGCGGCGGCCGCGATGCGCTCCAGGTCCTGCGCGGTACGCTCGCGCGCCGCGGCGCGCGCGATCGGCGGCTCGAGGATGGTGAGTGCCTCCCAGACATCGCGCACCCGCACATCGTGCAGCAGCAGGGCGTGGCTCACGCCCTCGGCCACCGTCTCGTGGTGCGGCCGGCTGACCGACATGAGCTTGGAGCCGGGGCGGCGTTGCACCAGGCCGCGGCTCTCGAGCTCACGCAGCGCTTCGCGCACCGTGGAGCGGTTGACGCCGAACTGCCGTGCCAGTTCGGTCTCGGATGGCAGGCGCTCGCCTTCGCGCAGCGCGCGGCTCAGCACCCGCGCCCCGATCGCCGCCGCCACCTTGCGATAGGCGGGCTCGATGAGCAGCGGGGCGAACTCGACGCTCACGCGGCGGCCTCGAACAGCTCGCGTCCGATCAGCATGCGGCGGATCTCCTGGGTGCCGGCGCCGATCTCGTAGAGCTTGGCATCGCGCAGCAGCCGGCCGGCTGCGTAGTCGTTGATATAGCCGTTGCCACCGAGCGCCTGGATGGCATCGAGCGCCGCGTGCGTGGCGCGTTCGGCCGCGAACAGGATGCAGCTCGCCGCATCGCGCCGCCGCGCGGTACGCGCGTCGCAGGCGCGCGCCACGGCATACACGTAGGCTCGCGAGGCGTTGAGCGCGGCGTACATGTCGGCGACCTTTGCCTGCATCAGCTCGAAAGCCCCGATCGGCTGGCCGAACTGCCTGCGTTCGCGGATGTAGGGCAGCACCACATCGAGCGACGCCGCCATCAGTCCGAGCGAACCGCCGGCGAGCACCACGCGCTCGTAATCCAGGCCGCTCATCAGCACGCGCACGCCGCCGTTCTCGGTGCCGAGCAGGTTTTCCGCCGGCACGCTGCAATCATCGAACAGCAGCTCGCAGGTGCCCGAGCCGCGCATGCCGAGCTTGTCGAGCTTCTGCGCAGTGCTGAAGCCGCGGGCGCCCCGCTCGAGGATGAACGCGCTGATACCGCGCGCTCCGGCGGCGGGGTCGGTCTTGGCATACACCACGAACACATCCGCGTCCGGGCCGTTGGTGATCCACATCTTGCGGCCGTTCAGCACATAGCCGCCGGCGCGCCTCTCGGCCCGCAGCTGCATGGAGACGATGTCGGAGCCCGCCCCGGGCTCCGACATCGCGAGCGCCCCCACGTGCTCGCCGCTCACCAGCCGCGGCAGGTAACGGGCGCACTGCGCGTCGCTGGCATTGAGACGCAGCTGATTCACGCACAGGTTGGAATGCGCGCCGTAGGAGAGGCCCACGGCGCCCGAAGCGCGCGAGATTTCCTCCATGACGATGACGTGCGCGAGATAGCCGAGCTGCGCGCCGCCGAAGCGCTCGGGCACGGTGATGCCGAGCAGGCCCTGCTCGCCCAGCGCCGGCCACAGGTCGCGCGGGAATTCGTTGCTGCGGTCGATCTCCGCCGCCCGGGGGGCGATCCGCTCGGCGGCAAAGCGCCGCACCTGCCGGCGGATCTCCTCGAGCTCGGCGCTCAGGCCGAAGTCGCTGTCGGTGCAGTCGAGCGTGCTCATGGGCTTGCCTTCTACTTGGAGCGGATCGTATGATTGTCGGACAAACCGGCAACCGTGGCAAGTACCCATGCCCCGCATCTGCACTCGGGTCGATGTGCACTCCCAGGAGTTCCAGGACAACGAGCGCGCCATGCGCTCACTGGTCGAGGATCTGCGGCGCGAGGCGGGCCGGGCGGCGCGCGGCGGCTCCCGGGCCGCCACCGACAAGCACAAGGCGGCCGGCAAGCTCACCGCGCGCGAGCGCATCCGCGTGCTGCTCGACACCGGCAGCGCGTTCCTCGAGTTCTCGCAGCTCGCCGCGCACGGCATGTACGGCGGGGAGATCGCCTGCGCGGGGGTGGTGACCGGCATCGGCCGCATCGGCGGGCGCGAATGCGTCATCGTCGCGAACGACCCCACCGTCAAGGGCGGCACCTACTATCCGGTCACCGTGAAGAAGCACCTGCGCGCCCAGGAAATCGCCCGCGACAACCGCCTCACCTGCGTGTACCTGGTGGAGAGCGGCGGCGCTTTTCTGCCGGCGCAGGATGAGGTGTTTCCCGACCGCGACAACTTCGGCCGCATCTTCTACAACCAGGCGACGCTCTCGGCGCTCGGGGTGGCGCAGATCTCGGTGGTGCACGGCTCGTGCACCGCGGGCGGCGCGTACGTGCCGGCGATGTCGGATGAGAACGTGATCGTGCGCAACCAGGGACGGGTATTTCTCGGCGGCCCGCCGCTGGTGAAGGCCGCGACCGGCGAGGACATCGACGCGGAGTCCCTCGGCGGCGCGGAGGTGCATTGCCGCGAATCGGGCGTGTGCGACCACTACGCGCAGAACGATACGCACGCGCTCGCCATTGCGCGGCGCATCATCTCGCGCCTGAAGGGCGGCGCCGCCAGCGCACCGCCGCGCACCGCCGCCGATCCGCGCTACGATGCGGCGGAGCTCTACGGCGTGCTGCCGGCGAGTCTGCGCAAGCCCTACGACGTACGCGAGGTGATCGCGCGGCTCGTGGACGGCTCCGAGCTCGATGAGTTCAAGCAGCTCTACGGCACGACCCTGGTCTGCGGGTTTGCGCACCTGTGCGGCTATCCGGTGGGGATTCTCGCCAACAACGGCGTGCTGTTTTCCGAGAGCGCGCTCAAGGGGACACATTTCATCGAGCTGTGCGCGCGCGAGCAGACTCCGCTGCTGTTCCTGCAGAACATCACCGGCTTCATGGTCGGGCGGCGCGCGGAGGCGGGCGGCATCGCCAAGGACGGTGCCAAGCTGGTCACGGCGGTGGCGTGCGCGGGGGTGCCGAAGCTCACCGTGATCATCGGCGGCAGCTACGGCGCGGGAAACTACGCCATGTGCGGCCGGGCGTATTCGCCGCGGCTGCTGTTTCAATGGCCGAACGCGCGCATCTCGGTCATGGGCGGTGAACAGGCCGCCAGCGTGCTCGCGACCGTCAAGCGTGACCAGCTGCGGGGCACGGGCAAGGACTGGCCGGCGGCGGACGAGGAGGCATTCAAACAGCCGATTCGCGAGCAATACGAGCGCCAGGGACATCCCTATTATTCCTCGGCGCGGCTGTGGGACGACGGCGTGATCGATCCCATCGAAACGCGGCGCGTGCTGGGGTTGTCGCTCGCGGCGGTGCGCAACGCGCCGCAACAGCCGACGCACTTTGGCGTGTTCCGGATGTAGGGCGGGTGGGGAGGGCGCCGTGATAAAGAGTCTCCTGGTCGCCAATCGCGGCGAGATAGCCTGCCGCATTTTCCGCACCGCCCGCCGGCTGGGGATTCGCACCGTCGGGGTGTTCTCGGACGCCGACGCCGGCGCGCGCCACGTGCGCGAAGCGGATGAGGCGGTGCGGATCGGGCCCGCGGCGGCGCGCGACAGTTATCTCAGCATCGGGCGCCTCATCGAGGCGGCCTGCGCGAGCGGGGCGGAGGCCATCCACCCGGGCTACGGCTTCCTCTCCGAGAACGCGCAGTTCGCCCAGGCGTGCGCGGATGCCGGACACATTTTCGTCGGACCGCCCGCCGCGGCCATCGCCGCGATGGGTTCGAAGATCGTCGCCAAGACGCGCATGCGCGCGGCCGGCGTGCCGGTGCTGCCGGGGTACGCCGGCTCGGAGCAGGACCTGGCGCACCTCACGCACGAGGCGCGGCGCACCGGGCTGCCGCTCATCATCAAACCGGCGGCCGGCGGCGGCGGCAAGGGCATGCAGATCGTGCGCGAGCTGCCGGAGCTGGCGCCGGCGCTCGCCGCCGCACGCCGCCTCGCTGAGAGCGCCTTCGGCGACGGGACACTGCTCCTGGAGCGCTATCTGCCCGCAGCGCGCCACATCGAGGTGCAGGTGTTCGCCGACCGGCACGGCAACTTCGTGCACCTGGGTGAGCGGGACTGCTCGATACAGCGACGTCATCAGAAGCTCATCGAAGAGGCGCCGGCTCCGGCGCTGCCCGAGGAGCTGCGCGGGCGCCTGCGCGCCGCAGCGCTGGTGGTGGCACGCGAGATCGGCTACCTGAGCGCGGGCACCGTCGAATTCCTGTTCGACGGGGGCGAGTTCTACTTCATGGAAATGAACACGCGGCTGCAGGTGGAGCATACGGTCACGGAGGCGGTGACCGGACTCGACCTGGTCGAGTGGCAGTTGCGCGTCGCCGCGGGTGAGGCGCTGCCGCTGTCGCAGAGCGAGGTGTGCTTTGACGGTCACGCGATCGAGGCGCGCATCTGCGCCGAGGATCCCGAGCGCGGCTTTCTGCCCAGCGCCGGACAGCTGCAGGTTCTCGAATGGCCGCACCTGCAGTCGGTGCGCGTAGATGCCGGCTTTGCCAGCGGCGATACGGTTCCGGACTGCTACGATTCGCTGCTCGGCAAGATCATCGCCTGGGCGCCCACTCGCGAGCAGGCGGCCGCGCGGCTCGCCGCGGCGCTGACACAGACCCTGAGCGCGGGCGTGCACACCAACGAGCGCTGGCTGCGCCGCATCCTGCGCGCGCCGCGCTTTCTTGAAGTGCGGCACGACGTCGGCCTGCTCGATCAGAGTGCGGCGGAGTTTGCCGGCCCGCGCACCGCCGCCCCCGAGGTGCTTATCCTGGCGGCGCTTGCCCTGCACGGTGAGACCGAAAGCGGCGCCGCAGCGGGCAGCCCCTGGGACCTGGCGGATGGCTTTACGCCCAACCTCCCAGGCTTGGTCGCTTACGGCTTGTCCTGGCGCGGGCACGCGCACGCGGTGGAGCTCGAATACCTGCACGGCAGGCCCGCCGCCGTGACCGTGGATGCGGGCGCGCGCGTGCCGCTCGCCGACGCGCGGTGCAGCGGCGCGGTCGTCGCGGCACGCATCGATGCGCGGCGGCGGCAGGCGCGTTACCACCTGGACGGCGCGCGTGTGTACCTGTGGACCGCCGATGAGCAGTACGACCTGTTGGTAGAGGACCCGCGCACACACGAGTTCTCGGCGAGCGCCGCGAGCGGCGGGCTGACGACGCCCTTGCCCGGCGTGGTGGTATCGGTGCCGGTCGCCGTGGGCCAGAGGGTCGCCGCCGGGGAGGTGCTGATGGTGATCGAGGCGATGAAAATGGAACACACCATCACCGCCCCCTACGCGGGTACGGTCGGGATGATTCACTTCGCCCGCGGCGATCGTGTGGCCGAGGCGAGCGAGCTGCTGGAGCTGGCGCGCGAGCCTGCAGGCTCCTGAGCTACTTGTGTTTCGCGGCGTTGCCTGCGGCGTGAGCCTAGCTTTGCGCCTGGGCAATCAGCCGGTCGGTGTTGAGGAGCATCTCGGCGAAAGTCTGGGCCATCACCAGGTACTCGCCGTTGACCGTCAGGGTCGGAACCGCCTCGATGCCGTATTTCTCCGCCAGCTGATCGGCCTGCACCGTCTGGTTGTTGACGCCGAAGGAGGCGTAGGCGGCCGCGAACTGCTCCTCATGGCCCCCGTTCTTGCCCACCCAGTCGGCGAGGCTCTGTTCGTCGAACAGCTGCAGGTGCTCATCGTGGATCGCGTGAAACAGCGCACCGTCGAGCTTGTCCAGATCGCCGCTCACCTGCAGTGCGTAGTAGGCGCGCGCGAGGTTGATCCATGCCGGGCGGTTGAAGCCGACCGGCACGCGCCGGAACACCACGTTCCTGGGAAGCTTCGCCGCCCAGGTGCTCACCAGGGGGTAGAACTCCTTGCAATGCGGGCACATGTAGGAGCAGAACTCGATGACCTCGATCTTCCCCGGGCTGTCGGTGGGCTGGGGCGGCTCGATCCTGCGGTAGTCGGTGCCTTCCACGCCCTGCGCGTGCAGCGGCGCCGACATCCCCGTCGCGGCGGTCGCAAGGACCCACAGTGCCACGAGGGCGCGATTGCGGATCGACATTCGGCTTCCTTTCGTTCAGGCGGACGGCGGCCCGTAGTGTAGGCGCACGGCGCTCGCGATTTCAGTCGCGCGCGTACGCCTCGGCTCGCGCCGCACATTAATTCCCGGCTCCGGCCGGCGCGGCCGAGCGGCGCGCGCGCCCGCGGGCCGGGGCGGTGGAAACATACGCCGACGCGCGATCGAAGAATCTCCAACGCCGCCGCGCCCATTCGCCGGCGTAGTCGACCCCGATGCGGGTGCTGCGCGCGATGCGCACCGGCGGCGCGCGAGCGGGGGCGCGTTCCAGCCACAGCACATCGCCCGTGAGATCGACGCCGTTCAGGCGCCGATCGATGTGCAGCGCGCGGCACAGCAGACCCGGACCCCAGGTGCGATCGGTGATGCCTTCGAGGGGCTCGAGCGCGCGCACCAGCACGGCGTGCGGCACACCGGCGGCGCCGGTGACCACGTTCAGACAATTCCAGAAGCCGTAGATGAAATACACATACGCCTGCCCCGCCGGCCCGAACATGACCTCGGTGCGCGCGGTGCGGCCGCGGGAGGAGTGCGCCGCCAGATCGCGGGGTCCCAGATACGCCTCGGTCTCGACGATGCGGCCGGCACGCACGGCATGCCCATCGTCGTGCACCAGGTGCATGCCGATCAGTTCGCGCGCGATCGCCAGAGTGCTGCGCGCGAAAAACGTGCGCGGAAGTTTTTCGCCGCCGGTCACCGCGCGCGATGGTAAAGGAATCCTCTACAATAGGCGCGCTGCGAACCCGGTACGCCGCCTGCCGTCTAGGTTGAGAGTATCTATAAATCAATGTGTTAGATATTATTTACAGAAATCACATGAATCAGGCGCGCAAATCGAGATCCCTTCTGTGGTCGCTCTCGTGGGTTGGCCTGCTGGCGGCCCCCGGCTGGGCCAGTGTCTACCCCCTGCCGTCGGACGGCTCTCCGGTGGTGGGGAGCGACGAGAGCGTGCAGGCGGTGTACGAAGACACGCTGCCGGATATCGCGCACCGCTACAGTCTCGGCTATTACGAAATCATTCGCGCGAACCCCGGCGTCGATGTGTGGTTGCCGGGGGCGGGCACCCGGCTGGTGCTGCCCGGGCGGCGCATCCTGCCGGCGGGCCCGCGTGCGGGCCTGGTCGTGAACCTGCCCGAGCACCGGTTGTACTACTACCCCAAGCCCCGCAAGGGCGAGCAGCCGGTCGTCATCACCTACCCGGTGAGCATCGGCAAGATGGACTGGCGTACACCGCTCGGTGACACGCGGGTCATCGCCAAGATCCGACACCCGGCCTGGTATCCGCCGGAGTCGATCCGCAAGGAGCACGCCGAGAATGGCGATCCGCTGCCGAAGGTCGTGGGGCCGGGCCCCGACAATCCACTCGGTGATTTCGCCCTGCGCCTCGCCGCGGGCAACGGCGAGTACATGCTTCACGGCACCAACAACCCGACGGCGGTGGGTATGGCGGTGACGCACGGGTGCATCCGCATGTATCCCGAAGACGTCGCTGCGCTGTTTGCGCTGGTGCCGGTCGGAACCCCGGTGCGGCTGGTCAACGAGCCGGTGAAGGTCGCCTGGATCGAGGGTCAGCTGCTGCTCGAAGCGCATCCGCCGGTGGACGCCGAAGGCCAGAGCATCGAGCCGGATGTGCAGCTGTTATCGCAGAAGCTCGATCAGGCGCTCGGCAGCAATATCGCGGCCATTCACTGGGATCTGGCCCGTGCGACGCTCGCAGCCGCCAGCGGCATTCCGACGCTCGTGGGTCTTGCGGCCGACCCCGAGGCCGTACCGGCACCCGCGCCGCAAGCGGCGAGCGTATCGCAGACGACGCACTGAGCGGGCGCTGCGCCGCGTGAGGCGCCCGGTCAGGGGCCCTGCGTGCCGCCCGGGGGCGGCGCGCGCGCATGCGCGATGAGACGCAGCAGCTGCGCGGCGCGCGTGACTAATGCCACCGCCGAACGGATGAACACCAGCAGCGACACCACTTCGCGCGTGCGCTTCATCAGCATCAGGGCGCCGAGCATCGCGATCCAGGCGAGCGGGTGGCGCGCGGCGGACTGCGCCGCGCCTGCGGGGCCTCGCGGCTGGGGGCGCAGCACCGCCATGCGCTGCGCGAATTCCGCGCGCTGCTGCGCGCAGCGCGCCAACAGGACGCGCCGCCGCTCCTGCAGGTCCGCCATGCGCCTCATCACCCGTCCCCGGCGCGGCGCTGGTCTTCGCACAGTTGCTGCAGCGAACCCTGCAGAACCCGTGGCTGGTTGCGCAGGGTGCGCGCGCCGAGCGCGCCGAACAGCGCCGCGAGCCCGAGGAACACCAGGGTCGCGCCGAGCAGAGCCAGAGTGCGATGCGTGTCCCACAGCGCCACGAGCAGCGTGGTCAGAACGAAGGCGAGCGCGAGCAACGCGCACGCGAGCGCACCGATCAGGCACACGAGTACCCGCAGCAGCGCCAACAGGTGGATCTCGAGCTCGACGGCGGCGAGGTCGAGGCGGGTTCGCACCGCGTCCAGCCCCGCGCCGAGCAGCCCGCCGAGCGCCGACCGCAGCGGCTGATCGGCGCCCGCATTTTCCGCGGGCGATTCGGGCGCGTCCATCAGCGGCGGCCCACGAGGAGCCCGAGCAGCAGCGCAACCCCACCCGCGACGGCCACGGCCTGCCAGGGGTTGCCGCGCACGTAGCTGTCGATGTCGCGCGCCCGCGCGGTCAGCTGCTCCTCGAGCGCGCTGAGCCGGGTGCGCAGCTCCCGCAGCGTGGCCTCGGCGCGCTGCTGCATTTCCGCGCCGTCCGCGCTGCCGCTCGCCCGCAGCAGCGCTTCGGCGTCGCTCACCAGCGAGCGCAGTTCCTCGGCCAGCTTCCCGGCATCGAACATCTCGGTCATGGCGGTGTTCCTCGCCGTCAGGCTCCGCCCTTGATTTACGCATATCCGTACCGAAACCGCGAGACTCGCGCTGCCGGCTGCGCTACTCTGACGCAAGAGTGCCTCTATGAACGCGCCGGTGCCCAATCCGCTCCTCGAGTTGCGCAAGCTCGGCGAGAGCGTCTGGCTGGATGACATCAGCCGCCGCATGCTGCAGGACGGCAGTCTTGCGCGCCTGGTTCGCGAGGACGGCGTCGCCGGGCTCACCTCGAACCCGGCGATATTCGCCAACTCCATGATGACGGACCCGCAGTACGGGCAGCCGATCGCGCAGCTTCTGCCCACGGAGCCATCCAGCCTTGCGCTGTACGAGGAGCTCGCCATCGAGGATCTGCACGCGGCCGCCGCGCTCCTGCGGCCGCTCTACGATCACACCTCCGGCGCGGACGGCTTCGTGAGCCTGGAAGTGTCCCCGCACCTCGCCTATGACGGCCCCGGGAGTCTGGCGGAGGCGCGGCGGCTGTGGCAGCGTCTGCGACTGCCCAACGCGCTCATCAAGATCCCCGGCACCGAGGCCTCTTTGCCGGTGATCCGCGATCTCATCGCTGCGGGCATCAACGTGAACGTGACGCTGCTGTTCTCGCCCGAGCGTTATCGCGCCGTGGCGCACGCCTACATGGAGGGCCTGAGCGCGCGCGCCGCGGCCGGTCAACCGCTCAGCCGCGTCGCCTCCGTCGCGAGCTTCTTTCTCAGCCGCATCGACACCGCCGTGGACAGGCTGCTCGATGGGCTTGCGGCGCATGGCCAGCCCGCAGCGCGCACCCTGCGCGGCAAGGCGGCGATCGCCAGCGCCTGTCGCGCCTACGAAATCCATGAGCAGTTGATCGCCACCGCGCAGTGGCAGGCGCTGGCGGCGCGCGGTGCGCGCCCGCAACGGCTGCTGTGGGCCTCAACCTCGACCAAGGACCCGAGCTACAGCCCGATCAAGTATGTCGAGGAGCTGGTGGTGCCCAATACGGTCAACACCATGCCGCTCGAGACGCTCAACGCCTACCGGCGCCTCGGGAGACCTGAGCTGCGCCTTGAGCGCCACATTGCCGAAGGCTGTGATGCGCGCGAGGGCCTGGAGCGGCTCGATGTCGATCTGGAGGCCGTCGCGGCGCAACTCGAGCGCGAAGGCGTGACGAAGTTCATCGAGCCCTTCGACCGGCTGCAACAATGGCTCGAAGAGCGGCGCCGCGGCCGGCGGGCGTCCTGAGGGCTCCTGGGGAGCGAAGTGGATACCAAGGCGGTACGCGACCGACTGCTCAAGCGCCGCGACGAGCTGCGCCAGCGCGCCAGCGACGCGAGCGCCGACCTGCGCCACGAGGCGGACCCGCTGTCGGCAGACTTCGCCGAGCAGGTGACGCAGCGCGAGAACGATGACGTGCTCGGGGCCATCTCGCACTCGGCCCAGGAAGAGCTGCAGCAGGTCGATGGGGCGCTGCGGCGCCTCGCCTCCGGCCGCTATGCCACCTGCTCGGTGTGCGGCGAGGACATCGAGCCGGAGCGACTGGACGCCGTGCCCTATACCGATCGGTGCCGCTCCTGCGCAGAAGGCGGCCGTGCGGCGGGCAGCCGCGGTGCACGCGGCTGAGGCGGCACGCGCGCCGCAGCGCGCGCTGAGCTCATGAACGCCCCGAGCGCCTCGGGGGTCATCACCATCACGACCGACTTCGGTCACCAGGGGCCGTTCGTCGGCGTCATGAAGGGCTGCATGCTGACGCGCTTCCCGGGCGCGCGCATCATCGATCTCACGCATGAGATCGTAGTGCACTGGCCCGCTGAAGCCGGCTTCTGGCTGGCGCACGCCTTCGGCTACTTCCCGCCCGCAACCGTGCACGTCGCCGTAGTCGATCCGGGCGTCGGCACCGCGCGCAACATTCTCGCCGTGCACGCCGCCGGACACTATTTCCTGGCGCCCGACAACGGCCTGCTGGCCCCGATCGTCAACCGCGCGCGCGACGCGCTGATCGTGCGCCTCGGGACCGCGGAACTTGCGCGCCTCGGAGTGCATCGTCCGAGCGCCACCTTCCACGGCCGGGACATTTTCGCGCCGGTCGCCGCCGAGCTCGCGGCCGGACGCTGCCCGCTGCAGGCGCTCGGCGAGACGGTCCGCACACTGGTCCCGGCGTGGGTGGAGGACCCGACGGTCGAGCCTCGCAGCGTCACCGGCGTCGTCATCAGCATCGACCACTTTGGCAACCTCATCACCAATATCGACGCCACGCTGATCGAGCGTTACCGGCTGCCCCTGGTGCACGCGGGCAATCACGCCTTTCCCCTGCTGCGCACGTACGGCGACACGCGGCCCGGGGAATACCTCGCGCTCGTGAACTCCTTCGGGGTGATCGAGATCGCCCGCGCCGAGCACAGCGCCGCGGAGGGACTGGGTCTGAGCCGGGGCGCCCCGGTGGTGGTTCGCGACCGGACGGATCAGCCCTGAGGCCCCCGGGGGGGCCCCGGGGGGTCGGCCGGACGGCGTGTTGGCTAAAAGTTGATCGGCGGCGCGAATCGGCTATAGTTCGCAGCCTTGTTCCGTGCCGCCAAGGCACCTTAGCTATTGAATTAATTCGGGATTTGCACTGCCAGATGTCGGAACGAGACAACGAGACTTTCGATCTCGACGATGAATTCCTGAGCAGTCCGACCGAGGACGGCACCGATTACGACCGGCTACTCGACCGGGTGGACAAGCGCGTCCGTAACCAGGGCAAGCGCGGCAAGGCCGCCTGGAGCCGCCTCGAGGAAGTGCTGGCGGACAAGAAGCTCGAGAAAGATCTCAAGGACTTCGACGACGAGCTGTAGAGGCAAGGCGGCCTGCGGCCCCCCAGCGCTCTCCCGCCTTCGACGTCGCGTGTCTGAAGGAACCAGCAGTGACCCGCACGCCCTCGGCCTGGATCGTCCTGAAGTTCGGCGGAACGAGCGTTTCCACGCTGGCCAACTGGACCAATATCGCGCATGTCGCCGCCAGGCGCTGCGCCGGCGGCGCGCGCCTGCTCATCGTGCATTCGGCCGTGACCGGCATCACCGACCGCCTCGAGCGACTGCTGGATGCCGCCACGGGCGAGGCGCAGGAGGAGGAGTTGCGCGCCATCGAGGAACGCCACCGGCGCCTGGCGGTCGAGCTGGGCGTCGCCCTCGGAGACGACGTCGAGCGCCACCTCGCCGAGCTGCGCGAGCTCGCCGCCGGGATCGCGCCGGTGCGTGAGGTGAGCGATCACACGCGCGCGCGCGTCATGGCCATCGGTGAGCTGATCGCCACGCAGATCGGCGCGCGCTTCCTGCGCGCGCGCGGACTGGACGTGGCGTGGGCCGATGCGCGCACCATGCTGCGCGCCGAGGAGCGGCACAGCGCCACGCACAAGGCGAGCGTGCTCTCGGCGGTGTGCGGTTTCGCACCCGATGCGGCGCTCGAGGAGCGCCTGCAGGCTCTGGCCCCGGTCATCGTCACCCAGGGATTCATCGCCAGCGATCACGACGGCAACACCGTGCTCCTGGGGCGCGGCGGCTCGGATACCTCGGCGGCCTACCTCGCGGCCAAGTTGCGCGCCCAGCGGCTGGAAATCTGGACCGACGTCCCGGGCATGTTCAGCGCCAACCCGCGCGCCACGCCCACCGCGCGCCTGCTGCGCGCGCTGCACTACGACGAGGCCCAGGAAATCGCCACCAGCGGCGCCAAGGTCCTGCACCCGCGCTGCATCCTGCCGGCGCGCCAGTACCACATCCCGCTGCATGTCTACGCGACCCAGGCGCCGGATCTGGAAGGCACGGTGCTCAGTGCGGAAAGCGACGGCGGCGCGCAGGTGAAGGCCGTGTGCACCAGGAAAGGCATCACGCTCGTTTCGCTGGAGAGCCCCGGCATGTGGCACCAGGTGGGGTTCCTGGCCGATGCCTTCCAGGTGTTCAAGCAGCACGGCATGTCGGTCGACCTGGTGTCGACCTCCGAGACCAACGTCACGGTGTCGCTGGACCCGGCGGCCAACTCACTCGACAACACGCGGCTCGCCGGGCTGGTCGCCGACCTGTCACGCCTGTGCCGCGTGCAGGTGATCGGCCCGTGCGCCTCCGTGAGTCTGGTGGGTCGCAACATCCGCGCGATCCTGCACCAGCTGGGAGGCGCCTTCGAATTCTTCGAGGAGCAGAAGATCCACCTGGTGAGCCAGGCCGCCAACGATCTGAATTTCACTTTCGTGGTCGACGAGGACCAGGGCGACCGCCTGGTGCAGCAACTGCACGAGCTGCTCATCCGCCCGGTGCCGGGGGACAAGGTGCTCGGTCCCACCTGGCAGCAGCTGTTCGCGCAGCCGCAGGACTCGGCAGGCGGGGGCGCGCCGTGGTGGCGCTCCAAGCGCACGCAGCTGCTCGGCGCCCTCGGGGAGCATGACGCGGCCTACGTCTATGACCTGGAGGTGGTGCGCGAGGCGGCACGGGCGTTGCGCACACTCGCGGCGCTCGC
This sequence comes from Gammaproteobacteria bacterium, assembly GCA_005877965.1. Classification (GTDB taxonomy): domain Bacteria; phylum Pseudomonadota; class Gammaproteobacteria; order Steroidobacterales; family Steroidobacteraceae; genus 13-2-20CM-66-19. Next base: position 2,352 of record VBNP01000039.1, on the reverse strand, counting down.
GCGGGTGCACTACTCCGTGAAGGCCAATCCGCACCCGCAGGTGTTGCGCACGCTGCGCGCCGAGGGCATCGAGTTCGAGTGCGTGTCGCGCGGTGAGGTCGAGCGGGTGCTGCAGCTGTTTTCCGATATCGACCCGCAGCGCATTCTCTATACGCCGAACTTCGCGTCACGCGCGGAAGTCGCCTGGGCGCTCACCGCGGGGGTGCGCGTCACGGTCGACAACACCTACGCGCTCACCGAGTGGCCGCAGCTGTTCCGCGCCCACGACATCTTCGTGCGCGTCGACACCGGCGTCGGCCGCGGCCATCACACGCACGTGCGCACCGCCGGGACGCGCTCCAAATTCGGCGTGCCGATCGCGGAACTGCGGGAGTTTGCGCGGCGCGCGCACGATGCCGGGGTGCGCATCGTGGGCCTGCAGGCGCACGTGGGGAGCGGGGTATTCGATGTGACCAGCTGGGAGCACACGGCGCGCCTCCTGGCTGCGGCGGCGCACGGCTTTGCGGATCTGCGCGTAATCGACGTCGGCGGCGGCCTGGGAGTGCCCGAGCACCCCGATCAGCCGGGCGTCGATCTCGCCAGGCTCGACACGCTGCTGCTGGCGGTGCGCGCCGAGCATCCGCGGCTGGAGGTGTGGCTCGAACCCGGACGCTACCTGGTGGCCTCCGCCGGCGTGCTGCTCGCGCGCGTGACGCAACTGAAGGCGAAGGGCGGAGTGCGCTTCGTCGGCGTGACGACCGGCATGAACTCCCTCATCCGTCCGGCGCTCTATGGGGCATACCATGAAATCGCCAACCTCACGCGCGCGGATGAAGCGGCCACCGAGCTCGTCAACATCGTGGGCCCCATCTGCGAGAGCGCGGACGTGCTCGGGCACGATCGCCTGCTGCCGGTGACCCATGAAGGGGACGTGCTGCTCATCGCCAACGCCGGGGCCTACGGGCACGCCATGAGCTCGCATTACAACCTGCGCTCGCCGGCCGCGGAGCTGTTCATCTGAAGCGCATCGTGCTCCTCGGCCTGGGGGTCGCCGCGCTGGCCGGCGTCCTCTACATTGTGTATCTGGATCGCCTGGTGACCCGGCAATTCGAAGGCCGCCGCTGGACGCTGCCGGCGCAGGTGTTCGCGGCGCCGCTCGAGCTGTACACGGGACTGGCGCTGGCGCCGGCGCAGCTGGAGCAGGAGCTGCAACGCCTGCATTACCGGCGCGCCGAGCGGCCCGAACGGCCCGGCACCTACCGCGTGCAGGGCGCTCGCTTCGACATTGCGCTGCGGCCGGCGCTCTTCGCGGACGAGACGCGCAACGCCGAGCTGCTGAGCATCGTCGCAGGTCCGCAGGGCCTCGAGAGCCTGCGCGACAGCGCCGGCCGTGACCTGCCGGTGCTGCGGCTCGAACCGCTGCTCATCGGCAGCATTTTTCCGATCCACGGCGAGGATCGCATCGTCGTCACGCCGCAGGAGGTGCCCTCGCTCCTGCCCGCCGCGCTCAAGGCGGTCGAGGACCGCAAGTTCGACAGCCATTACGGCGTCGACCCGGTCGCGATGCTGCGCGCGCTGTGGGTCAACGTGCGTGCCCGCCAGATCGAGCAGGGCGGCAGCACGCTCACCCAGCAGCTGGTGCGCAGCTACTTCCTCAGTTCGCGGCAGACGCTGTCGCGCAAGGTGCGTGAGGCGATCATGGCGATGGCGCTGGATGCGCACTTCACCAAGGCCGATCTCATGAACGCGTACATCAACGAGATCTTCCTCGGACAGGATGGCGACCGCGCGATTCACGGCTTTGGCCTGGCCAGCCAGTTCTATTTCGGCAAGCCGCTCGCGGAGCTCGACCTGTCGGAAGTGGCGCTGCTGGTCGCGGTGGTCCGCGGACCCTCGTACTACGATCCGCGGCGCCATCCCGAGCGCGCGCGTCTGCGGCGCGACCTGGTCCTCAAGATCATGGCCGACCAGGGCATCGTGACCGCCCAGGGGGCGAGCGCGGCCGCGCACGAGCCGCTCGGTGTCGCCCGCCGGCCGGCGGGCGCCTATTACCCCGCGTACCTCGACTTCGTGCGCCGCACCCTGCGGCGCGACTATCACGACCAGGATCTCACCGAGGCGGGCCTGCGGATCTACACCAGCCTCGAACCGCGCGCCCAGGAGCAGGCCGAACAGGCGCTCGAGCACGAGCTCACGCGTCTGGATCGGCAGCGCAAGCGCGCGCAGGAGCCCCTCGAAGGCGCAGTCGTGGTCACATCACCGCAAAGCGGCGACGTGATCGCCATCGTCGGTGGGCGCAACGTCGGCTACGACGGCTTTGACCGCGCCCTCGATGCGCACCGCTCGATGGGCTCGCTGGTGAAGCCGTTCATC
>VBNP01000038.1 GCA_005877965.1 Gammaproteobacteria bacterium | reverse complement strand
GGGACCTAAGCCCTCGTGCACAAAAAGAGGACGTGAGTATAGAGGCGCGGCGCGGATTGTCATCGTCGCAAAAGACCGTATCCGCGCATCCGACAGCGGCCAGACTCGCATATATTGCACTGCAGCAATCCGGGCGTCCAGCCGTCATTGCCTATACTGCGTCTCGCTCTTATGTCCGACCTCATTCCCACCGAGATCCGCCTGCGGCGCACCTCACGGATGCTCGAAGTGAGCTTCGCCGACGGCAGCCGCTTTGAGTTGCCGTTCGAATACCTGCGGGTGCACTCCCCATCCGCCGAAGTGAAGGGGCACGGACCCGGGCAGGAGGTACTGGTGCTCGGCAAGGAGAACGTCGCCATCACGGCGGTCGAGCCGGTCGGGCAGTACGCCGTGAAGCTCGTGTTCGACGACGGGCACGACACCGGGCTCTACACCTGGAAGTACCTGCACGAGCTCGGTCGTGAGCAGCGGGCGAAGTGGGCGCGGTACCTCGAGCGCAAGGCGCGCGAGCGGCCGAGCTCTTAAGCGTGCACCCCGGGCACAGGCGTCGCGCCCCAAAAAAGCGGGCCGGACAGTGATGCCCGGCCCGCTTCGTGCGCAAGACCCCCTCGACGGCCGCGATTCTGCGCATCGCTGCCACAAAAATGCAACCACGATCGCACCGCCGGGCACTCGCTGCCCGATCGACTAGAATGCGTCTCATTAGATCTGGTCGCGCACCGCCATGACCGACGAGCGCTCCACCGACTTCGGCTTTCAGCGCGTGCCGCGCGAGGACAAGGCGCGCCGCGTGCGCGGGGTGTTCGACTCCGTCGCCGACCGTTACGACCTGATGAACGATCTGATGTCCGCGGGCACGCATCGGATCTGGAAGCGTTTCACCCTGGCGCTGGCGAATCTGCGCGCCGGCCAGCGCGCGCTCGACGTCGCCGGCGGCAGCGGCGACCTCGCGGCCGGACTCGCCCGCCAGGTGGGCGAGCGCGGCCTGATCGTGCTCACCGACATCAACGCCGCCATGCTCGAGCGCGGCCGCGACCGATTGATCGATGCGGGCTGCGTCGGCAACGTCGAGTACGTGCAGGCCGATGCCGAGCGCCTGCCGTTCCCCGACGGCACCTTCGACTGCATCACCATCGGCTTCGGTCTGCGCAATGTCACCGACAAGAGCGCGGCGCTGGCCTCCATGCGCCGCGCCCTCAAGCCCGGCGGGCAGCTGCTGGTGCTCGAGTTCTCGCACCCGAAGGTCCCTGGCCTGAAGGGGCTCTACGACGCCTACTCCTTGCGCATTCTGCCGCTGCTCGGCAGGCTCGTGGCGCGCGATGCGGCGAGTTACCGCTATCTCGCCGAGTCGATCCGCGTGCATCCGGACGCGGAGACTCTCCTGAAGATGATGCAGGACGCGGGACTGGAGGGCTGCCGCTACCACGCTCTCTCCGGCGGCATCGTCGCCGTACACCGCGGTTACAGGTACTAGCGCGCAACGCGCCCCGGCAAGACCTGCGATGCTGAGCGCGACCCTCGACAACCTGCTGAACCGCGGCCTGCCGCGCTCGCCGCGCGCGCGGCAGCTGTGCGCGGAGCTCGAGGGCAGGAGTGTCGCGATCGAGATTCGCGCCATCACGCGCCTGCGGGTGGCATCGACCGGCCGGACGCTCACCGTGACCCGCGACGAGGCGCCCGCAGACGCCACGCTGGCGGGCGGACCCGCGAGCCTGCTCGCGCTCGCGGGCGAGTCGGCCGAGGCGGTGCTGCAGCGGGGCGAGGTCGCGATCGGCGGCGATGCGGAGCTGGCGCAGAAGTTCCGCGAGCTCGCCAGGCTCCTGCGCCCCGACCTCGAGGAGGAACTGTCGCTGCTGCTCGGTGATGTGCCGGCCCATCAGCTCGGGCGGCTGGCGCGCCTCACGCTTGACTGGAGTCGCAGCGCCGCCGGCACCACGCTCGCGAACCTTGCAGAGTACCTCGGCCACGAACGCGCCGATCTCGTGCCGCGCAGCGAGGGCGAGCAGTTCCTGCGCGGTGTCGATGCGGTGCGAGAGGGCGTCGACCGCTTAGGCGCGCGCCTCGAGCAGCTCGCGCGGCGGCGCGGCGCATGACGCGGCTCGCAACCCCGTGAAGCTGCGGGTGCTGGTGCGGCTGGTCGAGATCCAGCGGGTGCTGCTGCGGCACGGCCTTGATGACTACGTGCGCGCCACTCATTTATACCGGCCGCTGCGCTTCCTGTTCTTTCTCTCGCCCGGGGTGTGGTTCGAACGCCGGCGGGCGGTGAGCCGCGCCGAGCGCCTGCGGCTCGCGCTCGAGGAGCTCGGACCCATTTTCGTGAAATTCGGGCAGGCGGTCTCCACGCGCCGCGACCTGCTGCCGGCGGATATCGCCGATGAACTCGCCAAGCTGCAGGATCGCGTGCCGCCGTTTCCGGGCGCCATCGCCCGCGAGTCGCTCGAGCGCGCCTACGGTCGGGCGCTCTCGCAGGTGTTCGGCGCCTTCGACGAGACGCCGCTCGCCGCCGCCTCCATCGCGCAGGTGCATGCCGCGCGCCTGCCCGGCGGCGCGGAGGTGGTGGTCAAGGTGCTGCGGCCCGGCATGCGCGCGGTGATCGAGCGGGATCTGGAGGTGCTGCATGCGCTCGCGGATCTCGCGCACCGCTACTGGGCCGAGGGCCGGCGGCTGCGGCCGCGCGAGCTGGTCGCGGAATACCAGAAGACCATACTCGATGAGCTCGACCTGATGCGCGAGGCGGCCAACGCCTCGCAGCTGAAGCGCAACTTCGCAGCTTCCGAGCTGCTGTACGTGCCGGAGGTTCACTGGGAGTACTGCCGCACCGATGTGATGGTCATGGAGCGCATCCACGGCGTGCCGATCAGCGAGCGGGCGCGCCTCAAGGCCGCCGGCACCAACATCGCGCGGCTCGCCGAGAACGGCGTGCGCATCTTTTTCACGCAGGTATTCCGCCACAACTTCTTCCACGCCGACATGCACCCCGGCAACATTTTCGTGCTGGTCGATGACCCGCAGCGCCCGCGCTACGCGGCGGTGGACTTCGGCATCGTCGGCACACTCGATCCGGCCGACCAGCACTACCTCGCGGAAAACTTCCTGGCGGTGTTCGATCGCGACTACCGGCGCGTCGCGCAGCTGCATCTGCAGTCCGGCTGGGTGCCGCCGGACACGCGAGTGGATGAGATGGAGTCCGCGGTGCGCACCGTGTGCGAACCGATCTTCGACCGCCCGCTCAAGGACATCTCCTTCGGCCGCATCCTGCTGCGCCTGTTCGAGATCTCGCGCCGCTTCAACATGCAGATCCAGCCGCAGCTCATGCTGCTGCAGAAGACCCTGCTCAACGTGGAAGGCCTGGGACGCGAGCTGTATCCGGAGCTCGACATCTGGAGCACCGCGAGTCCGATCCTGCGCGAGTGGATGCGTGAGCGCACCAGCGTGCGCGCCCTGGTGCAGGAGCTGCGCACCCGCGCACCTGAGCTCATCGCCGCGGCGCGCGGCCTGCCCGCCCTGCTGCACGGGCTGGCGCAGCGTCAATCGGGCGTCGCGCGTACGCAGACGCCGGCGCCGCAGATCGGCGAGCTGCTCGAGCAGCTGCGTGCGAGCCGCAGACGCGACACGATCATCCTCGGCATGGCCTACCTCGGCGGGGGCTTGTTCTGGCTGGCGATGAGCCGCGGCCACGAGTGGCCGGGCTGGGCGCTGCTGGCCGCCGGTGCCGGCATCGTCGCCTGCGGCCTGAGACGCTGAGCCTAAGTGCAGCGCTCCCTCACGGAGGGCTCGATCCGCGTCGGCCTGTTCAGATTCTCGCTGCCGATCCTGTTCGCCAACATACTGCAATCGCTCAACGGCTCGGTGAACTCCATCTGGGTCGGCCGCTTCCTCGGCGAGGCGGCGCTGACGGCGACCTCGAACGCCAACACCGTGATGTTCCTGCTGATCGGCGCGGCCTTCGGCGTGGCGCTGGCGGCGACCATCCTCATCGGTCAATGCATCGGCGCGAACAACCTGCCCGAGACCAAGCGCGTGGTCGGCACCAGTGCGACCTTCTTCGCCGGCATCTCGGTGGCGATGGCCGTCGCGGGGCTGGCGCTGTGCCGGCCGCTGCTCGTCGCCATGAGCACACCCGCAGACTCGCTGCCGCTCGCGGTGGCCTACATGCGGGTGATCTTCCTCGCGCTGCCGTGTCTTTACCTGTATGCCTTCGTGATGGCGGTGCTGCGCGGCGCCGGCGACTCCAAGACGCCGTTCTACTTCATGCTGCTGTCGGTCGCGATCGACATTGCGCTGAACCCGGTGTTCATCTTCGGCCTGGGTCCCATTCCGCGCCTCGGTATCGCGGGCTCGGCGCTCGCGACCTTCGTCGCCCAGGCCGTGAGTCTCGCGGCCCTCATCCGCCATCTGTATCGCCGCCGTCACATCCTGTGCCTGCACCACAGCGAGCTGGCGCTGCTGAAGGTGGACTGGTCGGTGGTCGCAACGCTGGTGAAAAAAGGCGTGCCGATGAGCGCCCAGATGCTGGTGCTGTCCTTGAGCGGCGTGCTCATGATCACGCTCGTGAACCGTTTCGGTGTCGACACCACCGCGGCGTTCGGCGCCGCGCTGCAGATCTGGAACTACATCCAGATGCCGGCGTTCGCCGTCGCCATGGGCATGTCGGCGATGACGGCGCAGAACGTGGGCGCCGGCAAGTGGCACCGGGTCACGCGCATCGCCCGGGTGGGCGTGCTCTACAGCGTGCTGCTGACCGGCTCGATCGTGCTCGCGATCGAGCTGCTCGACACCGCGGTGTTCGGACTGTTCCTGCCGGCCGGATCCGCCGCGCTCGCGATCGCGACCCACCTGAACCGCATCGTCACGGGCTCGTTCATCTTCTTCGGAGTTTCCGTGGCGCTGTTCGGCGTGGTGCGCGCCACCGGCGCGGTGATGGCGCCGCTCGTCATCCTCACCGTCGCGCTGCTGGTGGTGCGCTTCCCGCTCGCGCAGGTGTTGCTCGACAGCTACCACGCGGATGCAGTCTGGTGGAGCTTCCCGGTGTCCTCGGTGCTTGCCGCGATCCTCGCCGCGCTCTACTACCGCTACGGCGGCTGGCGCCGGGCGCACATGTCGAGCGCCGTGGCGTCCTAGATCGGTTCGCCTCTATCTTATTGCGTATTCGCCCGGCCGCGCCGGCGGGCGCAGAATCCATCTTGCCCCGCGTCCTGTCAGGAGTGATCCGTATGCAAACCCGCACCCTCGGCCCCCAGGGTCCCAAGGTCTCGGCACTCGGTCTGGGCTGCATGGGCATGAGCGAGTTCTACGGCGCGCACGATGACGCCGAGTCGCTCGCCACGCTGAATCGCGCGCTCGAGCTGGGGGTCACGTTCTGGGACACCGCGGACGCTTACGGGCCCTATACCAACGAGGTACTCGTCGGCCGTGCCCTGCAGGGCAGGCGCGAGCGGGTGTTCCTCGCCACCAAGTTCGGCTTCCTGCGTGACACCGGCAATCCCACCGCGCGCGCCATCGACGGCAGCCCCAAGCACGTGCGCGACGCGTGCGAGGCGAGCCTGAAACGCCTTAACGTGACGCACATCGACCTGTACTACCTGCACCGCGTCGACCGCAGCGTGCCGATCGAGGATACCGTGGGCGCGATGGCGCAGCTGGTGCACGCCGGCAAGGTGCGCTACCTCGGGCTCTCGGAGGTTACCCCGCAGACGCTCGAGCGCGCGCATCGCGTGCATCCGATCACCGCGCTGCAAAGCGAGTACTCGCTGTGGACGCGCGATCCCGAGGACGGGGTACTGGAGAGCTGCGAGCGTCTCGGCATCGGTTTCGTGCCCTACAGCCCTCTCGGACGCGGCTTCCTCACCGGCGCCATCAAGAGTCCCGACGACTTCGCGCCCGATGACTATCGCCGCAGCACCCCGCGCTTTCAGGGCGAGAACTTCGGCCGCAATCTGGCACTCGTCGATAAGGTGCGGGAGCTGGCGCGCGAGAAGGACTGCACGCCGGCGCAGCTGGCGCTTGCCTGGGTACTGGCGCAGGGAGAACACATCGTGCCGATTCCCGGCACACGGCGGATCCGCAACCTCGAGGAGAACGTCGGCGCGCTCCGGGCGCATCTCGACGCCGAGGACCTCGCCGCCATCGAGGCGGTATTCCCCGCCGGTGCCACCGCCGGTGAGCGCTACCCGGAGACGATGATGCGCCTGAGCCGCGGCTGAGGCGCCGCCGCGGGCGCGCCGCGCGCCCCGGCACAACCCTCAAGCGCTCGCATGGGGACTGCGCGGCTCGATCCACAGCGCGCGCGCCTTGCCGCACAACTCGCCCTCGCCGTCGAAGATCGCCGTGCCGGCCTCGTGCTTGCGGCCGCTCGAGCCGATCGGCCAGGCCACCACCGTGCAAGCCTCGCCGATATGGACGCGGCGGTGCACGTGCGCGGTGAGCTCCGCGAGCAGCATCATGCGGTCATCGGCGGCGACGGCGTAGTAACCGGGACAATCGAGCGCCGCCGACATGAACTCCGCGCGCACCTTGCCATCACCCAGATCGAGCGAGGCATCGGGAACCCAGGGCGCCGCGACCACCCCGCGCTCGGGCAGGGCGCCCGCGAAAATGCGCAGGCCGTCCCCGCGCACCCGGCGCACGCCGCACACGAAGCAGCTGGGGAAGCGGTGATAGCGAAAGCCCGCGTAGCGACGCGAGGCTTCCACCGCCTGGAGATAGTCCGGGGCGGGCGGAACATCGAGCTCCAGCAGCGCGGGGTGCGCCTCGCCGATCGGCTCTTCGCCCTGCACGACCTGCAGCGCACCGTCCGCGAGCTCCCTGACGGCGAGCTCGGTGTCCAGCGGTGGTGGCTTCAGCAGCCGCACCGCCAGCGTCCGGGACGCGAGCGTGGCCACCAGCCCGGCGAAATAGCCACCGTTCGAAGAGGCCTCAGGCCCGCAGAAACGCGCGGCGATGGTCAGGGTCTTCATGAGTCGCTGAGGATCGGCGCTTTGGCACCGCCAGGCAAATTTCCGCCGCGGCGGTGCGCAGGCTTGGGGCGAAGGGTTGCATGCCTTACGATTCCATCATGAAGATCTACTTCGACGCCACCGACATCGCTCACTGGGCCGGGCACAGCGACCGCGTGACCGGTATCCAGCGAGTGGAGCTCAATATCGTGAGATCGCTGGCGCGTGACCATGGCGGCGTGATTCGCGGCATCTTCTTCGATCGTGACAGCCGGGCATTCTACGAATTCGATCCCGCCTGTCTCGCGCACGCCGGGGAATTCAGTGCGGAGGGTCTGTTGATCGATCTGGGTCTGCAGCAGGCCTCGCGGATTTTTCCCAGCAGAGTTCAGGTCAAGAGCTATCTGCGGCAGGCCGCGAGAGGCAAACTGCAGCGTACGCTGAAGAAAGCGGACATCTATCTTGCCGCCCTGCTCGCCCCGGCTCGCCTGCAACGCAAGGGCCTGGCGCCCAGCGCCCGCAACCGCCCGGCCGTGCCTGCGGTGGCCGTCAGGAAAATCACCGCGCTGCCCCCGGACAGCTGTCTTGCCTGCCTTGGCACCACCTGGGACTTTCCGCAGCTGTGGCGCTTCGCGGCCGAGCATCGCGCACGCGGCGGCGATGTGCTGCAGATGGTGCACGACCTGATTGCCGTTTCGGATCCGCAATACTTTCGCGCCAAGGTCACGACGCTTTTCCGCCGCTGGCTGGATGAGGCACTGCGCTACGCCAGCCGGTTTGCCTGCGTTTCCTCCTGTGCCGCGGCTGAGCTGCGCCGGTATGCCGCCGGGCGCGATGGCGTGCCACCGATTCACGTCACGAGGCTGGCGCACGAGTTCGTCGGCTTTGAGCGCAACGCCGAAGTTCCGCTGCCGCCACAATTGACGGAGCTCGCGGGTCGGGAGTTCGTGCTTGCGGCGGGCACGATCGATGCCAGAAAGAACGGCACTTCGCTGCTGCAGACGTGGCGGCGCCTGATCGCGGAGTCAGGTGACAGAACGCCGCTGCTGGTGTTTGCGGGCATGTACGGCCGGGTCGGCGGCGCGGAAGTTCGCGCCCGGCTGGAGAGCGACGCGCTGCTGGCACAGTTCGTACGCGTGGTGGAGGGCCCCTCCGATTCCGTGCTGGCCTGGCTGTATAGACACTGCCTGTTTTCCACTTTTCCGAGCCACGTCGAGGGTTGGGGCCTGCCGGTGGGCGAGTCCGCGTGGTTTGGCAGTGTGTGTGTCGCCTCCAGAGCGAGCTCGATTCCGGAAGTTTGCGGCGAGTTGATGGACTATGTCGACCCTGCCGACACCGCAGACATCACCCGTGCCGTGCGTCGCCTGATCAGCGATCGCGACTACCTGCGGCAGCGCAAGGCGATGATCGCGCGGGCTACGCTGCGTCGTTGGAGCGATGTGGCCGGCGATCTCTATGACTGTCTGCAGCAGCGCTCGCCGCTGCCGGCACCGGCGGCGGCGCTCGAGCGCCCTGAAGCGGTACGGACCTGAGCGCAGCGGTCTATTAACTGCAAGCCAGTTGCCGCAGCCACGCGGCCGGATCCTCGCCCCGCTCCAACACCTCCACCAGCGCCGAGCCGATCACCACCCCGTCGACGTGCCCGCGCAGCCGCTCGACCTGCTCGCGGCTGCGGATGCCGAAACCGGCGCACACCGGCAGCGGGGAACTCGCGCGCACGCGCTCCAGATAGCCGATCAGCTCCTCGGGCAGCGCGACCTGCCCGCCGGTCGTCCCGGTCATGGTGACGGCGTACACGAAGCCCTGGCTGCCCGCGCACAGCTGCGCGAGGCGCTGCGGCTCGGTAACCGGAGTCACCATCTGCACCAGCGCGAGCTGCTGCGCATCCAGCGCCGCGCGCAGCTCGCTGCTTTCATCGAGCGGCAGATCGGGCACGATGAAGCCCGCCACGCCGGCGCGCGCCGCCCGCTCCCCGAGCCGTTCGAGGCCGAAGGCCAGCAAGGGGTTCAGGTAGCTCATCAGCAGCAGCGGCGCGCGCACCACGCCGATCTGCTCCAGCTCGGCGAGGATCCACTTGAGGCTCACGCCCTGCGCCAGCGCCGCAAGGCTGGCACGCTGAATCGTGACGCCGTCCGCCATCGGATCGGTGAACGGCACGCCGATCTCGACCACATCGGCCGCCCCCGCCAGCGAGCGCACATGCTCGCGAAAGCTCTCACGCCGGGGGGAACCCGCGGTGAGGTACGCCAGCAGCGCCGGCTCGCCCCCCGCGGCGGCGGCGCGGATCACCTCACTGATGCGCGCGCGCGGGCTCATGAGCGCGGCGGCCCGAGGAGCGTCTGCTGCAGAGTCGACATGTCCTTGTCGCCGCGGCCCGAGAGACAGACGAGCATGGAGCGGCCGGGGTTCGCGCGCGCCCAGCGCTGCGCGCCCGCGAGGGCGTGTGCGCTCTCGAGCGCCGGCAGGATCCCCTCGCATTCACTCAGGGCGCGCACTGCGGCGAGTGCCTGCTCGTCGCCCGCGGTCTGGTAGTGAACGCGTCCGATGGACGACAGCAGCGCGTGCTCCGGGCCGACACCGGGATAGTCGAGACCCGCGGACACCGAATGCGTCTCCTGGATCTGGCCGTCTTCGTTCTGCAGCAGCATGGAGTAGGTGCCGTGCAGCACGCCGGGCCGCCCGAAGGCGAGCGTCGCGGCGTTCTCCCCCAGGCCCGCGCCGCGCCCGCCCGCCTCGACGCCGATGATCTCGACCGTGCTGTCGGGGATGAAGGCGTGAAAGGCGCCCATGGAATTGGAACCGCCGCCGACACAGGCGATGACCGCATCCGGCAGCGCCCCGGTCGCCTCGAGCATCTGCGCGCGCGCCTCGCGGCCGATCACCGACTGCAGCTCGCGCACCAGGTAGGGGTACGGATGCGGGCCCACGACCGAGCCGAGCAGATAATAGGTATCGCGCGGATCGGACACCCAGGCGCGCAGCGCCTCGTCGATGGCGGCGCGCAGCGTTCGATCGCCGCTGGTCACGGGCACGACCTCGGCGCCCAACAGGCGCATGCGCCCCACGTTGGGGGCCTGGCGCTCCATGTCGATCGACCCCATGTACACCGTGCACGGCAGCCCCAGCCGTGCGCAGGCCGCGGCGCTGGCGACGCCGTGTTGTCCGGCGCCGGTCTCGGCAACGATGCGCCGGGCGCCGAGCCGCTGCGCGAGCAGCGCCTGGCCGATCGCGTTGTTGATCTTGTGCGCACCGGTGTGCGCCAGGTCCTCGCGCTTGAGCCACAGCTTCGCGCCCCAGGCCGCCGACAGGCGCGCCGCGAACGTGAGCGCCGTGGGGCGGCCCACCCAGCTCGTGAGCTGTTCGGTGAACTGCGCCTGAAAGTCGCGCTCATGCAGGTGCTCGCGCACACCCCGCTCGAGGCGCTCGAGCGCGGGGATCAGCGTTTCCGGAACGTAACGGCCGCCGAACGGGCCGAAGCGGCCGCGCTCATCCGGAAAGCAGCCGGCGATCAGCTCGGCGAGCAGGCGGGCGGCCTCAGG
>VBNP01000089.1 GCA_005877965.1 Gammaproteobacteria bacterium | reverse complement strand
CCAGCGCCAGTTCGGCAGCATGCAGATCTTCGAGCTGTCGCCGCAGCATCGGCTGATCGCCCTGGGGCACGCCACGCGCGCCACCGCCGGCTCGCGCGGCAAGTGGCTGTTGAGTGACTACACCGAGTCGCGCTTCGCGGACGATGCCGTGACGACCCGTCCCCCCGGGCAGCGCCTGCTCGCATCGAAACTCACCGCGGGGTTCCTCGGTCTCGCCGTCGAGGATCCGAAGCAGCTCACCAGCCGCGCCCTGTGGCGGCTGATCAACTACTACCGCAGCAATGCGCTCGATACCCGCGAGTACCTGTTCGCGTTCTGGTCGCGCATCGCGCGCACACTCGCCATCGCCTTCTCGGTGCTGCTGGCGATTCCGTTCGTGCTCGGCTCGCTGCGCTCCGCGGGCGCGGGCACGCGCATGATGCTGGGGCTCATTCTCGGCATCAGCTTCTTTCTGCTGCAGCGGCTGATCGAGAGCGGCACGATCGTCTTCGATCTCAACCCGCTGGTGCTCGCCTGGCTGCCCACCGCGCTGCTCGCGACGGTGACCGTGGGGCTGCTGGCCCGCGCGCGCTGAGCACTGGTGCGCTCGGCGCCGAGGCGGGCGCGGCCCTAGACATCGTATTCGTCGTGGCGGCGCACCCAGAACGGTCCGCGGCCGGCTTCATCGCGGCCCCTGGGCGTGAGGTCCAGGAGGTTGTAGTCGGTGTTGAGGATGTCGATACCGCGTGCGTACGCCGAGTAGGTGTGGAACACGCGCTCCTGCCCGTCCTTGAAGAACACGCTCACACCCTCGCGTTCGGCGACCCCAGGATCCTGCCAGGCGTAGTTGTAGAACGCCCGGTGAGCCTCGAGCTCCTGCGCCGTGAAGGACACGCGGTAGTCGAAATTGAAGTCGCTCCCCAGCGAGGACACCCATTTGAAGCTCCAGCCCATGCGCTTGTGGTAGGCGGCGAGCCTGGCATACGGGGCGCGTGACACCGCGATCATGGTGACGTCACGGTGGTTCAGGTGCACGATCCCGCCGTTGAAGTTGTCGGCCCAGTGCGAGCAGTGCGGGCATCCGGCGTCCCAGTCCGGTGCGAACATGAAGTGGTAGACGATCAATTGGCTGCGGCCGGCGAACAGCTGTGGCAGGGTCTGCCGGCCGTCCGGACCCTCGAAGAGGTACTCCCTGGTGACGGCCTCCCACGGCAACTCGCGCCGCAGCGCGCTCACCTGATCACGCAGGCGCGTGAACTCCTTTTCCTTCGCCAGCAGTTCCTTGCGCGCCGCCAGCCATGCCTCCGCCGATACCACCGCGTGCGTCATACGGGTCCTCCGCAAGTGCCGGCCGTGAATTGCGGGCGGCCGTCGTTGATCGACACCCACGGCAGCCGCTCGCCGATCCACAGGTGCATCTGCGGCGCGAGCAGCGTCGGGTCATCCAGGGTCGCGAGCGTCACGTCGATCTCCGCGGCGCGCGCCTCGTTACGATAGGTCAGTGAGGTGCCGCACACCGCGCAGAATCCGCGCGTGACCGCGGGCGATGAGCGATATTCGGCCAGGGCGCCGCGGGTGAGGCGGAAACTCGCGCGCGCAAACGTGCCCCAGGGAACCATGGGCACACCGGTGGCCCTGCGGCAGCTGAGGCAGTGGCAGAAGCACGGGTCGCTCACCGTGCCGGACACCTGGTAGCGCACAGCGCCGCACAGGCAGCCGCCGAGGTAACAGCTCTCGCCCATGGAGCGACGGTACCACTCGTTGCCTGGCGGAGCCATTCGGTGAACAATCGCGCACCTTTTATATCCGCCGCGAGGTCCGAAGATGAGAGCTGCATGGTTCAACGGCGTGCTGGTCACGGCGCTCATGCTCACGAGCGCAGTGGGGCAGGCCGCGGATCTGAGGGTGCGCGTCGATGCGCGTGAGGTTGCGCGCAAGCGCGTGCATACCGATCTGACACTGGCTGTGCACGAGGGTCCGCTCACGCTGGTGTTTCCGAAATGGATTCCGGGCGAACACGGACCGACCGGGCCGCTCGAGTCCATCATCGGGCTGACGATCCGCGCGAACGGCGCGCCGCTGCCCTGGCGGCGCGACCCGCGCGACATGTACGCGATCAGCGTGACGGTGCCGCGTGGCGCCGCGCACCTCGATATCGCGCTCGATACCGGACTGCCCACCGAGGGCGGCCATTTCAGCACCGGCCCGACCAGCAGCGAAGCTCTCGCGATCCTGCCGTGGAACGAATTCGTCCTGCTGCCCAAGGGGCGCGACGCCGGCGGCCTCAGCACCGAGGCCGCGGTATTGGCGCCGCCCGGGTGGCAGCTCGTCTGCGCGCTGGCGCTGCGCCCGCAGGCGGACGGGGCCGTCGAGCTCGAGCCGGCTTCGCTCGCGCGTCTGATCGACTCGCCGCTGCAGATGGGCCGCTACGCGAAGCGCATCGAGCTGCAGGGCGCGGCGCCCTTTTCCGAGCTGCAGCACAGCCTCTCGCTGGTCGCCGACAGCGCCGCGGCGCTTGCGGTGCCCGGGGACTTTGCCGCCGGCTACGGCCGCCTGGTGCAGCAGGCGGGGGCGCTGTTCGGGACGCGCATGTACCGGCACTACACCTGGCTCCTGACGCTGTCGGACCACGTGGCGCATTTCGGGCTCGAGCATCACGAGTCCAGCGACGATCGCGTGGATGAGAACTCGCTCTCGGAAGCGCCGCTGCGTGAAGGCGTCGCGGAGCTGCTCGCCCACGAGTACGTGCACAGCTGGAACGGCAAGTATCGCCGACCGGCGGGTCTGCTGAGCCCCGATTACCAGCAGCCCATGGATGGCTCGCTCCTGTGGGTGTACGAAGGTCTCACCCAGTTCTGGGGCGAGGCGCTGCCGGTGCGCGCCGGCCTGATCACACCCGAGAGCTACCGCGAAATGCTCGCCGGCCTGGCGGGGACTTTCGACATAGAGACCGGCAACCGCTGGCGGCCCATGGCCGATACCGCGGTGCTGGCGCAGGTGCTGTTTAACGCACCGGATGCCTGGATGCTCAGCCGCCGCAGCGTCGACTTCTACCAGGCATCCGTGTTCCTGTGGCTCAACGTCGACGCCGAGCTGCGCGCGCGCAGCGCCGGGCGCGCTTCACTGGATGATTTCGTCAAGCGCTTCTACGCCGGAGCGGGCAGGGCACCGGCGCTCAAGCCGTACCTGGAAGCGGACGTCTATGCCGCGCTGGCGGCCATCGCACCCGGGGACTGGCGCGCGCTCATCCGCCGCCATCTCGACACGACCGGTACCGAGGCGCTGCTCGCCGGCCTGCAGAGCGCCGGCTGGCAGCTGACGTATTCGCCTGAAAAGAATTCCTACCTCGAGACCCGGCAGAAGCGCCACCGGACCATCGAACGGCTATGGTCGATCGGCGTCACGATCAATGACAAGGACGAGGACAAGGGCACGATCATCGACACCGTCGAGGACCGCGCGGCCGCGCAGGCCGGCGCCGGCCCCGGCATGAAGCTCGTCGCCGTGAACGGTCACAGGTACTCCGTCGAGGTGCTCGATGCCGCCGTTGCCGCGGCGCACGAGACCCGCAAGCCCATCGAGCTGCTGGTGCAAAGCGGTGATTACTACCGCACGCTCAGCGTGGCGTACTTCGACGGGGCGCGCTACCCGCACCTGACACGCATCGAGGCCCGTCCCGACACGCTCTCGCACGTGCTGACGGCGCGCGTGGACTGAGCCTGTGACTTGGCTGTTGGTGAGGGCGGCTCGGGAGCCTAGACTACGCGCCTCGCGGGGCGTCGCACCGACGTTCCGATCATCAAACCAACAGGGGGAGTCTCATGAGAATCCTAATCTCAGCGCTGCTGCTGATGCCGGCGGCTGCGCTCGCAGGTAGTGCGTTCGACGGCACGTGGAAGACCAACCTTGATTCGATGAAGGTGACCGGCAAGCCGGACGTGTACCTGCTCGCCAACGGCGAGTACACCTGCTCCAGCTGCAGTCCGGAGCTCAAAGTCAAGGCAGACGGGGCCGAGCACAAAGTCACCGGGCACGCGTACTACGACACCGCGATGGTGAAAGTCATCAGCGCGACTTCGGACGAGATCGTGCTCAAGCAGGGGGACAAGGAATTCGCGAGAATGACCGAGACGGTCTCCGCCGACGGCGCTACGTTGACGGGCAGGTTCACCAATCACGTCGGAGCGAAAGTCGTCACCGGGGAAGTGGTCGAAAAGCGGGTCGCGAGCGGGCCGGCGGGCTCCCACGCCGTCTCCGGTTCGTGGCTACAGGAGCAGCTCAAGGGCAACGAGACGCTGCGGACCGTGCAGTACGAGATGACGCCCGGGCACTTCGTCATGCACTGGAACGGTCAGAGCTACGACGCAAATTTCGACGGCAAGGAGTACCCGATCGTGGGCGATCCGGGACGCACCGTCGTCACGGTGAAGAGGATCGACGACAACACGGTGGAAGAGACCGACCATCGCCAGGGCAAAGTCGTCGACGAGATTCGGCTCGCGGTGGCGAAGGACGGCCGGACCGTGCAAGTGACCGACAAGGACGTGGCCCACGGGCAGATGACGACCTACACGCTCGAGAAGCAGAAGCAGTGATGTGATAGCGCCGCGCGCCGGGAGCCACGAGGCTTCCGGCGCGCATGCTCGCGGCGCGTCAGTCCTTCAGTGGTGGCGGTGCCGGGGAAACAGCCGGCAGTAGATGCAGTCCGCGCCGCTCGGGTTGTCGAGCATGAAGTGGCGCACCCAGTAGCCATCTTCCCGGGAAGCGGCGTACTCGAAGGTCTGGTTATCGAGGTCGTGTCCGACCACTTCCACCGCCCCCTCCGTTTCGAGGATCTCGGCTGCGCGCGCCGTTTCGATCATGCCGCGCGGGTGGACCGCGATGGTGGCCGCGCCCCCCTCGACCCGCTCAGCCAGCAGCTCCACGAACGGCCGCTCCTCGTCCTCACTCAGCAGGGTGCCGAAATACTGCGCGAATTTCGCGCGCGCCGAGGCTGCGGGATGCAGTCCCGCCCGTCCCGGCTCGCAGGCCGCCGTCAGCTCGACCCGGTCGGTCGGAAAACCGTCGCCCACCAGCCTGGTGCGCACCCGCTCCGCGGCCCCGTACTCGTTGAACACGGCGAGTAATACAGCGCTCATGCCCGTCTCCCGGCCCTTGCCGCCAAGGGCTATGCCCATGCGAAAAAATTCTACGCCTGGAGCCCTGGGCACGGGATCCGCTGTTCGCCCCGTGTCCGTGGGGTATCTGCCTGACTTACTGCACCGCATTAGATCCCTGCAGGGGAGGGTAATTCGGGCCCTCACAGCTTAGGATCCCGCCATGTCCGGCAGGAGCCGCAGGGGACGACCTCCTCACGAGGATGTGCTGACTCCGACGGAGTGGCGCGTCGTGCACGCCGTGCAGCACGGCATGAGCAATCGCGAGATCGCCGCACGCCGCGGCATCAGCCTCGATGCCGTGAAGTATCACGTGGCGAACGCGGTGGCGAAGCTCGGGCTCACGAACCGGCAGGCGCTGCGGCGCTGGTTTCGAGTGCCGGGAACGAGTGCCCTGCGGCTGCAGGAGAGACCTATCATGAGTACGCTGACGCTCGGGCCACTGGCCCAGATCGCCCGAACGGTCCGGGACATCAAGGAGTCCGAGGCCTGGTACCGCGGGGCGCTCGGCCTGCCGCACCTGTACACCTTCGGCTCACTGGCGTTCTTCGACTGCGGGGGCACGCGGCTGATGCTGAGTGCGCAGGAAAAGCCCGCACCTGAATCCCTTCTCTACCTGCGGGTCGAGGACATCCGTACGGCGTACGACCTGCTGCGCGCGCGCAGCATCGAGTTTGTGGACGCGCCGCACCTGATTCACCGTCACGCGGACGGAACGGAGGAGTGGATGGCGCATTTTCATGACCCGGAGGGACGACCCCTGGCGATCATGTCGCAGGTGAAGCCCCGAGAGACGAAGCCCTGAGAGATCCCGGGCTCTATTTCGGCGTGTCTGGCGGGGAGGCGTTGTCCGGCGAGGATGCCTTGTCAGGCGCGGTCGCTTTGTCAGGTACGGTCACCTTGTCAGGCGCGGTCGCCTTGCCGGGTGCCATCGGCTTGGCTGGCGCGGACGCCGTCGCGGGTTTGACCGGCGCGGGTGGCTTCTTGAGCAGATCCTCGAGCGGACGGAAGATGGCCGCGTACTTGTAATCGGGAATCTCGAACTCCCAGCCGCCGACGCGCGCATTGCGCGTCTGCGCCTCCGCTTCGGCTTGCTTCGTGGTGGCGTGGGTGCTGAGGGTCACGAGCGAGCGCGCGCCGTCCTTGCGGCCCGCAACGTCGACCTCGAGCCCGTCGAAGGTGCGGAACAGGGCGTGCGCCGCCTTGGCGTCCGCCGCGGCACTCGCCCTGCCGACATCATCGAACGTGAGAGAGCTCAGGGAGCCCGCGATCCCGTCCGCGGCACCCGGACCGGTCAGCTCTCGCCCCTTGGGCAACGGCGTCACGGTGAAGTCGGTCTGCTCCTTCTTCTCGCGCGTGGCGCTGAACCCCGGACTTTCGCGGGGTCGTTCTTCGACCTGACGCACGCGCTCGGGCGCCACATCGATCAGCGCGCGGTCGAGCCATCCCTTCGGGTCGGCATCCACGGTGAGCAACGGCGCCGCGAGCAGAGTCTGCGAGGCGGTGGCAACGCGCACGTACCCGGACTTGGCGCTCGAGGACTTGCCGACGATGAGCGCCCAGATTCGCCCGGGGGTGATCACCTCGATGCGCGTCCCGGTGGCCTTGGGCGAGCTCACGTCCTGCACGCCGAGCTGCGGGTAGTTCGCCGGCAGGCGGGTCTTCTCCTCGACGATGTTGAGCGCGCCGAGATCGAGCAGGAGCTTGCGTACCTTGCCCGGGTCGGCTGGCCAGCCACGCTCGCCGACGGTCCAGCCGGCGCCGTCCTTCTTGAGCGTGGTGTGGGTGCCGTCGCCCTTACCCAGCCCGACCTGGGTCACGGCATTGACGTGGTGCTCGAGGTCCGGCAACACCAGGTCCCCGGCGAGCGTGGCGCGCTCCAGGTGCCGCTGGGAGGCGATCCACATGGCGAAGGCGACCAGCGTGAGCCCGGCGATGAGAAGCGCGACGACACGGCCTGCACGCATGACTCACCTCAGGGGCGGGTTGGCCGGTGCTGCGCGCCGCCGGCGGCGCCACGCGGCCATGAGCAGCGCCATCACGGCGAACAGCGCCGGCACCACGACGATGTTGACGATCTTGAGGGTCGCTCCCAGGCCCTTGATGTCCGCGTCCAGCCCGGCTCGCACGGCGCGCAGCTCCTTGCGGATGCGCAGTTTCTCAGTCTGGAAGTGCTCGATCTCCCGCTCCTGTTCGGGTGTGATGATGAGCGAGGACTGATTGCCGCCCTTGGACCGCAGCGCGGTCAGCTTGTCTTCCGTCTCGCGCAACTGCTGCTCGAGCTCCTGCTCCTTCGCCCGGAAGCGGTGATCGGCGGCACGCCGCAGTTTCTCCACGCGCTCGAACGGTCGGGTGAACGAGGCGCGGCCGCGCACGCTGATCAGGTCGGTGCTGCCGGCGAGATTGTCGAGCGCGTTCTGCACCAGGTCGCCGTTGCTCGCCCACGCCTGGGTGAGGCGCTGGCCGAAGAAATTCTGCTGGCGCACCCACAGGTAATCCGACAGCAGGTCGGTATCGGCAAACACCACCAGACTGAGAGGCCGTGCGGATTCCTTCAGGGCGCTCTGGCCGGCGGGAAGCGTCACGCCCGCGGGCGGGCCCGCAGGAAAGGCGCTGTGCACGGTGCCGCTGATCCGCGCGGCGATCGTGTAACGTCGGCCGGCGGGCTTGAACCCGTCGCGCAGCGTCGCCGGATCGAACAGCATGCGGAAACGCGCGACCGGCAGTGCTTGCGCGTCGGTGCTCGACTGCAACAGGGGCTCGAAGCGCACCTTCGCGCCCTTGACGGGATCGAGGTAACCCGCGGTGGCCACGTTGAGGTTGGAGAGTCCGGCCGTGATCACGTCGTCCGCGCTGAAGCTCCCCTTGTCGAGGCCGAGCACACCCAGGTGCGCGACCGGCGGCTCTCCCTGGCGCATGGTCACCGACAAGGCGTGACCACGATCGGCGACCACCTCGGCGGGATTGAACTGTACGCCCCAGGCGCCGAGCAATGCGGCCAGGTGCGATGACTTGTCCGCGCCCATGGCCGCCATCGGATTGCCCGCCTCGGCGCCGGACTGATCGGTCTGGGCGAGCGGGTCGACGAACACCAGGATGTGTCCGCCGCGCAGCGCGTACTGGTCGATGGCGAATTGCGTCGCCGGCGACAGGTCCTTCGGGTGCACCAGCACCAGCACGTTCACGTCCGGCTCGATGCGGGTCGCGGCCGGCTCGAGCGGTCGCAGGTCGAAGAGCTGCTGCGTCTCGCTGTACACCACCCACGGTTCGCGCATCTGCCCGCTCTGCGGATCGAAGCCCGGACCCATCGGCAGCGAGGACAGCCAGGCCACGACGGGTTTCTTGGGGTTGGCGAGCTGATAGACGAGCTTCACGACGTCGTACTCGAGGAACTGCTCCTTGTTGGGATCGAAGAACTCGATTGCCGCGTGGCCGTCGGTGGAGTTGGTGCCGGCAAGGCCGAAGTAGAA
>VBNP01000088.1 GCA_005877965.1 Gammaproteobacteria bacterium | reverse complement strand
GGGATCTGGTGCCGGCGCACGGCGTGGGCGAGGTGATCGAATCGCGCCACGAGGTGTTCGGCGTCGGAAGCCTGGTGGTGCTCGAGTGCGGCCTGCAGCAGCTGTGTGTCTCGGACGGCCAGCACGCCCGCCTGCTTCATCCCGGGCAGACCCCCGCCTCGAGTGCCCTGGGTGTGCTGGGAGCCCCGGGCATGGCGGCCTACTTCGGCCTGCTGGACCTCGCGCGGCTGCGCCCGGGAGAGACCGTGCTGGTGTCCGCCGCGGCCGATGCGGCCGGTGCCATGGCCGGACAGATCGCGATGTTGAAGGGCGCACGGGCCATCGGCGTCGCGAGCGATCGGGAAAGATGCGACTGGGTGACGCGCCACGCCCGGCTGTCGGCCTGCATCGACCGCGCGGCGGAGAACGTGAGCGCGCGGCTGAAGGCTCTCGCGCCCCGCGGCGTGGACATTTATTTCGACAATACCGGCGGGGAGCTCCTCGACACCATCGTCGCCGGGCGGCACCTGGCACCGGGCGGGCGCATCGTGCAGAACACGGTGAAAGCCGAGGCCCCCGAGGCGATCCTCGCCCGCGGCGGCTACCTGCCCGGCCAGGACGGGGTGCGGGTGCTGCGTGTCAGGGCGCGCGACTATGAGCATCGGCGCGGGGAATTTCTGCGCGAAGCGATCGCCTGGCACGGGGCGGGCCGCATTGCCGCCAAGGAGCACGTCGTCGAGGGGCTCGCCAACGCTCCGGCGCACCTGCTGCTCGCGATGCAGCACGGGAACTTCGGCCGGTCCCTGGTCAGGGTCTGAGAGCCGCGGGCCGCCGCGCGTTCGCCCCACGCGCGGTGGCTCAGCGGAACGATCTGGCGCAGCGCGCTAGCTAGCGACGCCGGCCCCGGGCGCGTTTTTTCGGCGCCGCCCGCCGGGCGCTCCGGCGCGCTGACTTCCTCACGACCTTCCTGCCGCCTGTCTTGCGCTTTGCGGCGCGCTTGCCGGCCACCTTCTTTTTGGCCTTCTTGACCGCCTTGCGGACCGCCTTCTTCGCCGGCTTCCTGGCCGCGGCCGGCCTCGGCGCGGCGGGGGCCGCCGGCTTCACGGGCGCGGCGGCCGGCTGGGGCGCCAGGGCGGGCTTGGGCGCGGTAGCGGGCCTGGGAACCGACGCAGCCGTCGCGGGTCGCGGCTGACTCGCGGGCCGCGCCGCTTCCTGCACGGCGAATGCACCGCCCTGCGGGTCCATCATCAGCGCGATCCAGGTGCCGCCCGGAACTTCGATCGGCCCGTGCATCAGCCGTCCCCCGGCCGCCTTGGCGGCGGCGACCGCCCGGTTGGAATCGGCCACGTGCACATAGCTCAGCCACGACGGCGGGATGGAGGGACCCTGGACATTACACATGCCGCCCGCCTGGTTGCCGGCGAGCTCGAAGATCTGGTACGTGCCCATGGCGCCCATGTCGTGTGCGCGTCCCCTGCGCCAACCGAACAGCTCGCCGTAGAAGCGCACCGCGCCCGCGACATCCGTCGTCGCCAGCTCATGCCACGAAAAACCGCCCTGCGGGGGCTCCGCGCCCGGCGGCGGCCCGCCGCCCGGGGTGAATAGCGCAAACGTCGCGCCCTGCGGATCCGACAGCACCGCGAAGCGGCCCACGTTGGGAATGTCCGCGGGGGCCTTCAGCACCCTGGCACCGAGGCTCTGGGCCTGGAGGCAGGAGGCGTCCACACTGGGCGTGCCCACGTAGATCAGCCAGTGAGGCGGCGGGCCGCCCGCTTCCTGCGGCTGAGCCATCAGGCCGCCGATCTGGGTCTGTCCGGCCATCCATAACGTGTAGCCGGGCATGCTGGAAGGCTGGGTCCGCCACGGCACGACCCTGGGGTAGAAAGCGGCGGCGGCCGCCGTATCAGTCGTCAGCAACTCGTGCCAGATGAATCGTCCACGGACATCGGCGGTGCTCATGGTGAGTCTTCCTCTTGTTTGCGAGCGACATCTTCCACTGTCGACGATCGGGGCGACATTCTGCCTTGCCGCGCGCGCCACTTCCATGACTGTTGTGATGACACGGTACCGGCGCGGGTCCGCTCGTGCCAGATCAGATACAGACCACTCGCGATCACCAGGCCGCCGCCCAGGCACACCCGCATCGAGGGCAGCACGTGCCACACGACCCGGTCGATGGCAATGCCCCACAGGAGCGAGGTGTACTCGAACGGCGCCACCACCGAGGCCGGCGCGGACCGGAAGGCCGCCGTGAGCAGGTACGACCCGAGCGCGCCGAGTCCGCCCAGGCCGAGAAGCCAGCGCCAGTGCACGAGCTCGAGCGGCACCCAGCCGGGCGCGGCGATCACGGCCGCAAATGCGGTCATCAGGCCGACGGTCCAGACGACCACGCTCGCGGTGCTGTCGCTGCGCGTCAGCACCCGCACCGCGATGATGCTCAGGGCATAAGCAACGGCCGCGACCAGCGCAGCGAGCGCTCCCCAGGTGACCAGAGCCGAGGCGCTCGGCCGCAGCATGGTGAGCACTCCGGCGAGGCCCAGCAGGATGGCGCCCCAGTTGCGGGCATCGGCGCGCTCCTTGAGCAGCGGTACCGAGAGGGCGGTCACGATGAGCGGGGCCGAGAGGAACACCGCATAGGCGTTGGCGAGCGACAGCACCCGCACGGCATAGACGAAGCCGCCGAGGGACACGACGCCGAGCAGTCCGCGCAGCAGATGCATCGGGAAGCGTCGCATCCGCAGTTCGCGCCACCGGCCCGTGACCAGCAGCGGCAGCAGCATGAACGGCAGCGAGGCCGCGCCGCGCAGCACCGTCACTTCCATGGGCGGGTAGTGCGCCGACAGCAGCTTCAGCAGCGCATCCATGCCCGAGAACACGGCGACCGCCGCGATCATGAGGGCGATCGCGCGCAGCCTCGCCTCACGCACGGGTCAGCTCGCCGGGCCCGTCTCGGCGCGCTTGCCCGAGGCCTTGATGGGACGATAGTGCGTGCCCAGCAGCCCCGCCGGCAGCGGGAACGCACTCGAGAGCGATACCAGCAATGAGGAGGCGTAGGGCACGGACTGAACGAGGAGCACCACGATCCACGCGAGTCGGTCCGGACCGGCGAGTGCGACCCGGTCGAGGCCGGCAGCCTGGGGTGCATACGCCACACCCCACGCCGACAGCAGCAGCCCGAGCATCATGAGCGTCTCCTCGCGTGCGGCGAGGAGCGCCCCGGCGAGTCCCGAGGAGCGTCCCTGCTTCGGAGTGCGGAAAAACGGCTCGTCGCGGGTGAGGAGGCCCTTGATCGCCGCCTTGCCGATGGTGTGCGTCAGCGCGAGTCCCGCGACCGCCGCCGCCAGCGTCTGGCGGAGGTCGGCCCCGACGCGCACGTGGTAGAGGTGCGCGAGCTTGGCGAGCTTGAAGGTGAACAGCGACAGCGGCAACACCGAATACACCACCAGCGGCGGCTCGATGTGCCGCGGCGCCCACACCATGGCGACCGACCAGGCGAGCGCGGCGAGATTGAACAGCAGGTTGCAGCCGTCGGCGATCCACGGCAGCCAGCCGGCGATGAAGTGGTAGCGCTGTCCCGGGGACAGCGGGCCGCCTTCCAGGAACAGCGCGCGCGCATGCGCCTTGAGGATCTGCATGGCGCCGTAGGCCCAGCGGAAGCGCTGCTTCTTGAAATCGATGAAGGTGTCGGGCATCAGGCCGCGGCCGTAGCTCGCGGGTACGAAGGTGGCATCGAAGCCGCCCTCGAAGATGCGCAGGCCGAGCTCCGCATCCTCGGTGATGCACCACTCGGCCCAGCCGCCACAACTCACCAGCTGCGCGCGCCGCACCATGGTCATGGTGCCGTGCTGGATGATGGCGTTGCGCTCGTTGCGCGTGATCATGCCGATGTGGAAGAAGCCGCGGTACTCGGCGTAGCACATGGCCTTGAAGGCGCTCATGCCCTCGTCGCGGTAGTCCTGCGGCGCCTGCACGACGGCGACGCGCGCATCCTGGAAACCGGGCGTCAGATCGCGCAGCCAGCGCGCATCGACCACGTAGTCGGCGTCGATGACCGCGACGATCTCGGCGTCCGGCGCGGTGCGCGCGAGCGCGTAGTTGAGCGCTCCGGCCTTGAAGCCGGCGAGCGGTGCGACGTGGAAGAAGCGGAAGCGCGCGCCGAGCTGCGCGCAGTGCGCCTCGACCGGCCGCCAGACATGCTCGTCGCGGGTATTGTTGTCGATGACCAGCACTTCGAAATCCGGGTAGTCGAGCCGCGCCAGCGCCTCGAGCGTCTCGATGAGCATCGCCGGCGGCTCGTTGTAGGCCGGCACGTGGATCGACACCTTCGGCGGCCGCGCGCTGTGGCAGAGCAGCGGCGCGTCGAGCCGCCGCCGGTACTCGACCCAGTGAGCCTCGGCCCACTCGTGCGCCTCGGCCAGCAGCACCAGCATGACCCCCAGCATCCCCAGCAGCAGCAGCACACCGGCGATGACGCTCGAGACGGTCATGTACTGCTGCGTGAAGTCGTAGATCACCCACACCGCAATGGTGGCGGCCGCGTACACCACGACCGCGAGGAAACTGCGGCCGCGGTTGCGCAGCGCCTCGCTGTTGAGATACAGCAGTCCCAGCACCAGCAGCGCCACCGCGACCGACACCGCGGCGAGAATGTGCCACTCGGGCACGCGCACGATCGGCGCGCTGAAGGCGAACTTCGGCTGCCGGTTCACGTCGTACACCCCCCAGTAGGAGCCGACCGCGCCTTCCAGGTAGGCCTTCCAGGGCTGATCGAAGGCCTCCATCACGTAATAGACGAGCTGCTCCTGTTCGGCGCGGCGCAGGAAGCGGCGCAGGAACAGCGCCTCGTTGGAATCCGAGGCGACCGCCGACTCGCGGGTGCGGCCGCGGCTCGGCCAGCCGATCTCCGCCACCACGATCGGCTTGTGCGGGAACAGCTGCTGCAGGCGCTTGACCTGCGCCAGCGAGTAGCTGACGGCGGCATCCACCGCCACGCCTTCCCAGTACGGCAACAGGTGCACGCCGATGAAGTCGACGTGCTGCGCCAGCTCCGGGTGCTCGAGCCACGTGTGCCAGGTCTCGGCGGTGCCCACCGGTTGCTCGATGGCCGCGCGCGCGCGATCCAGATAGGCCTCGAGCTGCTCGATCGGCAGGTCGCCGCGGAAGATCACCTCGTTGCCGATGATGACCCGCACCACGTTGATATGGGTGTTGGCGAGAGCAATGGCGGTCTGCAGCTGCAGCTCGTTGTTGTCGCGGTGAGCGTCGATCCAGGCGCCGAGGGCGACGTTCAGGTCGTGGCGCTCGGCGAGCTCGGGAATGTCGGCGAGGGTCTTTTCGACACTGTAGGTACGCACCGCGTTGACCTTGCCCTCGAGCAGCGCGAGGTCCGCGTCGATCTCCGCGTCGCTGGGCATCTGCAGTTGAGTCGGGTCCTCGTTGGCGCGGAACGGCGAGAACGCGAATCCCTGGATGCGCGCCGGCCAGGGGGGCTCACGCGTCGGGCGGTTGAGCCAGGCCCACACCGCGAACGTCAGCGTGGCGAACACCGCCGCGATCAGCAGACTCGGGATCGTTTTCACGCGCGGTTGCCGCGCCTACCAGCTGCCGGTGTTGGGCATCGACTTCCAGGGCTCCGCGGGCGCCAGCGACGCACCCTGCTGCAGCAGCTCGATGGAAATGTTGTCCGGTGAGCGCACGAATGCCATGTGCCCGTCGCGCGGGGGCCGCAGGATGCTCACGCCGTGATCGCGCAGGCGCTGGCAGGCGGCGTAGATGTTGTCCACCGCGTAGGCCAGGTGCCCGAAGTTACGCCCGCCCGTGTAGCTCTCCGGGTCCCAGTTGTGGGTGAGTTCCACCTGGGCCGCCTCATCGCGGGGCGCCGCCAGAAACACCAGCGTGTAGCGTCCCTGCGGGTAGTCCTTGCGCGACAGCTCGGTGAGCCCGAGCGCGTCGCGGTAGAACCGCAGGGATGCGTCGATGTCGGTGACGCGCACCATGGTGTGCAGATACTTCATGGCGATCTCCCGCGCTTCAGAACATCTCCGAGGGGTCCGGGGGCTTGATGTCGACCTTGTGGCGCGAGGGAATGAATTCGCCCGTGATCATCTCGTCGTAGCTCTGCCCCGGCCCCACCATCGGATACACTCCCGCGTCCGGGTCGATCATCACTTCCAGGAACGCAGGTCCCTCGAACGCCACGAACTCCGCGATCACGCGTGCCACGTCCTGCTTGCGCGCCAGGCGCACCGCGTAACGAAAGCCGTCCGCCTGCGCCGCCCTGACGAAGTCCTTCTTGTGCAGCGAGCGGTCGCTCGCCGACAGGCGACCCTTGAAAAACAGCTTCTGCCACTGCTTGACCATGCCGTCGCCGAAATTGTTGAGCACCACGACCTTCAGCGGCAGGTCGTAGGTGGTCACGGTCTCCAGTTCCCCGATGTTCATACGGATGCTGGAATCCCCGTCGATGTCGATCACCAGGCGCCCGGGCTGAGCGATCTGCGCCCCGATGGCCGCCGGCAGGCCGAAACCCATGGTGCCCATGCTGCCGGAGGTGAGCCACAGCCTGGGTGAGGTGAAATCGCAGTACTGTGCCGCCCACATCTGGTGCTGGCCGACGCCGGTGGTGATGATGGCCTCCCCGCGCGCGTGGCGGTTGAGCTCCTCGATGACGTAGTACGGCTGGATCAGGGGACTGGCGCGGTCGTAGTTCATGGCATAGACGCGCTTCAGCTCCGCGAGCTCGGCCCTCCAGGGGCTGAAGTCGCGCTGAAACCGCGTCTGCCGCCCGTGGGCGGTCAGCGCCCGCAGCGCCCCGGCGAGCAGCCCGACGTGGCTCCAGTGCACGCGCTTGACCTTGTTCACCTCGGCGCGATCGACGTCCAGGTGCGCGATGTGCCGCGCGTTGCGGGCGAACTTCGCCGGCACGCCCGCCACGCGGTCATCGAAGCGTGCGCCGACCGCAATGAGGAAATCGCAATCATCGACCGCGTAGTTGGCGAACGCGGCGCCGTGCATGCCGAGCATGCGCAGCGAGAGCGCGTGCGTGGTGTCGAGCGCCCCGATCCCCATGAGCGTGGTCACCACCGGCACGCTGAAGGTGTTGGCAAACTCGGTGAGCGCGTCCGCGGCGTTGCCGTTGATGACGCCGCCGCCGGCGTAAATGAGCGGACGGTGCGCTTCGCCCAGCATGGCGAAGAAGCGCGCGGCCGAGGGGGCCTCGAGCGCCGCCTGGCTGAGCTCGTGCATGCGGCGGCGGTAGCCGGGAATCGGCAGCAGGCCCTCGCCCTGGAAGACGCCCTCCCAGTTCTGGACGTCCTTGGGGATATCGACGACCACGGGACCGGGGCGGCCCGTGCGGGCGATCTCGAACGCCGTGCGCACCGTGGCCTCGAGCTTGGCAGGATCCGTGACCAGGAAGATATGCTTCGCCACCGCTCCCATCATGGAGGGGACCGGTGCCTCCTGGAACGCGTCGGTGCCGATAGCCGCCGTCGCGACTTGGCCGCAAATTACGACAATCGGTATCGAGTCTGCCATGCAATCGCGCACGGGTGTAACAGTGTTCGTCGCACCCGGGCCCGAGGTGACCAGGCACACCCCCACCCGGCCCGAGGCGCGGGCGTAGCCTGCCGCCATGAACCCCGCCCCCTGCTCGTTGGCCGGGACGATGAGCGGGATCTGGGGCTCGCCGAGGCGCACGCACTGCTCGTTGTAGAGAAACACGGCGTCGTAGGTGGGCAGGATCGCCCCGCCGCTGTAGCCGAATATCGCGGTGACGCCCTCGTCCGCGAGCACCTGCATGATCATGCGGGCCCCG
Organism: Gammaproteobacteria bacterium; assembly: GCA_005877965.1. Taxonomy (GTDB): domain Bacteria; phylum Pseudomonadota; class Gammaproteobacteria; order Steroidobacterales; family Steroidobacteraceae; genus 13-2-20CM-66-19. Next base: position 282 of record VBNP01000088.1, on the reverse strand, counting down.
CTCATTCTTTCGCCGGCCAGTGGATGTCCCACCGGGCGTGGCTGGATCACCGTGTCGCTCATGGACGCGCTCTCAGGGTCTGTGCTGCAGGAGGCGTGGATTAACAAATCAGCGTAGCAGCTTGCTTCCGTGGTGCAAACTCGCGCCGATCCTTTATTCTGCGGCACCGCTCATCCCCGGCGTCGTCATTTCCCGTACCTCGCGCATGCGCCACATCATCGCGATCCTGCTGCAAAACGAAGCCGGTGCCCTCACGCGCGTCGCCGGGCTGTTCTCCACGCG
>VBNP01000087.1 GCA_005877965.1 Gammaproteobacteria bacterium | reverse complement strand
TTGTGATTTTTGGAGCGCATTGCGGTATTCCTCAGCTTTAGTTCGATTCGTCGATGACGAATTCACGCGAATCGACCAGCATCATCATCAACATGCCGCCCGGAAAGATATTGTTGGTGGTGATCTCCCGTTCGTTATGGGAGTGCCACATGAAGGCGAAGCCCGCTTCTCCGGTCGGGGAGTTCGCGATCGTGCCCGAGGGCGGCGTGGACCCGGTCGGACCCGTGGCGCGCACCGTCGCATTCGGGCCGAGATAGGGGCTGCCGCCGTACCAAGCGCCGTTCGCAAACAGGTTCGCATCGGGCAGGCTCACCGGACCACCGCCCGGGACGTCGCCAAACGGCGCCGCCTGCATCGGCTTGTTGTGGTCCTGGCACCACTCGTAATAGTTGACCGCCGTCAGATTGCCGGTGTTGTAGCCGTTGAGATCCGGAGTGCAGGCGAGCCTGGCGAGCGGGTCTGACGAGCCCGGACGGTGACCGTAGGCGTCCCAGTTCAGGCCCTTGCCGGTCCAGTAGAAGATCCCGTCCATCGCCAGGCCGGGCGTGGTCGTGGTGGTGAACAGCAGCGGCCCGGCCAGTTGGGTCGCAGCGGTGCCGCTGCTGCCGGCGACGATCAGGTTCCCATCACGCGCCAGGATGCGCACGTGATTGCCGTGCTCGTGGAAGGGATGCTGCCAGCGCCCCTGGCCGATGATCCGCAGCAGCACCAGCTCGCCCGGGTGCATGTGCGGATTGCCGTTGTAGGGCTGGTGCGGATATTGAGCCGCATAGTTGGTGTCCATGTCATCCGGCATCGAGCGGCCGTTGATCATGAAGTAAGCCGGGCGGTAGGGCTCGGTCGGCACGTTCAGGCTGCACCCGGCCGCGCCGGCCGTGCAGCCGCTCTTGGCCGTGACCTGCGCCAGTGCCTGCGTGTGGATATTCAGATCCATCTCCGAGAACTGGAACAGGTATTCGCGGTCGTAGCAGCTCTGCGTCACGTGGTAAGCGGCCCCGGTCGGTGAAAGACGGAAATTACTTTCCCCGCCGCTCACCAGCGCAGTGCCGCCGGCGTTGAGTCCGGCCGCGGTGTTGTGGGTCGGGCAGCTGCCATTGGTCGGCGCGCCGTTGGGCAGCACGATGATCGCGCCGTACAGGCCCATCTCGACCTGCAGGTCGCCCTGTGTGCCACTGTAATACGCGCGCGTGCCGGGCGAGCCGGCAATGAACGTATACGTGACTGTACCGCCGGGCGCAGCTTCCTGCGTCAGCAGGCCGGCCACGCCGCCGGAGGTCGCCACGTTGAAGCCCGGAAACAGAATCGACGTGTTGCCGGCGGAGGCCGGCAGACCGTTGGTCAGCGTCACGCTCACCGACTGCCCTTCGGTCACAACCAGTGTTGGTCCCGGAACCTGCATGGTGTGGCAGAACGGTGCGACGCTCGTGGCCGGCACGAAGCGCGAGCTGGCCGGGGGCGTGGTGCACCCGTAACCCCAGGAGTACAGGGCCTGCCCGTCCGGCTGGCTGATGGGGGCCGCTTGCGCAATCAGTGCGAACGCGGGCCCGGTGATTCCGGGGGCCGCGGCGTGCGCCGCAGCCGCCAGCACCAGGGCCGCCGCCGCTGCCGCCAGGGGGAGCAGTCGCTTCATCGAAGTCACCTTTTTTGTGATCAGTGCGCTCATTGCCGTTCCCCTAGTTGACGTGGACTTCGGTCATCAGGCCGCCGAAGTTCTCCGCGTCGTTCGACAGGTGATCCAGATTGGGCGTGTAGAGGTAATAGGTGCCGGTCGCCATCGGCGTCGTGCACGCGGAGGACGGGTCTGCGGGCGTAGCGCGAACCGTGCAGGTATCCAGGATCACGTCCAGCGATTCCCCGCCAGCGAGGGTGATCGAGTTGGTGGTGTAGTACAGGTTGTTACCAGCCTGGTCGCGCAGCAGCTTGGCGTTGTAGCCGATCACCTGCATCGGAATCCCCAGCGAGGCCAGTGTCTGGTACTCGGACGTATCGAGGTCCGAGATCCTGAGCAGCGCTCTCTGGCCGGCCGTGATGTTGATGATCGCCGACAGGGGCTGCGAGAAATGATTCACGCCATCGGCCGTTTGCGTCTGCAACGGACCCGCGGACACCGTGTCCGGATAGCTGCGGCCGTTCAGCAGGAAGAACTTGTCCTTCATGTCGGCAAATCCTTCCGGGTTGAAGGTCATGCCGACGAAGTGGAAGTTCGGATCGAAGCCGTGAATCTGGATCGGATAGTCGACGTTGTAGAAGGTCGAACCGTCGCCGTCGTTGTAGGCATATCGGCCGGTCGCAGCGCGATTCACGGCATTGGCAGTAGCCGGCAGCGGATTGCTGCACAGGATGTCGTTGGCCGAAACGCAGGCCGTGCGCAAATCCAGGTCCTGCTGCTGGCGCGCGGCATACAGGCCACCGCCCGCCGGAACCCGATCCTGGCGCGGCCGCACGTACAGCTGCCCCACCATGCCCATCTGCAGGTGCTCGGGCGGGGTGATGTGGCAGTGCCAGAAGTAGGTCCCCGCATCGGGCGACAGGTAGTAGTAGGTGAAGCTCGCGCCAATGTTGATGGCGACCGAGGCGTCCGGCACGCCGTCGTAGAACGCCGAGGCGTTCGGGTAGCCGTGGAAGTGGACGGTGTGCTGCTCGAACAGGTCGGGCCGCATGATCATGCCGACGTTGGTCAGCGTCAGGAAGAACTCGTCATCCTCGTTGATCGCCATCAACGGCGCCGGGATGTTGCCGTTCATCACACCCACATCCATGATCTGGCGCGGATCCACGTGACCGTCGAGCGCCCGTGGAAAGGACGCGGTTACATCCGACGATTCGTTCACCGCGGCGAGCCCGCTGGCCGGTGCGGTGTAATTGAAGGCGTAATTCGATGGGAAGAAGGGGTTGGCGACGTTGATCGCTGTCACCGCAAAGGTTCCCTGGTAGCCGGCCGGCAGGTCGGTACCCCCCGCAATGACGACTTGCCTGCCCACCTGCAGGTTCAGATCCAGCGGCGTGTAGCCGACCACTGTCACGGTGGTCCCCGTCTCGCTGATGTTGAGAACGTTGACCGAGTTGGTAACCTCGTAGTCCAGTCCCACCGCGCCGTTGTAGACACCGTTGAGCTGACTGAACTGGCTCGCAGTGAGCGGCACCGTGGCAGCGCCGATGCTGGTGGCCGGATCGCCCGGCACCAGGTAGTGGCTGGTCGACACCGGAAATGGGGCATTGAAGACGCTCGGGAATTCAGTACCGGGCAGGCCTTTCGCGATGTCCCCGAGACCGGACAACGGCCCGAACGAGAACAGGTACGTCTGCGTGCCGTCGCCCATGGTCGCGTAGCCATCGCCGCCGGAGATCTGCTGGCACTTGATGGCGCCATTTACATGCGCCGGGGTCGTGCCATATCCGTTCGCGCCGGTGTACGTCGGACCGACGTAGGCAGGGTCCGAATTGTTGTTGGCCGGCAGCGGGTGCGTAACGGTGCTGGTTGGACACTGCACGCGAAACGACTGAGCCATCGCCGGTAGCGCGAACGTGCTCAGCAAGCCCAATGCAATCCAACCGCGTGTATTAAACATAACGCCTCCAACCGAATCCGCCACCAGGCGGAGCGCGGTGAACACCCATGAGTGACTGTGAGGGGCGTGTGCCGCCCGCTTTGAATTCAATGTGCAGGTTGTACAAAGTTTCGACTCGTGCCAGCGCTGTGGTCAGCGCTTCGCTTCGGACGGCTCCCAACTGCCGGCGCCCCGCGGCGCCGCTGCGCTAGACCTGTAGCGCGTGGTTGTTGTACTTAACGTGGCGGTTGGCGGCGATGGCACAACGCCGAAGCACCACACGGGTCAATTCAGTAGCGGCAGTGGGGTTAGTGGGTAGGCCTCGGGGCGCCGCGGACTTGACTTAGGCAGGCGAAAATGCCTGGCCGGCTCCGGCAGATTTGAGCGCGGGGGGTGAAGGCGGCGGCTTAGCCGCTCGCCGCGCTTTCCTGGACAAGACCCTCGCGCACGGCAAAGCGCGTCAGCGCCGCGGTGCTGCTGAGTTGCAGCGCAATGCGCAGCCGCTCGCGCTGCTTGTGGACCGCCTTCATGCTCACGCCCAGCATCTGGGCGATCTCGCGCGTGCTGTACCCGAGCGCCACCGAGCGCAGCACCTGGCGCTGGCGTTCGGTGAGATACGTGGCCTGGGTGCTCGAGCTGCCCTCATCGACCCGCGCGCCCGCGCGGGCCGCAGGGACATCGCAGCAATACCAGCGCCCCGCGGCAACCTCGCGGAGCGCGCTCGACAGCTCGGCGCGGCCCTGGTCCTTGAGGACATAGCCCAGGGCACCGGCCCTCCTGGCCGTCGCCGCCGCACCGCGCGCCCGCTGTGCCGTGAGCACAAGAATCGCAACAGTGGGAAAACGCGTGCGCAGCTGCTCGATGAACCCCAGGCCGCTGCCGTCCGGCAGGTGCAGATCGGTCAACACCAAATCCGCTTGCAGCGAGCCGATCAGCTCCAGCGCCTCCCCTGCCCGCCCAGCCTCGCCGACGACCGCGAAATCCTTCTCGGCCCCCAGGAGGATTCGCAGCGCCTGCCGGAAGATACGGTGCCCGTCGACGAGGACTACGCGGAACGCACGGTGTTCCTCCGCAGCGGGCGTGCCGGTGCTGCGCGAAGTCGTGAGAGTCATGAGGCCGCCACTGCGCTGTGCGCTGTGTTGTTCTGCAACACAGCTTAGGTGCGCGGGTCTGAGGCGAAATCAGGGCGGACCCGTACGTGTCTGCCCGGAGGGCGGGTCCGACAGCCTTGCGCGCCGGGCGGCATCGGCCGCTGGCGCGAGGCGTGAAACGTGTGAACGGGCTTGCGGTCTAGCCGGCCGCGAGATGCATGCGAATCAGCTCCGCGAGCGAGTCGCACTCGAGCTTTTCCATGATGCGCGCCTTGTGGACCTCGACGGTCCGCGGGCTGATGCCGAGCTGCGTGGCGATCTCGCGGTTCTGATGGCCGGCGGCGATCAGCATGAGTATTTCACGCTCGCGTTCTGTCAGGCGCTCGATGCGTGCGTCGGCGGAGGAACGCGCCGTCACCGTTGCGCGCCGCTCGCGGTCGGCACGCAGCGCGTTGCGCAATACATCGACCAGCATGGCGTCGTCGATCGGCTTCTCGAGGAAGTCGAATGCACCATTCTTGAGGGCGGCGCGCGCTGTGGCGACATCGCCGTGTGCGGTGAGCACCACGACCGGCACGTCGACCTGGCGCTCACGCAGCACGGCCTGTAGCTCGAGCCCCGTCATACCGGGCATTCGCAGATCGGTCAGCACGCAGCCGGACCAGTCGGGCCGGTAGGTCTCAATGAACGATTCGGCATTAGCGAATGGCTGCGTGCGCATGCCCTTAAGCGACAGCAGCAGCGTGAGCGAGTCGCGTACCCCCGGATCATCGTCGATCAGAAAGACAGTGCCGTCCTCATTCGTCATGGGTTCTTCGCACGCATTACATGCTCGTCTGCGGGGTTACGCGGGTTGCAAGTCGGATAACGAAACGCGCGCCGCCAAGGCGGCTGGGCTCGCTCCACAGGTCGCCCCCCTGACTGCGCAGGAAGCTGCGACTTAAGGAAAGACCTAGTCCCATGCCGCTGATTTTGCTGGTGACGAAGGGTTCGAACAAGCGTTCGGTGAGATTCGCCGCAATCCCGGGTCCCGAATCATCGATACCAATCAGCACATCCGCACCCCGCGCCTCCGCCGTAACCTCGATGCGCCGGCTGCGGGATCCTGTCGCTGGCAGCGCGTCGAAGGCGTCAAGGCAATTTGTGAGCAGATTGTGCATGACGATCTCGAGCTGAGTGCGATCGGCCATGACGCTCGGCATGCCCGCGCGGCGCAGCTTGAACTCCACCGCGCTGCGGCGCATGCGGTCCCGCAACGCCTCCGCCACACGGGTGCACACGCTGAGCGCGTCGGTGGGCTCGAGTCGCGCGCCCTCACCGCGATAGAACTCGCGCAGCCGCCGCAGCACGGCGGCCGCTCGACCGGCTTCCTCGCCGGCCTTGCGCAGGGTACCGGAGAGTCGCTCGTCTGCGCGGGCCGGCGGTTCGGTCATGAGCTCCGCTGAACGCACGTAGGACAGCAGCGCCGTCATCGGCTGGTTGAGCTCGTGCGTGAGCGCCGAGGCCAGCTGGCCCGCCACGGCGAAGCGCATCGAGCGCTGCAGAGCGGCATCCTGCTGGCGCATCTGGCGCAAAGTCGAGTCGCGTTGGGTCGCCAGCGCACCGAGGAAGAGAGCCGTGACACCGAGGGACAGCAGCGGAAACTGCACGTCGAACAGCGGGATCGACCCGGGAGTGAACTCCAGCGCCGCCACCAGGGCGGCCTGTACCAGTGAGACGCTGATCATGGCGCCCGGCACGCCGTGACGCAGCGCGACCCAGGTCACCGGTGCAAACAGCGGATAGAACAGCCGGACATCACGCGCGGCGGCGAGCGCGAAGGCAAGGGCGACTCCGAACACAGCTCCCAGAGCCTGCAGCATGAGCTCGCGCCGGTGGCGCAGCATGTCGTCCCAGCGCACGGCGCGGCCGACTCCGAGCAGCAGCACCGGTGTGAGCGCGATGATGCCGTTGAATTCGCCGATCCAGTAACGCCCGACGCTGGTCCAGGCTTCGCTGCTGTTCAGCACCCCGGCGCTCACCAGCATGGCAACATAGCCTGCGGCAGCAACGCCGCTCGCCGCGGCCGTGACGCCGGCGAACCACGCGGCAGCCTTCGGCGTGCCGATGGGTCGACCAAGGCCGCGCCGGCGCAAGCCCCAGGCCGCCAGAGTGTATACGAGGGCTAGATACCCGGATGCCAGCGCCCGCACCCACCACGGAGCCGGAGCGTCGTCGGTCAGAAGTTCACCGACAAAAATTCCGAGGGTTACCAGCGGCGCCCAGCGCCAGCCGCGTGTGAGCAGCAGCGCCATGACCACGCCGGTGTTCGGGTTCCAGGGCGTGATACTGGTGTGGCGCAGCGGCTGGACGTAGCTCGCCCAATCGAGCAGCAGATAGAGCGTGAGGTAGCCCGCGCCCAGGAGCCAGGACTGCGGCGAGAGCGTCAGAACCTGACGGCGGATCTCGGTTGTCGAAGAGTCATTCACAATGGCCCGCGCATCGCCTCCCTATTAGGGTACGCCCTTACTTTCTGCCCACACAAGGAGCTGACATGCGCCCACTGACCCTCGCGCGCTGACCCCACTGTGCTCACCGCCGTGGTCGCGCACGCTTGCACCAACGGCGGCAGCCATGACGGCTCGCTTGTCTGACTACGGCGTAATCCAGTCGCCGAGCGCAGCAATCCGCGGTCCCTGCGGGTCGGAGAAGCGCACGATGTAGCCGCCCTTGGAGGCGAAGCGCTGTCCGGGGGCCAGTGTCAGGCGCGGGTAGTAGCCGGTGAGCGCGCGGTGATCGAGCGCCATTTCCACGCGCTCGATCAGATACTCCCGCACGAACGCATCCACCATATGATTCAGGGTCTCCGACACCAGCCCACAGGCGAGATACGTGTCCGCCTGCACCTGTTGGGCGAGCAGCGGGATCTTGCGGATGCGAAACCAGCTGAGCGCGTAATCGACACGCACTACGCGTCGTCCGGGAAGGTCCACCGGGTAGGCCATGCGCGCGGCCGCGCGCCAGCTGGCGGGCAGTGGCGCCTGCTCCAGCCCACCCATTTCTCCGGAAATCCACACCCGCGACGTGGGTGGCGAGACTTTCTCCAAAGCGCTCAGATCTCCGGGCCGCAGCCACAGCACCAGCGCATCTGCAGCGTCGACATCACGCAGCGCAGCACCCAGGTCCTTGGACGTCGCATGCGCCGGCAAGACGCGATTGACGATTTGCTGCCCGGAATGGGCGCGCGCTGCCTGCAGATCCCGCGCCGCCTGCACGCCCACATCCCCCGCTCTGAAGACCTGCACCACGCGGTTAGCAGGCTCGGCGGCGTCGGCGAGCTCGCGCGCAATCAGTTGCGCTTCCAGCAGCACACCGCGGGAAAAATACACCGAGTAGAAGTCGGAATCATGGCCCGTGGGCGCTTCCACATTGGGGAACAGGCACGGCAGCGATTGTTCCTCGCAGAATCTCTGCACCGGCCCCCAGTGACTGCCGCCGAGGCCCGAGATCACCGCGAACACCGGTTCGGCGGCCAGATGCTTGCGCAGCTGTGCCTCCCAGGTCGCGGGCGCGCCGGTGAGCTCCCACACGTGCAGCTGCCAGCGGCGCTCGACGCGAAACATCGTGGTGTGGGAGGAATACAGGGTCGGCGCCTTGGTACGCGCCACGGCGTTGTTCTTGTCCACGAAATACTGATTCATCACGGCAAGCATGCCGCGGCGCTTCACGGGGTCAGCATCCGGCGTGATGATGGTGGCGAAATGCAGCACCGAAGTACTCACCCCCGGGCTTGGAGAGACCCGGAGGCCCTTGAGGTAGCCGATGAGCTCTGCCATGGTCGCATCATCGATCTGATAGCGCGGCATCAGATAGTTCAGCGTCTTCCCGTTCGCGCCGATACCCCCGCGAATCGCCCGCGCGAGGCTTTCATCGGTATAGGGGTCGTGATTGATGCGCGCAGTGTCGACAAAGGGAATGCCCAGCTCTGCCAGCCTCTCGCCGCGGGGAACAAACAGATACGGCCCCGCAATCGGCGGAATGGCGATGTGACCCTCAATCGATCCCAGGCCGCTGCGGCGATGACAGTTGACGCAGGCTGCGTCCGCCCCCCGCAGGGACGACGGCGGCGGCGTCGCGAGCGCGCCAACCCACAGAAGCCCTGACAGCGCGATGAGCGCTGCTCTCGCAGCGGCGCGGCCGGTGCTCAGCAGCGGGCGCCCGCCCGGACGGATAATGCTAGGGGGAAGCAAGCAGCTTCTGGTAGTCATCCACCAACTCATCCGGGGTGACAAAGCCTTCGATCCGCAGCCAGGGCTTGCCCGGGGCTGATCGCAGGAGTGTCACCGGAGTATGGCTCATCTTCTCGCCCCGATAGACGTCGAAGGCGCGCTGTGCCGCGAGACTCGCGGCGACCGTGCCGGTGTAGTACTGCCACTCCGGACCGGCGTGGAACTTGCGCGCGTACGCCCTCAGGCGCGCCGGAGTGTCCTCCTCGGGATCGATCGAGATCGACATCAGGTGCACCTTGGACGCCCCGCGTCCCAGCTTGCGCTGAAACTCCTCCAGCGTCCGGCTGGCAAGCGGACAGATCGATGAGCAGGTCGTGAAAATGAAATTCAGCAGCACCGGCCGGCCGTCGTCGAGCTCCTGCGGGAGCGACACGCGCTTGCCATCTGCGCGTACCAGGCTGACATCAGGGGTCTCGTAAGTTACGCTCGAGCGCGAGATGGTCGCCGCCGCGGCTGCGGTGAGCAGCAGCGCGCCGACGCACATGAGCGCTGCGCTGACTGTGGCTTGGGTGCGCGCCGTCATCGTCTGCTCGCTACTTCTTGACCGGCGCCGGCTTGGCCGGCGCCGCGGGCGGCTTCGATGCCGCAACCAGCACCTGTGGTTTCGTGAAGCGCGCATCGTCCAGGGTGCCATTCACGGCGACCGACTCGATCATCATCTTGTGGGTGTGCGGGTCGCCGTCGATCGCGGTGTCGTACACATAAGGCACCAT
>VBNP01000086.1 GCA_005877965.1 Gammaproteobacteria bacterium | reverse complement strand
CAACGAGGCGGTCGTCTCGATGGAGCGCAGCACCACCGACGTGGTCGGCGGCGCGCTGCTGGCGGAAAATGCCGGCGCCGCGCTGGAGGAGATCGAGCAGGTGTCCAACCAGATCGCGAGCCTGGTGCAGAATATCTCCGGCAGCGCGCGCCAGCAGACCCACGCGGCACAGAACATCGCGCGCAATATGCAGGCTCTCAAGGAGATCAGCGCCCAGACCGCCGAATCGACCAACGCGACCTCGGCCGCCATCGCCAAGCTGGCCGAGCTCTCCGCCGGGCTGCGCAAGTCCGCCACGGGCTTCCGTCTGCCCGGCAACCCGGACGAACGCCTCGTCTCGAGCAGCGCCGTCAGGCGCGTGGAGGACGCCACGCTCACCACGGCGAAGGTGCGGCAGATCTCCGCGCTGGGCGGCTCTTAGACTCTATTGCGAAAGCCACTGCATGCCTGAAGTCGCCTCCCAGACATTCGATCTCGTCGCTCGTGAAGTGAACGCCACGCTGGCGGAGGCCCGCGGCGCGCTCGAGACTTATGTCGAGCAGCCCGACAACGCCACGCTGCTCGAGCGTTGCGTACAGGACCTGCACCAGGTGCAGGGTGTGCTGCGGGTGCTGGAGATCTACGGCGCGGCGCTGCTCGCCGAGGAGATGGAGCACGTCGCGCAGTACCTGCTGGCGACCCACAGCGAGCGCAAGAGTCAGGCCGAAAGCCTCGATGCGCTGATGCGCGCCATGGTGCAGCTGCCGAGCTATCTGGAGCGGGTGCTGGCCGGGGGCCGCGATCTGGCGCTGGTGCTGCTGCCGCTGCTGAACGACCTGCGCGCCGTGCGCGGCAATGCGCTCCTGTCCGAAGGCACGTTGCTGCTCCTCAACCTCAAGTCCGACCAGCAGGCGCAACCGCAGGCGGGGGCCCCGGGCGAGGCGCCGATGACGGTCGAGCACTGGGCGCGCCGGCTCCGTGCCCGCTACCAGGTGGGCCTCATCGGCTGGATCCGCGGCGAGCGCGTGGAGCAGAACCTGGAGATTCTCGGCGCGGTGGCGCGCAAGCTCGAGCAGATTGCGACCCGCCAGCCGGTGTTCCAGCTGTGGTGGGTAATCGGCGCGGTGATCGAAGCGCTGCAGGAGAGAGGTCTTGAAAGCGGGCAGTCCATAAAACGGCTGCTGGGCCTGGGGGATCGCGAGATCCGCCGCCTCTACGAGCAGGGCGAGGCCCGCTATGCGCAGTCACCGCCGGTCGAGCTGCTCAATAATCTGCTGTATTACATCGGGCGTTCCGAATCCGCAGGCGCACGGGTGGGCGCGGTGCGCGCCTCGTTCCGTCTCTCCGAGCTGCTGCCGGTCGACGAGAGCATCGAGCAGGAGCGCGAGAACCTGTCGGCGCCGAGCGTCAAGCTCATGCGGACGGTGGCCGCGGCGATCCGCGAGGATCTCGGCAAGGTCAAGGACGTCCTCGACATTTTCGTGCGCCGCGGCGCCGGCCAGCCGCAGGAGCTCAGCTCGCAGGTCGAGATGCTGCGCAAGATCGGCGATACCCTCGGGGTGCTCGGCCTCGGCGAGCTGCGCGCCAACGTGCAACGCGAGACCGAGCGGCTGCAGAAGATCGTCAACGGCGCGCTCAAGGCCGATGAAGCCACGCTGGTCGAGATCGCCGCGACCCTGATCGGTGTCGAGGACCAGCTCGACAGCCAGCTGGTCGGCATGATCCTGCCGCGGGATACGGGGCTGCCGCGGCCCGCCGTGGACGGCGAATTTCAGCAGGTGCAGGCGGCGGTGCTGCGCGAGTGCATCGTCAACCTCGCGCGTATCAAGGAAGCCGTGACGCAGAGCGTCGGTGGCACGCTCGATGCGGCGGGCCTCGACAGCTGGCAGGACCTGATGCGCGGCATGAAGGCGGGTCTGCTGCTGCTCGGCAAGGCGCGCGCGGTGGAGGTCATCGAGGCGATCACCACGCAGTTGCGGCGCGTCATGCAACCGCGCGTTCACGTGCTGCCGCCGGGCTTCGTGGACCGTCTCGCGGACGCGATCGTCAGCCTCGAGTACTACATGGAGACGGTGCAGGCGGGACGCTCGGACCCCTGGTACATGCTCGACAACGCCCAGTCGTGTGTGCAGGCGCTCGAGCAGCAGCCGACCCCGTCCGTCCCCACGGTCGCGCCGTTCGAAGCCGGCGCCTATGCGCGCACCGTGCAGATTCCGAGCCTGGCGCCGCCTGCCGGGCCGCGACCGGACCTGGCGGCGGTGGGCGCCGCGGCACCGACGCTGGCGGCCTCGAGCAGCGCGAAAGCTGCGCCGGCCGAGCCTGCCGACCCCGAGCTGCTGAAGCTGTTCATCGAGGAAGCTCAGGAGGAGCTCACCAGGATCCAGCACTGTTTCCCGGTCTGGGATCACAATCCGCTCGAGCGCGATTCACTGGTCACGGTGCGCCGCTCGTTCCACACGCTCAAGGGGAGCGGCCGCATGGTCGGCGCGCGCGAGCTGAGCGAGTTCGCGTGGGCGGTCGAAAACCTGCTCAACCGCGTGCTCGACAACACGCTGGTCCGTTCCCCGCCGATACTCAAGACCCTGCGCGCGGCGGTCGGCGCCTTGCCCGAGCTGATCAAGCAGCTGCAGACCCGCGAGCCGTTGCGCGCCGAGCTGAGCGCCATCGCCTCGCGCGCGCACGCACTCGCCGCGGGCCGCCCGGCCCCGGGGCGCGGCGCGCCCGAGCCGGGGGAGGAGGAAGCGGCCGAGCCGCAACCCGAGGGCGGCGCCCCCGCCGGCGCGAGCACGGCCGGCGAGCCTGCGCCCAGGCGCGCCGCGAGCGCAGCGCCGGGCGCACGGCCCCCGCCCGCGACGCTGCCGGACGACACGCTGCGCGATATCTACGCGCGCGAGACCGCCGCGCATGTGGCTACGGTGCGCGGTTACCTCGCGCGCGAGTCCCAGCTTCCCGAGCCGCATGCGCTGGGGGAGGACGTCTATCGGGCCTGCCACACGCTCTCGGGCAGCTCGAAAATGGCTCAGGCCCGCCACGGGATCCGGCTGGCGGAGCCGCTGGATCACTGGCTGCGCCGCGCCTACGCCAGCGGGCTGGGGCTCGGGAGCGACGATCTCACCCTGCTCGCGGACTGCATGGCCGCGATGGAGTCCGTCGCGACGCACCTGGACGAGCCGACCGGTTACTTCGTCAATCACTGGCAGCTGCTCGAGCGGATCGAGCGCGCCGACCGCGCACTGGATCAGCGCATGGCCGCGGCCGGCGCGCACACCGGTATCTACCCCGCAATCGGCGCGCCCGGGGCGCCCAGCCAGGATGGGCAGCCGCGCGACGAGGCGGTCGAGTTCGACCCCGAAGTGGCGGCCATTTTCACCGACGAGGCGACCGAGCTCATCGACGCCTCCGAGCGCGCGCTGTCCGAGTGGCGCTCGCAGCCCGGCAGCGCGGAGGTTCGCCTCAGTCTCAAGCGCCCGCTCCACACCCTCAAGGGTGGCGCGCGCGTGGCGGGCATCACGCCCATGGGCGACCTCAGCCACGAGCTCGAGACGCTCGTCATGGCCGTCGACGATGGCACCGTCACGGCCGACGTCGCGGTGTTCGATGTGATCCAGGCGAGCCTGGACGAGCTCGCGCGCATGCGCGAGCAGGTCATCAACGGCCGGCCCGTGGCGCCTGCGCGCGCCATCATCGCGCGCCTGCAGAGTCTCACGGGCACCGGTGCGGCCACCGCCGCGCCGCCGATCCCGACACCGCCCGAGGCGCTGCCCGCTCCTGCGGCAGCGGCGCCGCCACCGGACGAACCGCCCGGAACCGGGACCGACACGAGGCTGGCGCAGCTGAACGCGGAGCTCATGTTGACCCGGGACGACGGCGTGCAGGCCGGGCAGGCCGACGCGGTGTACGTCGAGCCCCTACCCGAACCGGACCGCGCACCCGAGCCGCATGCCGAGGAGGGTCTGCTCGCGCCGCAGCCGGTCCCGCCCGGCCGCGAGCCGGTGGCCGGCGGCGAGCGCCAGGAGATGGCGCGCGTGGACGCGGATCTGCTCGATCAGATGCTGAATATCTCGGGCGAGGCGAGTATTGCGCGCGCGCGCCTCGAGCAGCAGCTCGGCTCGTTCGATTTCAACCTCGGTGAGCTGTCGCGCACGGTGACGCGCCTGAAGGAGCAGCTGCGCAGCCTCGAAATCGAGACCGAGGCGCAGATCCTGCACAAGCACGAGGACGAAAGCCCGAACCGCAGCGAGTTCGATCCGCTCGAGCTCGACCGCTATTCCTCCATCCAGCAGTACTCGCGGGCGCTCGCCGAGACGGCCAACGACGTGGCGAGCATTCAGCAGCTCCTGGAGAGCCTCGCCAAGGACACGCAGACCCTGCTGCAGCAGCAGGCGCGCACCATCACCGAGCTGCAGAACGGGCTCATGCGCACCCGCATGGTGCCGTTCCAGCGTCACGTGCAGCGTCTGGCACGCATCGTGCGCCAGGCGGCCGCCGAGACCGGCAAGCGCGCCGAGCTCACCGTCGAGGGCGCCTCCGGCGAGCTCGACCGGCAGGTGCTCGAGCGCATGCTGCCGCCGTTCGAGCACATGCTGCGCAACGCCGTGGTGCACGGCATCGAAACACCCGAGGAGCGGGTGCGGCGCGGCAAGCCCGACACCGGGCACATTCTTCTCGAGCTGCATCGCGAAGGCGCCGAGGTCATGGTGCGCCTCACCGACGACGGCGGCGGCATGAATCTCGGCGCGATCCGCCAGAAGGCCGAGGCCCTGGGAATGATCGGTGCGGGACAGACCCTGGGTGACGAGGATGCGATCCAGCTGATCCTCGAGCCGGGCTTCTCCACCGCCGGCGCGATCACTCAGCAGGCGGGGCGCGGGGTCGGCATGGACGTCGTAGCCACCGAGATCAAGCGCCTGGGCGGCGCGCTGCACATGGAGACCAAGGCCGGCGAGGGCACGGTGTTCACCATCCGTCTGCCGCTCACGCTCGCGATCAGCCACGCCCTCGTCGTGCGCACCGACGAGGAGTTTTACGCGCTGCCGCTGCCCACGGTGGAGGGGGTGCTGCGCCTGTCCAAGGCGGTTGTCAGTGCGCACCTGGGGCGCGACGCGGCCGCATTCGATTACGGCGGACAGAAGTACCGCTTCCAGCACCTGGCGACGTTCGTGGGACTGCCGCCGTCGGAGCTGCCGGGGCAGGACGTGACCATTCCGGTGGTGCTGGTGCGCGCCGGCGAGCACTCCACCGGTCTGGTGGCGGATGAGCTGGTCGGCAGCCGCGAGATCGTCGTCAAGTCCGTGGGTCCGCAGATCTCCGCCATCCGCGGCATATCCGGCGCGACCATCCTGGGCGACGGCCGCATCGTCATCATCCTCGACATCGGCGCGCTGGTGCGCGCGGAGTGGCGCGCGCGGGTGCAGGCGCCGGTGGCGCCGAAGGAGCGCGGCGACCGGCGCACGTTTGCGATGGTGGTGGACGATTCCATCACCGTGCGCCGCGTGACCCAGCGGCTGCTCGAGCGCAACGGCATGCGGGTGCTCACCGCGAGGGACGGCCTCGATGCGGTGGCGCTGCTGCAGGACAACGTGCCGGACGTGATCCTGCTCGACATCGAGATGCCGCGCATGGACGGCTACGAAGTCGCCGCGCACGTGCGCAACGATCCACGCCTCAAGGACGTGCCGATCATCATGGTGACCTCGCGAGTGGGCGAGAAACACCGCGCGCGCGCCATCGAGCTCGGGGTCGATGACTATCTGGGCAAGCCCTACCAGGAGGCGCAGCTCCTGGATGCCATCGGGCCGCTGGTGGAGCGGCGGCGCGCCGCGGCGCAGGGCCGGGCCTACGCCGGCGCCGCCGGGAACTGACCCGGGGGCGGCCGATGACCGAGCGCGTCACCGAAATCTACAGCCTGCTGGTGCCGCTCCTCGACGCGCGCCTCATCATTCCGCGCTCCTGTGTCGCGGAGGTGATCGGCTTCCAGATGCCCTCCGAGATGACCGGGGCGCCGCCGTGGTACATCGGCACCGTGCCGTGGAACGGCAAGGCGGTGCCGCTGGTGTCCTTCGAAGGCGCCTGCGGCCAGATGATTCCGCCGGCCAGCGGCCGCACGCGCATCGTGATCCTGCACGCGCTCGGCACGCGCGTGGAAGGCGGCAACTTCGCGCTCGTCAGCCAGGGCTTCCCGCAACTGGTGCGCGTGAGCTCGGATGTCGTGCGCCCCGACAACTCGCGCGTGTTCCCCGAGCGCACACCGATCATCTGCCAGATCCGCATGGTCAACGAGACGCCGCTGGTCCCGGACCTCGAGCGCCTGGAAGAGATGATCGCGGAAGAGACCAGCATCGGCGCCTAGAGGTCTCCGAACTCCCGCTGCAGCAGAGTGAGCGCGGCGAGCGCTGCGGTCTCGGTGCGCAGCACCCGCGGACCCAGGCGCACCGGCGTGAAACCGGCGGCCACGGCGGCTTGCTGCTCCGCCTCCGCGAGCCCCCCCTCCGGCCCGATGAGCACCGTGATCGCGGTCACCAGGCGCGGCACGTCCGCGAGTGTTGCAGTGGCCCCGGGGGACAGGAGCAGGCGGGTGCTGCCGTCGCTGGCGCTGCGCAGCAGGTCGTTCAGCGGTACGGGTGGCGCGATCGAGGGCAGGCGGTTGCGTCCGCTCTGCTCGCAGGCGGCGATGGCGATGGCGCGCCAGTGATTGAGTCTGCGGTCGGCCTGCTGTGCGGCAAGGCGCACGACGCTGCGCTCGGTCAGCACCGGCACGAGCGCGGACATACCGAGCTCGGTCGCCTTCTGCACCACCAGGTCCATGCGCTCCCCGCGCGACACACCCTGCGCGAGGGTGAGCGTGAGGGGCGACTCGCGCTCGATCGCGCGAGCCTCGCCGATCGCGACCGCGACCCTGCCGCCGTGCGCCTGCTCGATGCGGGCCGCGTACTCCCCGCCCGAGCCATTGAACACGGTGAGCGCCTCACCGACCCGCAGGCGCAGCACGCGCGTGACGTGGCTCGCGACGCCGCCCTCCAGAGTGACGCGGGTGCCGGCGACCAGCGGCGCGTCCACATACACACGGCTCAGTCGCATGTCGCCCGCTCGATGCCTTCGCGCGCCACCTCGACCATCAGATCGATCTCCTCGGGCGTGATCACGTAAGGCGGCATGAAGTACACGACGTCGTCGATGGGCCGCAGCAGCACGCCGCGGCTGAGAGCGTGCCGGTGGATCCTCAGGCCGCGACGCTCAGCCCAAGGGTACGGCTCGCGGCTGGCCTTGTTCGCGGTGAGCTCGATCGCCACGATCATGCCCCGCTGGCGCACCTCGGCCACGTGCGGGTGATCCTCGAGCGCGCGGGCGCGCTCGCCCATGCGCGCGGCGAGCGCCCGATTGCCCTCGAGCACCCGGTCCTCGCGGAAGATGGCGAGACTGGCGCGCGCCGCCGCGCACGCCAGCGGGTTGCCGGTGAAACTGTGCGAGTGGAGGAAGGCGTTGAGCCTGACGTACTCGTCGTAGAACGCCGCGTACACCCCGTCCGTCGTCATCACCGTCGACAGCGGCAGATAGCCGCCGGTGAGCCCCTTGGACAGGCACATGAAGTCAGGGCGGATGCCGGCCTGCTCGCAGGCGAACAGGGTGCCGGTGCGCCCGAAGCCGACCGCGATCTCATCGGCGATGAGATGCACCTGGTGACGGTCGCAGGCCTCGCGCAGCAGCGTGAGATACACCGGATCGTACATGCGCATGCCGCCGGCACACTGCACCAGCGGCTCCACGATCACCGCACAGGCCTCGTGCGCATGCTCCGCGAGCGCGGCCTCCATGTGCGCGAACTTGCGCCGCGAGTGCTGCGCCCAGCTCTCGCCGGGGGGGCGCGCGTAGCAGTCCGGCGAGGGCACGGTGATGACATCCATGAGCAGCGGGCGGTAGATCTTCTTGTAGAGATCGACGTTGCCGACGGCGAGCGCTCCGAGCGTCTCGCCGTGATAGCTGTTCGACAGGGTGAGGAAGCGGCGCTTCGCGCTGCGCCCCACGTTGCGCCAGTAGTGGAAGCTCATTTTCACCGCCACCTCGACGGCCGAGGAGCCGTTGTCGGCGTAGAAGCAGCGGGTGAGTCCCGCGGGCGCGATCGCGCTCAGCGCCTCCGAGAGCGCGATCACCGGCTCGTGCGTGAAGCCGGCGAGCATCACCTGCTCGAGCTCCTCCAGCTGCGCGCGCACCGCGGCGTTGATGCGGGCATTGGCGTGACCGAACAGATTCACCCACCAGGAGCTGATGGCATCGAGATAACGCCGGCCCGAGTAGTCCTCGAGCCACGCGCCCCGCCCGCAGCGGATCGGTATCGGGGGCAGCTGCTCGTGATCCTTCATCTGGGTGCACGGGTGCCACACGTGAGCGAGGTCGCGCGCGGCATACGGTGCGTTGGCGGAAGTCATGGCGTTGATTGTGGCAGAATCCCGGCGGCGCGGAGCCCTTGAGGCCCGGCGCGTCCGGACCGCTTGCGATGCAAACCGCCCCGCCGACCGCACCTGTTACGATCGATCCCGCCACCGGCCTCCTGGCCGGCGTGCGCCAGGTGCTGTCGCCGCACTGCGATGCGCGGCCCGCGGG
>VBNP01000274.1 GCA_005877965.1 Gammaproteobacteria bacterium | reverse complement strand
GCGAAGGAGCGGGCGCCGAAGCACTGCGGAGAGACGATGACCCTCGTGCGGCGCCCCGCGGAGACCGACGACTAACTCACGACCGCTGGGTCAGTGCCACTGCGTCGCCACCCCGAAGGCGATGGCGATGAGGACCAGCCCGATCCAGATCATGTAGTCCTTGTCGAAGAAGCTCACCGACCCCGACAGGATGTAGCGGGCGAGGATCACCACGACCCCCAGGGCGAGGAGGGAGAAAAAAAGAACCGGCACCCACACCGGCGAGGGCGGGTGCTTCGGCCTGGGCGGCGGTTGGTACCGGCGACGCTTCGATTTCGAGACCGGCATGCAAGCATTGTACCGGCCCGAGGCGGCCCTCAAGGCGCCGGGTAAAAAGCGCCGCGGACCGTGACCGGCCGGCCCTGAGCTACGCTGTCCCAATGAGCAGCGCCGAGGCGCCCCTCAAGGCGCCGGGTGAAAAATCGGTCAGCGCGCAGCAGCGCAGCGGCAGGGTGCTGCGCTGGACGGGCCGGGCCTTGATCGCCACGGGGACGCTGATCCTGCTCTTCCTGGCCTACCAGCTCTGGGGCACGGGCTTCATCACCAGCCACCACCAGAGCGCGCTGAAGCAGAAGTTCTTCGCCGGGGTGCGCCAGGCCCAGGCGATGCCACGGACGGTGCTCGGGGCCACCCTCACCACGACGCCGGCCCAGGCCGCCAAGCCCAACCTGGGCAGCGGCATCGCCCTCCTGGAGATCCCGAAGGTCAGTCTGAGCATGGTGGTCGTCGAGGGCGTGAGCCTCGATGACCTCAAGCTCGGGCCCGGGCACTACCCCGGCACCCCGTTGCCGGGGGGGCCGGGCAACGTGGTCATCTCGGGCCACCGGACCACCTACCTGCATCCCTTCTACAACCTGAACGAGCTGACCGTCGGCGACCCCATCACGCTCACCAAGCCCGATGGGACCAAGGACATCTACCTGGTGTCGCAGACGAACGTAGTCGCGCCCACCGCCGTGGAGGTGATTTCGAACACCCCCGACGACCGCCTCACCCTCACGACCTGCAACCCCCGCTATTCGGCGGCGCAGCGCCTCGTCGTGGTCGCGGAGCTCTACAACCCCCAGGCGAAGCCGGCACCGGCATGAACCGCGCCCGGGTGCTGCTGATCGACAACTTCGACTCCTTCGTCTACAACCTCGCCCAGTACCTCGGGGCCTCGGGAGCGGAACCGGTGGTGCTGCGCAACGACGTCTCGCTGGAGGAGCTCGAATCGGTCGGACCCGATGCGGTCGTCGTCTCGCCCGGCCCGGGTCGCCCGGAGGACGCCGGATGCTCGGTCGCCGCCATCCGCCGGTTCGCGGGCCGGGTCCCGGTCCTCGGCGTGTGTCTCGGCCACCAGGCGATCGGCATCGCCTTCGGCGGCTCGGTGGTGCGTGCGGGCCGGGTGATGCACGGCAAGACCTCGGAGGTGTTCCACGAGGGGACCGGCGTGTTCGCCGGCCTGCCGAGCGACCCGCTACCACTCCCTCGTCATCTCGCCCGAGAACCTGCCGGCCGGGCTCGAGGTCACGGCGCGCACCTCGGACGGTGTGATCATGGGGGTCCGGCACCGGGAGGCGGCCGTGGAGGGGGTCCAGTTCCACCCCGAGTCCTGCCTCACGGCCACCGGCATGGGGATGATCCTCAACTTCCTGGCCGAAACGGGGGCCGCCGCCCGAAGGTAGGCGGAGATCGCGCGTCGACGCGCGTTCTCGACCTCACCTCGCCGGGCTCGCCGGATCAGGGCGTGACGGTGCCGCTCGGCGACGTCGGGGGTCTCGAGGATGACGGGAGTGTGAACGGCGTCGTGGACGTGGAGGGCGAGGGGGAGCCGCCGAGACCCTGCGCCACCGACAGGACCACCGTGTCGCCCGGGCAGGCGGTCGTGCCGCCCTTCGGCGACTGGTCGACGACCTGGCCCGGGATCCCGAGGAGCTGGGCCTGGGTCTGCGTCTTCACGTTGCTGAAGCCGGCCTGCTGCAGGGCTGCAATGGCGTCGGCCTGCTGGAGCTTCGTCACGTCGGGGACCTGCTTCGCCGGGTTGACCGTGATGTTGACGTTCGAGCCTGACGGCACCTGGCCGCCGCTGGGGTCCTGGGAGAGGACCGTCCCCGGCGCCTTCGTGGCGTCACAGGTGCCCGCCGACGCGACCGGGTTGAAGCCCTCGTCCTTGAGCACCTGCGTTGCGTGCGCCTGGTCGAAGCCGGTGACGTTCGTCAGCGTCGCCGGCTGCTTGCCGCCGCTCTGGAAGATGTTGATGGTCTGCCCCCGTTGCGCCGTCTGGTTGGCCGGCGGATCGGTGCGGGTCACCTGCCCCTGCGGCGTCGTCCCGGAGAACTCCTGGGAGACGCTGCCCACCTTGAAGCCCGCGGCTGTGATTGCCGCCTTGGCGTCGTCGAGCGACTTGCCGGAGACATCGGGGACCGGGCCCGTCTGGGCGCCGTTGCTCACGGTCACGAACACCGACGAGTTCGGCTTCACCTTCTGGCCGTCCGTCGGGCTCTGGCTGATGACCTGGTTCACCGGGACGGTGTCGGAGAAGGCGGTCGCGGTGACCCCCTTCAGCTTGTTCTGGTTGAGGAAGGCCAGCGCCTGGTCCACGGGAAGGCCGACGACCTTGGGGACCGCCACCGACGAGATCATGACGATGATCAGCCCGAGCGCGAGGCCCCGACGCGGGGCCGGCACTCCCGGGTCCGGGGCGACGGGGGCCATCACCGTGGTCGCATCCCTCGTCGGGCCGGGTGCGACCATGGCGACGGTCTGGTCCGTCGGGAGCACGGGCGTGGCTTCCACCGCCTGGCCCGCCAGCAGGCGCTCCAGGTCCAGGCGCATCTCGTCCGCCGACTGGTACCGGTTGTCGGGGTTCTTTGCCAACGCCTTCAGCACGACGGCGTCGAGCTCCGAGGGGATCTCGGCAACGAGCGCGCTCGGCGGCCTGGGGGCCTCCCGGACGTGCTTGTAGGCGATCGCCACCGCGGTGTCGGCCTTGAAGGGCACGGTGGCGGTCAGCATCTCGTAGAGGACGACGCCGACGGAGTAGACGTCGGAGCGGGCGTCGACCGGCATGGCCTGCGCCTGCTC
>VBNP01000085.1 GCA_005877965.1 Gammaproteobacteria bacterium | reverse complement strand
CCACGCCCCATCCGCCTTCGGCCTTGGTCTCGCGAAACTTCGCGCGCATGTGCGGCATCGAGTTGGTCATGCCGGCGGCATGCGGAACCGCGTAGAAGCGGTTGCGGGCGGTGACTGGTCCGATCTTTACCGGCTCGAACAGGATGTCATAGCGCGGGTTGCGAGCCATGCGCCGGAGTCTGCCCATAGTTGAGCGAATGTTCAATAAGTTATACTTGATACCTCGAACAGGCCGACGTGGTCTCGCGGGGGACGGCTCATGCTCGACAAACCACTCCTGCTGCTGAGCCTGATTGCGCTCGCCCCGCGCATGTTGTGGGCGCAGTCGAGCGCTCCGGATACACCCGAGCCCGGCTCGGTCGAGGAGATCGCGCAGGCGACCACCGAGGCCCGCTTCCTCTCGCCCTGGGTCGCCTATCTGCCGGCCTCCGCGAGCGTGGTGTCACCGCGGGCTTTCTGGCATCGCATCCCGGGGGCGGCGGGCGAGCTGGTGAATTCCTCGAGCGCCTATGGGTACTGTCGCGCGCTCGCGGGCTCTTCCGCGCGC
Source organism: Gammaproteobacteria bacterium (assembly GCA_005877965.1). Taxonomy (GTDB): domain Bacteria; phylum Pseudomonadota; class Gammaproteobacteria; order Steroidobacterales; family Steroidobacteraceae; genus 13-2-20CM-66-19. Next base: position 7,897 of record VBNP01000085.1, on the reverse strand, counting down.
GTGCGCCTGTTCACGATCGGGCGTTCGGAAGAAGGCCGTGACATCGTGATGCTCGCGATCGCCGATGAACAAGGCATCCAGGAGCTGGAGCGGCTCAGAGCCGCGACTGCCGCGCTGGCGGATCCGCGCACGACGGACGCCGCCGCCGCCGAGCGTATCGTGGCGAGCGCCCGTCCGATCTACTATTTCAACGCCGCGCTTCACTCTGATGAAACCGGATCCACGGAGTCGGTGCTGGAGTTGGCCTATCGGCTCGCGGTATCGGAGCAGACGATGATCCGGCGCATACGCGAGAATCTGGTGGTGCTGATCAACCCCGTCTCAAATCCCGACGGGCGCGACAAGCAGGTCGAGTGGTTCTACCGCTTTCTCAAGGGCAGGACGGATCTGGCGAGCCTGCCGCGACAGGCGCCTCCCTACTGGTCGAAGTACGCGTTCGTCGACATCAACCGCGACGCGCACCAGCAGGTTCACGAGACCACCAAGGCGGTGTTCCGCATGTTCCGTGAGTGGCATCCGCAGGTGGTCCACGATCTGCACGAGAGCGTGGCGCTGCTCGTGACCTGGAATGGCACCGGGCCCATCAACCAGTATGTCGATCCGCTCACTTACGCCGAACGCCTCGAGCTCAGCTTCCACGAAGTTCAGGCGCTGACCGCACTCGGGATGCCGGGTGTGTGGACCTGGAACTTCGGCGATGACTTCGCGCATCTGTACCTGGATGCGATCGCGACCAACCACAACTCGGACGGCCGCGGCTACGAGACCTTCGGCAACGGCACCGCCGAAACGCTCATTCCCGAACAGCCCGGCGAGGGCAGTACGGTCGAGTGGTATCGGCCCTGGCCGCCGCCGCCGCCGAAGACCTTCACCTGGTCGGCGCGCGACAACGTCAACTACAACGAGACCGCGATGCTGGCGGCGCTGGATGAGACCGCGCGGCAGTCGAAGAGTCTGCTGAGGAATTTCTATCTCAAGGCCCTGCATTCGTGGCGCAAGGGGCTCGAGCAGCCGCCCTATGCGTTCCTCATTCCCGACGGGCAGGGCGATCCGGTCCGCGTCGCACAACTGGTCGCACGGCTGCTCGCGCAGGGGATCGAGGTGCAGCGCGCCGCGGCGGACCTGACGCTGCGGGAGGGCACGTTCCCCGCGGGCACCTATGTCGTGCGGCTCGATCAACCCTACCGCAACTACGCGGTGGATCTGCTGGCTGCGCAGGATTATCCCAGGGACGCAGGCGAGCCGTACGATGACGTGTCCTGGGAGTTGCCGGCCCACTACCATCTGGCGGCGATCCCGACGGCGGATCCGCGGGTGCGCGCGGCAAACCTCACGGCGCTCGGCGCAGCGCCTCATCCGCAAGGTGCGGTGTCGGGCAGCGGGCCGGTGTACCTGCTGAAAGACACCGGACAGGAGGGGTTGCTCGAGGCGCGCTATCAGCTGGCGCGATACCGGATCTCGATCGCCGAGCGGGCGTTCAGCCTGAATGGCGCCGATTACCCGCCCGGGTCCTGGATCCTCGCACCCCAGGCAGGCCTGGGCGCGGTGCTGCACGAGGCGGCGGCGAAGCTGGGACTCGAGTTCACCAGCACCGCCTCGGCTCCGGAGGTGGCGAGCCACGCGGCGCCGGTGCCTCGCCTCGGACTGTGGGTGCCGTGGGCGGATACCGACACGATCGGCTGGGCGCGCTACTCGCTCGATCAGCGGCACATACCTTATGTCTACGTTCGGGACGAGGACATCCGCGCCGGCAGGCTGCGCGACAGGTACGACGTGCTGCTTTACGGCCACGTCGATCTGGAGCTCGCCGAGCAGATTCAGGGGATCCCCAGGGCGTGGGGCCCGATGCCGTTCAAGAAGACGAGCAGCACTCCGAGTTTCGGCACGCCGGCCGAGTCCGACGATATCACGGGGGGCATTGGCTGGAGCGGACTCGCCGAGCTGCAGGACTTCGTCGATGCGGGGGGACTGCTGATCACGCTCGGCAGCGGCTCCATGCTGCCGCTGGAGGGCGGCATGGTGCGCGGCGTGCGACGTGAGGCCGGAGGGGTGCCGCGCAGCACGCAGGGAGGCGGGGGCGCGGCCGCAGCGGCGTCACAGTCGGCTGCGACCCGAACACCCGGTGCGCATCTGCGCGTGTCATTTGCGCGACCCGATCACCCGGTCGCGTACGGCTATTCCGCGCGCACCCATGTGTTCCGCCAGAACTTTCCGGTCTATTCCATTCCGCGCCGCTGGTTGCGCATGGCGTACTGCACGACCTGTCTCGATGGCCCGTTCGATCCCAGCGGCGTGGTGCTGGAGTGGGGCGATCGGGAAGGCGCGCCGCTGGTCGTGAGCGGTCAGGCGTGGGGAGGAGAAGGCCTCATCGGACGTCCCGCCATCCTGGATCTGCGCTCGGGTTCGGGTCACGTCATCGCGTTCAACTTCAATCCGCTGCATCGCGACCTCAATCGCGGCGATCAGCGCATGCTGTGGAATGCCATCATCAACTGGCGCGCGATCGTTCGCGGAGCGCTGAGCGATCAGCCCGGCGGGCGTGGCGGGGCGCAGCACGCCCAATGATGATACATTTCGGGCATTCGCAGTTCCGGGACCCCACGGGTGCAGTACGTGAAGTTCAATGCAGGTGAGCGCGAGGAACTCATGCGCTCGCTGTCCGCGATGCCCGACTATCTTTATGAGCAGTTCGATTCACTGACCGCGGAAGACGCGCGGCTGCCCGGGCCCGGCGGGGCCTTTTCACCGGTGGAGCAGGTGTGGCACCTCGCGGATCTCGAGCGTGAGGGCTTTGGTGTACGCATCCGCCGCCTGCGGGACGAACAGGCTCCGCGGCTGCACGACTTCGACGGTGCGCGGATCGCGCGCGAACGCCACTACCGTTCACTGTCCCTGCGCGAAGGACTCGAGGCGTTTGCCGTCGCTCGCAAGGCGAATCTTGCCACGCTCCAGTCCCTGCCGGGAGAGGCGTGGGGGCGCAGTGGAACCCAGGAAGGCGTCGGTATCGTGACGTTGTGCGAGCTGCCCGCGCTGCTGCTGCAACACGACCAGGCGCACCGGCTCGAAATCGAGGAGTGGAAGCGCCGGCAGGCCGAGTCGCAGGTCCGCCCACACGAGGGCGTCTCGGCGCGTTAGAACACGGCGCGTGCGATCGGGCGCCCGGTGTCAGCGGGCGGGCTCCACTGAGCCGGCGATCAAGGTGCGGTACTCGGCGAGCTGCGGAGTCTTCAGCCCGGCGACCTTGCCGGCATCGTCCCAGCGCCGCACGCGCACCGCTTCGGTGAAGTAGCGCTCGCTCTCGAACTGCGCCACCTCGTGCGCCGACATCGGGCCTCCCTGCAGCTTCAGGGTGTGCACCGAGGCCGGACTCAGTCTCGCAAGGTACTGCGCATCGGTTGCGCACAGGTAACGCTTGGCCGCAACGTGCAGGCGCACCGGTTCGCAGATCCCGGGCTGAAAGCGCTGCGCGAGCCAGCGGGCGCCGCTTGCTTCGTGGTGCGCGTCCGCGGTCCAGTCGGCGAGGTCGTCGGGGATCTGCGCGAGCAGGTGTCCGATGTCGTGCAACAGCGCGGCGAGCACCAGCGACTCGGGCGCGCCGGCCTGCCGTGCGAAGTACGCGGTCTGCAGGGCGTGCTCGGTCATCGACACGCGCTCGCCGAAGTACGCGCCGGCGCCGCGCGCCGCGTAGATCGCGAGGATCTCCTCGGCGACGCTCACGCGCGTATCTGCGCGGCGGCGAGCCGGCGGCGCAGCAGCGCGGTCTCGCTGTAGACGCTGTCGCGTGCCAGGTAGCAGCCGCGCAGATGGCGCGGCTGCCGGGCGGACGAGAAGGCGGTGCGGCCGTGCAGAATCCGCTGGTTATCAAACACGACCACGGTTCCCGCGCCGAGCCTCGTGGCCAACTGAAACTGCGTATCGCGCAGCAAGGCGGCGAAGCGCCGGTAGGCGGCGTAGAACGCTGCGGTCTCGCGAGCGGCGGCAGCCACGGGTGCGATGGAACGGTTGTTGTAGTGCACCGCCGTGACCTCGCCGCGCACCGACAGTTGAATCAGCGGTCGCTCCGCATACAGATCCGCGTCCCCGGAGTGATAGTGGAAAGGCACCGCAGTGCTCGTCAGCTGCGCGAACGCGTCCGGCGCCGTGGACCGCAGGTGCTCAGCCAGGGCGAAGCCGTCGGCGAACAGGCTCTCGCCGCCTTCGCTGCTGGGAGTCAGGGCGTGTAACGCCTGGAAACCCGGCACCGGATCACGATAGGGGTTGTCGGTGTGCAGGCCGAGCCCGAGATCGGAATAGGCGAGGTTCTCGGGTTGCGGCACCGAGCGAACTTCGAACGTGAGCCCGTAGTTGGTCTCGAGCACGCGCCCGACCACAGGTATCGCCTCGAGCAGCGCCGTCTCCTGCGCCGGCACGCCACTCAGGAAGGCCAGGCCATCCTGCAGCAGCCGCGTCAACCAGGTGAGGCGTGCCCGCGGGTCTTCGCGCGCCTCGGCGAGGCTCACCCAGGCGAAGTCCCGGGTGGCGAGCAGCCCGGCGCCCCCGAGCCACACCCGGTGCGCCAGTTCGGGCCGGCGCTCACCGCCGCCGAAGGCATGGGCCGCCAGCCAGTCGAGCTCAAAACACGCGCTCTGCGATTCCTCTTCCCAATCGATGCGCACGACGCCCTGTGCGGCCGCGGCTGAGCGAATCCGCGGTTTTTCCGGCAGATCGGTGATATCGACGAGGCGCTGGCCGCTGTGAGGGTCGCGGTCCTCACACATATTGTCGCGCAGCCACAGGCTCGCGAACTCACTCGTCCGACCGTCCTGCCATTCGATGGTGAGGCACTCCGGTGCTGCGACCAGACGCTTGAACGCGGCGCAGCTAGTCATGGGTCCTCCCGGCCGCTGCCCTGGTGTTCAGAACGTGTAAACCGCCGGCGCACACCGCGGCCACCGCGCTGACCGTCGCCAGGATCACGAACACGCCTTCCCAGCCGAATGCGACCGAGAGCCGCGCCACGGTGTCCCCCGCCAGCACACCACCCAGGTACCCGATGCCGTCGATGATTCCGGAGGCGGCGGCACTCGCCTGCCTGCCGCCGAAGTCGAGCGCAAAGGCGCCGCCCAGATAAGAGTACGGCCCCAGCAGGCAGAATGCGACGACCCCGATCACCACCACCGCCAGGAGGGCGCCGGAGGGGCCGGAGCGCACGGACATGAGCACCAGCAGCGCCCCGGCCGTGCCTGTGAGGCCGAGGAACAGCAGCAGCGAGCGGCCGTTCAGGCCGAGACGGTCGCTGAGCCAACCCGCCAGCAGCACCGAGGCCGCGCCCACTCCCGGGAAGATCGCGCTCATGCTGGCGGAGTGACTCATGCTGTATCCGAGGTGATCGCGCAGGTAGAGCGGTGTCCAGGTATTGAAGGTTTCGCGGATGATCGTGCAGGTGAACGACAGCAGACAAACCAGCAGAAACGCCCGGCTGCGCAGCAGCGGCAGCAGCAGCGCGCCGACACTTGCGGGCCGCGACTGTGTCGCGGCAAACAAGTTGAGCGGGTTCGGCTGCGCTTGCGTGTGTCCGAGCTCGGTGCGCGACTCGCGCAACCACAGCAGGCAGGCGATCAACATGATTCCGGCCGCGATCGCGGCGAACACGAACAGCGCGCGCCAGCCGTAGCCGCGCTCGATCAGCATCCCCATCTGCTGGCGCGCCGCGGCATCTCCGATCAGGTAGCTGATGCTGAGAATGCCGATGATCGAGCCGTAGGAGGAATAGTCGAACCACCTGGAGGAAACCTTGATGAGGCCGGCCCAGCCGAGCGACTGCGTCAGGCGGTTTCCGAGCCAGGCGAGAGTGAACACGGGGACTGTGCCGCCGGTGGCGAACAACAGCGTGAACACGGCGGCGCCGCCGACGCCAATGAGGAAGTTGCGCCGCCCGCCCCAGTAGTCCCCCAGGCCGGTGAGAAACAGTTTGCCGAGCGCGTAGGCGAGCACGCCGAGGGAACTGATCGAGCCGATGCGCACGAGCGCCTCGCTGTGACTGATCCCTTGCCTGCCCAGCTCCTCGACCAGCAGGGGCGTGGCCACGGACAGATCCGCCCGGCAGTAGTAACAGGCCGCATAGCCCCCGAACAGCAGCACTATGATTCTGAGCTGCCCGTAGCGCAGCGACCGCTGCGGCGCACCCGTCATGACTACTGCCGCGGGGGCGCGATCGTTACCCACACCGGATCGGTGTAGGCCTTGCGGCCGCGCTGATCCTCGACCTCGAGCGCATACCAGCCGGGGTGGTTGGTCGTGAGCGTGAAGTCGACGTGAGTCTTGAGCGGTGCGCCGGGAAATGAGCGGCTGTCCTCGACGTTGCCGCCGCCGATCAGTTCGGCCTTGCCGACGCCGGCAACGGACGCCAGGTCGAAGGCCAGAGTGAAGGACTCACCGCTCACGACCTGCATCTGCGTGCCGAACATCACCGACGGGAAGACGAGCGGGCCGTAGCTTACGTACGCGCGGCCCGCCTTCAATGCCTCCGCAAAGGCCGGGGCGCTCACCTGTGCGTCGAGGTGCGCGAAGGTGCGTACGCGCCCGGACCGATCGTTCCAGACATCGTGGGTGTCACTCCCCGCAGCGATGTAGTAGCGCCGGCCGGCATTCCAGAATTCCCACAGCTTCGCCAGCACCTTACCGTCATCATTGGGGACCGATGAGTTGATTTCGATCAGATCAAACCCCGGATTGAAGCCGCCGGGTGCCACGCCGGCCTTGAGGCTGGCGAAGTAACCGTAGGGATTGAATGGGTGATTGACCTGCACGACCGCAGCTCCAGCGCGTCGCGCCTCATTCAGGATCATGTCGATGGTGGCCGTGCCGGTGTCGATCGCCAGCCGCGCACCGGGAGTCAGCGGATACGCATTGAAGTGACCCCAGGACGGCGACAGCTCGATCCCCGGGATGAACGGCACGCCTCGCGCGCTGGCAATCTGCTGCAACACCGCGAGGTTCACGGTCGAATCGTGATCGCTGACGAACAGAAGATCGAGTCCCGCCGCCAACTGCGAGCGCGCCAGATCCGCCGGTGGTGTCACCGCCTCCGCCTGATCCGCGTGATGGTGCAGATCGGCGGAGTACCAGCCGCGCGACGGCGGATCGAACAGCGGCGTGATGGCGACGCTGTGTTGCCGGGCCGGGCCGGCGGCAACCGTGAGCCGCACCTGTGTGTCCGCGGCCAGGAAGCCACCGCCCGATGACACCGTGAAAAGATAGCGGCCGGGCGCGATGGGCAGGTCCGCGTGCCCCTTGCGCTCGAGTTGAGTGAAGAAAGTCTTGGCGCCGAGAAACTCGACCACAGGCTTCTGGCCCTCGGTGATGACGATGCGCGCGTCGAGCGCCGTGCCGTTGCGGGCATCGGCGACCGAGAGGGCAAGGCGGCCGGGACTCTCCAGGTCGTGGAAATCGCGCACCTGCCCGGTGCCGGCGCGCACGTTGACCGATGTCGCGTTGCTGCGCGAGTAGTTCCGGCCCGTGGCGTACAGCGCATACTCGCCCGCCGGGAGCCTCAGGCGATAGGCGCCCTCGCGCCCCACTACCCAGGCGTACGGCTTGCCGTCCCGTTCTGCGACGACGACCGGTTGTCGCAGCGCTCTGCCATCGCGGGTGCCGACCGCACCCCGCACCGTGCCCGAGGGCAGCTGCCGGCGCTCGATCTCCGCCCCCACCACGGGAGCGAGATCCCCGCTCGACCCCACCTGCAGCCACCCGGTGAACGTGCGGCTTTCATGAGGCTGCAGCGTGTGCAGCTGGAACAGATCGCGGGAGCCTGAGCCGATGTGGTCGAGGTAGGGGGCATGCAGCGTTATCGCCCAGCCGGCGTCGTAGGCGACCACGCGATCGGCGAGTGCGCCGTCGGCCTTGCCCTCGCTGA
>VBNP01000084.1 GCA_005877965.1 Gammaproteobacteria bacterium | reverse complement strand
CTCCAACGTCGATCCGTACTTCTTTGGGAACGTCACGGCGGCGATCCAGGGCGGCAACAGCATCGACATCGAGGAGGCATACTTCAAGACGATTGCCCTCAACAACGGCTTGACGATCAAAGGAGGGCGGTTCTTCTCCGCTACCGGCTACCTGAACGAGATCCACTCGCACAACTGGGACTTCGCGGATCAACCGCTGGTGTACCAGGTGTTTCTTGGCGGCCAGCTCGCGCAGGACGGTGCGCAGATCCGGTGGGTCGCGCCGACGGATTACTTCATCGAGCTCGGCGCGGAGGCCGGCAGCGGCCGCAGCTTCCCCGGCACTCAGCGCAACTCGAACTCGTTGGCGAGCGACGCGCTGTTCGCGCATCTGGGGGGCGATGTGGGCGATTCCACCAGCTGGCGGCTGGGCGTGTCCTGGCTCGATGCCCGTTCCACTGATCGAGCCTATGACGACGTGGATCAGCTTGGAACGCCGGTCACCAACGCATTCACCGGCACGTCGCGCACCTGGCTCGCCGACGGCACGCTGAAATGGGCGCCGCACGGTGATCCGACCTACCATCAATTCAAGCTGCAGGGCGAGTACCTGCACCGCACGGAGAGCGGACAGCTGGCGTTCGACGTCACGGGGCGCAACTTCGCGGGTGACTACCACAGCTCGCAGGCGGGCTGGTATCTACAGGCCGTGTATGAGTTCATGCAGCGCTGGCGCGCAGGACTGCGCTACGATTCGATGCAATCGGGGACACCGAGCATCGGGCTCGTGCAGCTGGGCCTCCTGCCTCTCGCAGCATTCCCGTCGCTGGCGTCTGCATCGCCCGAGCGCACGACGATCATGGTCGATTGGAGCCCGAGCGAGTTCTCGCGGCTTCGGGCGCAGTACGCCTGGGACGACGCCCGCGCAACCGAGCGCGATCGGCAGCTGCTGCTCCAGTACATCTTGGCAATGGGCGCGCACGGCGCCCATAAATTCTAGGACTCTCGCCCATGTGCAAGCACATTCGCAGTCTGCTCGCGCTCGCCACTGTGTCGCTGTGCGTCGGCGCTCTGCCGGCGCAGGCGGCACTCAAGGTGCTGGCAACCACACCGGACTGGGCCGCGCTCGTCACGGAGCTGGGTGGCGACAAGGTCAACGTCTACACGGCCACCAGCGCGTTCCAGGACGTTCATCGCGTCGACGCGAAGCCCAGTCTCGTGGCTCGGGCACGTACGGCGGATCTGGTCGTGGCCACCGGCGCCGATCTCGAAATCGGCTGGATGCCGGTGTTGCTGCAGGACTCCGGCAACGTGAAGATCCAACCGGGCAGCCCGGGCTACTTCGAGGCCGCGCCGCTCGTTCAACTGCTCGAGGTTCCGTCGGCAGTGGACCGCTCCATGGGCGACATCCATCCGCTGGGCAATCCGCACGTGACCCTCAATCCGCGCAACATCGCGGTCATCGCGAAGGCGCTCGCGGCACGACTCGTGTTGATAGATTCCGCCAACGCTGCCTACTACGCGGCGCGCGGCGGAGATTTCAACAAGCGATGGCAGCAGGCCAGCGAGGGGTGGGAGGCAAGGGCCGCGCCGCTCAAGGGCGTGGGCGTCGTCGTGATTCACCGCGATCAGGTTTACCTGTGCAACTGGCTCGGCATGAAGGAGCTCGCCTCCATCGAGCCGAAGCCGGGCGTGCCTCCGAGCGCCGGATACCTCGCCGAGCTCGTCACCAAGCTCGCCGCGACGCCGCCGAAGATGATCTTGCGCAACGCGTACAACGACCCGAGGGCTGCCGAGTGGCTCGCGGAGCGCATTCATGCGCCGGTCGTGCTGTTGCCTTACTCGGTAGGAGGCACGCCGGAGGCTAAAGATCTTTTCGGTCTGTTTGATGACACGATCAATCGACTGCTGGCGGCGCTCAAGTGAACACCCTGCAAGCGGACTTGAGCATTCTGTGGCCGGCGCTGATCGCCGGTTTTATCGTCGTGTTGTCCCATGTGCCGCTCGGACAGCAGGTGCTTTCGCGTGGCATCGTGTTCATCGACCTTGCCATCGCGCAGGTGGCAGGGGTGGGCGTGATTGCCGCTCACAGCCTGGGCCTCGGCGCGACCGGCTGGACCACCCAGGTCGCGGCCGCGGCCGCCGCCCTGGCCGGCGCGTTACTGCTGACCTGGTCGGAGCGCAGGCGACCCGAGGTCCAGGAAGCGTTGATCGGTGTGCTGTTCGTGCTCGCCTCAACCGCGCAGATTCTGATCCTTGCAAACGATCCACACGGCGGCGAGGATCTGAAGGATCTGCTGGCCGGCCAGATCCTCTGGGTCACGCCGCAGCAGCTCGTCCACGCAGCGATACTCACCGGCATCTTTGTGATCGCGTGGTTCCGCTGGCGTCAGCAACTGGGCCGAGTCGGATTTTATGTCCTGTTCGCGCTGATGGTGACGATCTCCGTGCAGCTCGTCGGGGTATACCTCGTGTTCACGAGTCTCATCGTGCCCGCGGTCGCGACCTACAGACATCCAGTCCGCCGCCAACTCGCGCTGGGTTATGCGCTGTCATTCGCAAGCTACGTCATCGGGCTGGTGCTGTCGGCCGCGTTCGACTTGCCTTCGAGTCCGGTGATCGTGTGGGCGATGGCGCTGATCGGCCTGCTGATCCATTTTGGCGGCCGGGAGGTGCGGAGACCGCCATGAGCGCTGATGCGCATCGCGCGCACATCCCGGCCTCAGGCACGTGCGCTTCTGAGATCGCTCCCGCCCGTTGCGGCGCTGCCAACACCGACAAGCCAGTTCTCCAGTTCCGCTCTCGGCAGCGGTCGGCTGTGCAGGTAGCCCTGGGATTCATCGCAACCTTCGCGCACCAGGTAATCCAACTGCACCTGAGTCTCGACGCCTTCCGCGACGGTCGTCATGTCGAACGCATGCGCCAACCCGATGATGGTCGAGACCAGCGTGCAGCTCCTGCGGTCCAAGGGCAGGCGGCCGGTGAACACCCGGTCGATCTTGAGAGTGTCAATCGGCAGCTCGGACAGGCGGCCGAGCGAGGAGAAGCCCGTACCGAAGTCGTCGATTGCAATGCGGATGCCTGCGGCGCGCAGCAGCCTGAGCGCGTGCACGCACGATGAGGAGTCGCCGGAGAGCGCACCCTCGGTGATCTCGATGTCGATCCCCCAGGCCGGATCGCCGGCGAGATCGCCGATGGCCTCGAGAATCTCCCCCGCAATATTGCGTTGTCGCAGCTCCGGAGGAGAGATATTGACGGCCACTCTGATGGGCGGCAGGCCCTTGCAGCGCCAGGCGCGACAGTCGGATGCCGCCTGCCTGAGCACCCAGGCCCCGGTCGCCGCCATCAGGCCGGCGGATTCGAGCAGCGGCAGGAACACCGCGGGCGAGGTCAGCCCATTCTCCGGGTCCTGCCAGCGCAGCAGGGCCTCCACACTGGCAATCCTGCCGGTGTGCAGCGTGATCTTGGGCTGGTAGTGCAGCAGGAACTGCCCTTCGTCGAGTGCGGTGCGCAGCCGTTGCTCCAGGCCGACGCGCCGGGCGAGTTCGGAATTCATCTCGATGCGGTGATGCAGATAGCGTTCGCCCGAGGTCTTCGCCTCCTTGAGCGCGGCTTCCGCATTCTGCACCAGCTCGTTCGCCTCGTGCCCGTCGTCCGGATAGCAGGCAACCCCACTCTTGATCTCAGCGACGATCTCGCGCCCATCGACGCTGAAGGGCCGTGCAAAGGCGCGCGCGACATCCCCGTGCAAGGTGCGAATCTCGGCGTCGGCATGTTCGCGTGAGGCATTCACGCACGCAAAGGTCCCGCCCCCCAGGTGTGCAAGCTGCTCGGTGTCTGGGAAGTGGGCCTTGAGCCGGTCCGCGACACACTGCAGCAGGCGATCGCCGGTATGCCGCCCGAAGGAATCGTTGATGACGCTCAGGTGGGTGATATCGAACACCGTGACCTCAAGACGCGGCAGAGTGCCAGTGCCACGCATCAACAGCCGACTGAGGCGCTCGCAGAACAGCGCGCGCTTGGCAAGGCCCGTCAGCGGCTCGAAATACGACAGGAAGTGCAGTGCGTCCTGCTTGTCGAGGTACTGCAGGGCGAAGGACAGGTTGGAGGCGACCTCCTCGAGCAGCAACATTTCGTCCTGACCGATGACGGCGCTGGCGCCGGTGCCGCACAGGAAGGACCCGACCGGGGTGTTGTCGACTCGCAGCGGCAGACACGCGAGCGAACGAACGCCCGCGGCGATGAGCTTGTCCCGCCCGTGGATAACACCCGGGAAGCTCCCGACGTCGGGGCACAGTACCGCCTCCCCGGTGCGGATGACCCGTCCCATGAGACTCGTATCGCCCGCCTCGTGATCCGCGACCGGAAACTCCTGCTCCGGTCGGGGAAGAAATTCGTAGCCCGCCCAGCCCACCGGCCGTGCCATGCGCGTGGTCGGATCGATCAGCGCCAGCATCGCAATGGTGTACCCGCCCACCCCATGCGCGAGCCGGCAGGTCTCGGCCATGACCTCGTCGCGGTTGTGAATGCGCACCAGTGCCGAGTTGATGCCCGAGAGCATTTGCAGCACGCGGGTCAGGCGGGCGACCTGCCGCTCGGCAAGCTGGCTGGTGCGGCGCAACGCCGCCTCCTGCAGCGCGCGCTCCACGGCCGGCACCAGGCGCTTCGGGTTGCTCTTCAGGACGTAGTCGATCGCGCCGCACTTCAGTGCCTCGATGGCGCGCTCCTCGCCGATGGTGCCGGAAAGGAAGATGAAGGGAACCCCGGGCGCTTCGGCGCGCGCAACGGCGAGCGCCGACATGCCGTCGAAGCCGGGCAAACTGAAGTCCGAGAGGATGAGATCCGGCAGCTCCGCGCGCAGCGCGGCGCGCATCTCGATCTCGTTCACGACGCACCGGAACGTGCAGACGTAGCCCGCCTGCTTCAGGCGCCACATCGCCAGCTCCGCGTCCGACTGGGAATCCTCGATCAGCAGGACACGCAGCGGCCTGCCTGAAGGGGGGTCAGTGTGCGTGTCCATCCGCAGCTCGATGGGCGCCCGGTGTCAGGCCTGCCCGGACGGGACAGCTGAGCGCGCGTGAAAAAGCGCAACAATTCATGGGCCATTCCACAGTGTGTGTATTAGACACCGTCTCTATTAGACACCGCCAGGATGGTGCCCTCTCGGGATCCGCGTCACAGTCCTTTGCGTCACAGTCCCTTGCGTTCCCCGGTCGCGTGACGCAGGTCCAGGCTCGGGGCCGCGGGCTACGGCGCACCATCGGTCCCTGCCGGGTAGGGTTGTGGCGGCAGGCTGAAATAGAGCGTCGCGCCCTCGTCGGGGCGGCTATCCGCCCACACCCGGCCACCATGGCGGGTAATGATCCGATGCACGATGGACAAGCCGATGCCGGTGCCTTCGAACGCCTCCTGCGGATGCAGGCGCTGAAACACGCCGAAGAGCCTGTCGGCGTAGCGCATGTCGAAGCCGACGCCGTTGTCGCGCACGTAGTAAACGGTGTCCGCGCCCTGGCGCAGTGCGCCCACTTCGATGCGCGGCGGATCACGGCCGGCGCTGAATTTGAAGGCGTTGGACAGCAGGTTGATCAGCACCTGCTCGAGGAGCGCGCGGTCCCCGAAGCAATCCGGCAGGTCCCCGACCTGCACGCTCGGCTGGCGCTCCCCGAGCGGCTCCTTGAGCTGCGCCACGGTCTGCAGCACGAGCTCACGCAGTGGAACGCGCAGCCGATGCAGCGGCTCGCGGCTGAAGCGTGAGAAGTGCAGCAGATCATTGACGAGCCGAGTCATGCGGCTCGCGCCGGCCCAGACCCGTTCCAGAATCCTGCGGCCAGGCTCGGGAACGCTCGAGCCGAACTCGGTGCGGAACATCTCGCAGAAGCCTTCGACCGCGCGCAGAGGCTCACGCAGATCGTGCGAGACGGAGTACGAAAAGGCCTCGAGATCCCGGTTGGCGATCTCGAGTTCGCTCGTGCGCTCGCGTACCCGCAGCTCGAGCTCCTCGTTCATCCGCCGCAGCTGGGTGACGAGCGCCGCGGTCTCGAACGCTGTCGCGGCGGTGCGCGCCAGAATCTCGAGAGCCTTGAGTTGCCCGGGGCTGATGCGCTGTTGAGATCTCGAGGAGCTGAAGCCCAGGACTCCGAAGAACTGTCCGCCGGCGACGATCGGCAGGGCCACTCCGATCCGCGCGTCAAACGGATGCGCGAACAGCAGGCGCGAATCACTGTCGCTTTCCGGCCCCTCGAGCGCTTTGCGCGCCTGCTCGAGCCAGTGCTCCCCGGGCCCCTCAAGCAGCAGCGCCGTGCTCTGCAGGGATTGAGCGTCGGGCCCGGTCTTGCCTGCGAGGCGCAGCGCGCGGCCGTCGTCAGTGGGCACGAGCAGATACACCGCACTCACATGGCTGTGCTGGCCTGCGGCCGCCAGCGTCCGCTCCACGACCTCACCGTGCTCAAGACCCTGAGTGATAGCCCGTGAGAGCTCGTAGATCGAAACGGACTCGCGCAGTTGGATATTCTCGAGCTGCAACCTGCGCGTCGCCAGCGCCCGGGCGAGCACCGGCAGGATGCTGTTCACCTTGAAAGGCTTCAGTACATAATCGAGCGCGCCGGTCTTGAGTGCATCAACCGCGGTCGCGATCGTGCCCTGTCCGGTCATCACGATGCAGGCCAGCTCGCGATCGATCTCGCGGCAGGCGCGCAGCAGCGCAATGCCGTCCAGCTCCGGCATGGTGAGATCGGTCAGCAGCAGGTCGAACGGCTGCTCTCGCAGCGCCGCGATCGCCTCACGCCCGGATGTGAACCCCTGGGTGAGGTAACCCTCGTGCTCGAGGGTGTCACACAAGGCCCGCAGCAGGGCCGCCTCATCGTCGACGATCAGCAATCTTGCTGCCGGCGGGGCGCTCATGCGGATTCCACGAGCGCCTCTGCCGGATCGGTTGAGGGCGCGAGCTTGGCGAGCGCTGCGCGCAATTCCACGAGTCGTGGGGGCTTGCTGAGCACCCGATCGACGTGCGCCGGGATGTCGTTCTCCGCCAGCAGCCGCCTGCCCCAGCCGGTGAGCAGGATGACCGGGGTGTGCGCCGAGGCCGCCTTGACCGAGGCGGCGACTTTGCGGCCATCCACGTAGGGCATGCCAAGATCCGTGATGACGATCGAGAAGGGTGTGCCGTGCGCGAGCGCGGCCGCGAAGCGGTCGATGCCCTGCTGACCCCCCTCAGCCACCGTGACGACATGGCCATCCTGCTCGAGGATGTCGCGCAGGGATTTGATCAACATCGGATCATCGTCGACCAGCAGAATCCGCAGTCGCCGCAGGGCCGGTTGCAGCAGCGTTCCTGCGGCGAGCGGCACCGCGAGCGCATCAGCCGCGGCGAAGCCCAGGCGCACGGTGGTGCCGCGGCCCACGGCGCTGTCGATGTCGAGCTCGGCGCTATGACGCTGCACCATGCCATACACCATCGCCAATCCCAGGCCCGTGCCGCGCTCGCCCTTGGTGGTGTAGAAGGGCTCAAGACAACGGCGCCGGGTCTCCTCGTTCATGCCGATTCCGGTATCCGCGACCTCCACGTGCACCTCGCGCGCCGCGTCCTCGCCGCCGCGACTGCCGCTGCTGATGAGGCGGGTGCGCAGGGTGAGGGTACCGCCATCAGGCATGGCATCGACGGCATTGAAAATGAGATTGGTGAGGGCGTCGCGCAGCTCCACTTCCGAGCCCATGATCTGCGGCAGGTCCTCGGCGAGCTCGGTGCGCAATTGAATGACCACCCCGCGCTGCTGGGGCAGATCGCTCCAGCGTGCTCGCGTGAGGTTGATGACCTGCTCGAGCACGCGATTGCACGCCACCCGAGAGAGCACCATCTCGGTCTCGCGCGGCCGATAAAACTCGCGCATGCGCGAGACTGTCTCGGCGACGTCCTCGATGGCGGTTTGAATGGTGGTGAGACAGCTGCGCGCCCGCTCGCTCAACCCCGGCTCGCGCTCCAGCAGCGACTCGGTGTACAGCGCCGCCGGGGAGATCGCATTGTTGATGTCGTGCGCGATGCCGCTCGCCATCTCGCCCAGCGCCCGCAACCGTTCCTGCTGCATGATCGCCTGCTGCGACTGGCGCAGATCGTCGTAGGCGCGCTGCAGCTCCCCGTACAGCTGGGCCTGATGCGCCGCGAGCGCCACATGCTCGCTCAGCTGCCGCAGGAACTCGCAATCGGCGCTGCTGAAAGAGTCGGGCTCGCGACGCGCCGCCACCAGCACGCCGAAGACCCGGCTCTCCACCAGCAGCGGCGCGGCCACCAGTGCATGCACGCCCGACTGAGCAAACCGCTGCGGAAAAGGGAATTTGATCTCGCGCGTGTCCGGCTCGTAGACCAGCTCGCCCGCGACACAGCGCGCCAGTCCGTTCTGATCGATCGGGACCTGGCCGGATTCGGCCAGCCCCAGGCCGGCGGCGAGCGCCGCACTGCGCGGGTCGATCACGGCGATGCTTCGTAAACGCACATGCAGGCAAAATCGAGCGGCAGATCGTCCCCGAGGTGGTGCAGCACCACTCTGAACACGCTCGGCAGATCGTGGCGCTCCCCGGTAGCGCGCGTGATCCGGTGCAACAGGTCGAGACGGCTCAGCTGACTGCGCAGTTTCGTCTGGTCGCCTTCAATGCGCGTCAACATGTGATTGAACGCATCGGTGAGAATCCCGAACTCGTGACCGTGCGGCCGGGTCGCGCGCACCGAGTAGTCACGGTGCTCGGACACCCTCTGTGCCGTCGTGGCCAGCGCCAGAATGGGTCTGGAGATCAGTTCCTGCAGGCGTCTTGAGATCAGATACGCCGCGACACAGCAGACCAGCATGATGCTCGCGCCGATGGTCACGAAGAGTTGAAAGTGCTCGTATATCTCACCCAGGTCGGACTCCAGGTACAGGGTACCCATCCGCCGTCCGCCCTGCACGACCGCCTGAACGCCGCTGAGGAGACCGTGCTCGAATCGGTAGCCATCCGCGCGCAGCGGTTGCACCGTCGAGCCGCGCGCGGCACCGTCGGGGTACGATGCGATCAGCTGCCCAGCGCTCCGGTACAGGCGCGCGGCGACGATGTGAGGCTGCGCCTTGAAGGCTGCCAGTACCTCGCGCGCGTCGTCCGGATTGTCGAACGCCAGCGCCGCGGTGCTGTTCGCCGCGATTGCCTCCCCAAGGATCTTGACGTTGCGCACCATCAGCTGCCGAAAGGTCACGTATTCGTAAGCGATGAACGCGGCGGACGTGATCAACATCACCGCTCCACAGGTGAGCAGGATGACTGTCATCAGCGTGTGGCGTATCGGTCGTGTCTGGGCAGACATACTTCAGCTCCCCGATGCCACGATTTCGGCTGGACGCAGCAACTTCGAGCTGATCGTCAGGTTGCTCGTCTTGGTGGCCTGCAGATCGATGCGCAGTCGAATTCTGTTGTCCTGCCTGACCAGGGCGATCATCACGCCGCGCACCGCAGGCGATTCGGCATCAGTCACCGTCAGAATGCTGCGACCTTTGAGTGTTGTCAGAATGCCCTCGAGCTGCGGCAGCTCTGATGCAGCGATGAACAGGATCTGACAGTCGCGAACCTCCGCGACACTGTGATAACGCACCACCGCCAGCGGATGCCGGTTCACCGTCTCGCCACGCACGACCTCATCGAGCTCGGCTCCGAAGGGATCCTTCCCCAGCACGCCGATGACAAATGGCGCATTCTCGAGTGGCAGCGCCGCTGGCGGCCATTCGACGAATTGCGCGAAGTTGAACAGAAACACCGCCTTCAGCTGATACTCGGAGACCGGCGCCGCGGCGCCAAGTAAGCCGCCGGCGATGAGGAGCAGCGCGAGCCTGCGCCACAGATGGCGCGCCGCGGTATTTCTCAGTAACCCCATGTGATCCTGCCAAATACGCTACGCCCGATCTGCTCGCGCCTCGGCGACGGGAAGCCGTACTCGGTGTGATAGGCGTGTAACAGATTGCGGCCCATGAGGGAGAGCTCGAGGCTCGGGGTGGCGTGCCAGGCGATTGCGGAGTCGAGCGCGAAGTAGCCCGGCACGATTCCCACCACCGGGCCGCCGGCCGGGCTGTTATTGATGTGCAGCGAATCCACCCAGCGCAGAGCAGCGTCGAGGGTCAGGTTACGCGGCAGATCCATACTGGTGCGCAGCGCCACCTGCTGCTGCGGATCGGCAGTCTCGTTGGTTGCACCGGTGGCATCGACTGCTCCAGGCTTGACGTGAATGTGCTCCTGCAACAAATCGTAGGCGGCGTGCAGCCGCCACCACCCGAGCATCTGATACGAAGCGCTGAGTTCGAGCCCGTGAGTCTCGCCCTCGAGATTGTTTTCAAAGAAGATCGGATACGGAAAAACGTACACGGCCGTGGTAGGAGTTGCCGTGGTGCTTCGCAGGCCGTGATAGCGATTGTAGAACGCCGAGACGGAGGTCGAGAGTTTTGGCCCGAGTTCCGCGCGATAACCCACTTCGTACGCGAGCAACTTCTCGGAAATGAAGTCCGGGCTCCCTCTGAGGTAGGTGGTCGGGAATTGAAACGGGGGCGGGGCGTTGATCAGGCCGCTGGGCACCATCAGGTCCCGGTCGTAGCGCGAGGGCGTGCGCACCGCTCGCGATATCGCGCCCCAAAGAAGTTGTGTGGATTGCGGATTCCACTGCAGACGGGCGCTGGGCTCGAACTCGAAGCCGGTGTAGTCGTTGTGCTCGAGCTTCGAGCCGACCGTGAGATGCAGGCGTCGCGCCAGCATGATCTCGTCCTGCACGAATCCGCTGTACAGGGTCTGGCTGAGAATGGTCGGCGCGAAGCGCACGAGTGAAAGATCCTCGTCCGACTCGTGCGTGGCACGGTAGCCAACACCCCAGGCGACCTTGTGGCGCGCACCCCACGAAAAATGGTACTGAAAATCCAGGTCGTAGGTGTCCAGATCGTCCTTCAGGGACGCGGCGGGAAAGCCGCTGAAGAAAGGAGGAGCCGCAGGACTTGCGGGAAACGGTTGCGACAGGTGCGTGTGGTCGTAGTAGACCTGCAGGTTCATCGACGCTCCGCCCGGCGTCTCGTGCGTCCAGCGGCCCAGAACGTTGCCGCCCGACAGACCTGCGCCGCCGGTGGCGGGGACGTCTTCTGCGCCGCTGTAGAAGTCGCCCTGTACGGTCAGACGGTTTGGCGCGGAAGGCTCCGCATCGAGGCGGAATCCGCCGCGGCCAACGTGCCACGAGTCATCCGCGCTCGTGCCGGCGGTCGTGACCTCCCGGTCACGGCCGGTGTATTTGCCGTAAGCACGAAAGTAAACACCGGGCGCGAGCGTGGCGCCGAAGCGAATGCCCGTCTGTTCCTGCACTCGGTTGCCTGCCGCAGCCAGCGCGTACAGCCCTTGAGTGTCTCGCGCGGCTTTGGTGATGATGTTGACCACGCCGTTTACCGCATTGGCTCCCCACAAGGTGCCACCCGGTCCACTGATGACCTCGATCCGCTCGATGTCCGCGACCAAGCAGTCCTGCACGTTCCACAGAACACCGCCATAGAGCGGCGTGTACACCGCTCGACCATCGACAAGCACCAGCAGCTTGTTGGCGAGATTGGCGTCGAAACCGCGGGCACTGATCGCCCAGTCATGCGCATTGATCTGGGCTACTTCCAGATTGTCCGCCAGTCGCAAGACTTCCGGAATGCTCGAGGCTCCGGAGCGGCGGATGTCATCGGCCGTGATCACCTGAATGGCGGCCGCGGCCTGCAGCAGCCTTTGCGGCTCCTTGGCGACCGAAGTCACGTCGAGATTCATCAGGTCCTCGATGCTCAGTCGCTTCAAGTCGCCTGCGATTGGCATATCGACCGGCGCGCCGGCAAACGCCCGGCCGCCCACAGCTGCAAGCAATACCGAGGTCAGCAGGAGTGCAGCGCTGCGGCGAGCGCTGCCCGCAGCATCACGCGTATTCATGAGGAACGAGCGCCGGTTAAGCGGTACGGACATCAGTTGCCTCCTGCACGAGCGGGGCCGGTGGTCGCTCGCGCACTTTCACGGCCAGGGAAAATACGATCTGTGCAGCACCCCTACCGCGGATTACGTCACATGCTCCGTGGATCGCGGCGAGGAGAATGTGACCGGTGTCGCAAGGACTGCGTTGTTGCGCAGCGGTACATCCGAATTGCTCCGCGAGCAACGAGCGCCCGGCAGGAATACGACGACTTCCCCGCGGACCGCGAAGGCCCCGGCGATCCGCCGCGCACCTGCGTGGGCCATCCGCCGCGCGCATTTGACCGGTCGACGCGTCGGATGATAA
>VBNP01000083.1 GCA_005877965.1 Gammaproteobacteria bacterium | reverse complement strand
CTGCTGGTCAATGATCAGCGGCAGGCACTTATCACCGAGGGCGTGGACATTGCCTTCCGCTTTGGATCGCTGGACGACTCGGCGGCTACCGCGCGCCGACTCGGCAGCATCGAGCGCGTGCTGGTCGGATCGCCGGCTTATCTGCGCCGCGCCGGTCGCCCCAAAGCTCCGGATGACCTCAAGTCGCACGCGATCATCCAGGGACCGATCGGGATGGATGACTGGACATTCGAGAAGGACGGGCGCCGGGTCTCGCTTCGACTGGAAGGTCGCCTTGTCGTTTCGGCGAACGAAAGCGCGATAGCAGCCGCTGTAGCGGGGCTCGGGATCGTTCCCACATCAATCATCGCGTCGCGCAAAGAGCTCGCGAATCGCTCACTTGTTCGCGTTCTGCCTGATTGGCAGATGGGTTCTGTGGACGTACATGCGGTGTTTCCTTCTGGACGCGCAGCAAAAGCCGCGGCGCGCGCTTTAGCAGAACAGATGGCCGAAGCGTTCCGCCTCATCCTATGACTCAGTAGCGTTTCACCGCGCCGGCTTGAATGACCGCAATCCGGAGATCTTTCCGGCTGCACTGATCGGCCGCTAGTGGCCGGACCCGGCCTGTCGGAATAAACTGCCAGTATTGACTGCCGGCCCGATGAGGCCGGAGCGCGCGGCGCCCAAGCAAGCGCAACACCCAATCTGATGTCCCGAGAATCGAGTTAGGCGGCATGCGGACACGGCTGCTTTGCGCTCCTTCAACCCGTCACACACACTGCAAACGAAGCTACGAAACTCCAACGCCAGCGCGCAACACGCTGCGATGCTCGCGGTGCATGCATCGGTTCGTTCAGATCGAACGATTCGTGCACCAACATCGACTGATCAAAGAAGCTCGGATGAAATCACGAACTCGATCGGGTCTATGAGGATAGCGGAAAAACTTTTCTCTACTCGGTCGAGAAAGATATTGTAACACTCTGATTAATAACGTTTTAATATGGGGCGTGACGGAATCGAACCGTCGACCAGCGGATTAAAAGTCCGATGCTCTACCGACTGAGCTAACGCCCCACCGCTGTTGGACCGACGGCTCGGTGAGCCCTTGCAGGGGCTGGCCGTGCGGGGGCCGCATGATACTACAGCGGCGGGCCGCGAGTACCCGCGTTGACGACGGGCTCAGGCGCGGCCTACCGTGGGCCTGATGCAATCGGAAGCGCAGACGGTCCTGCATACGCTCCGCACGGAAAAACCCCCATGAGTTTCAAGCTCACCTACTCGACGATGTTCGATCCGCCGGCGCAGCTGCACGCCAGCTTCGATTCCGCGGTGGCGCGCGCGCTGACGAAGCTCGGCGCAAGGCATGCCCTGCACGTTGCCGGCGAGGAGCGCGTGGCGGCGCAGTACTTTGTGAAGACCAATCCCGCCGACTGCGAGCAGGTACTCGGCGAGTTCCCGGCCGCCAGCGCGGCGGACGCCGCCGAGGCCGTGCGTGCGGCCGCGACCGCCTGGCAGGACTGGAAACGCACCGGCCCTGCGCGGCGCGCGCAGCTGTTGCGAGGCGTGGCCGGCCTGATCGAGGAGCGCGTTTACGACATCGCCGCGGCGCTGACACTGGAGGTCGGCAAGAACCGCATGGAGGCGCTGGGAGAGGCGCAGGAGACCGCGGATTTCTTCACTCTGTATGCCGAGCAGTTCGAGCGCCACGGCGGCTTCGATCGGCCGCTACCGGACGATCCGCTGAGCACCCACGTTTCGCACAATCGCAGTGTGCTGAAACCCTACGGTCCCTGGGTGGTGATCGCGCCGTTCAATTTTCCCCTGGCGCTTGCGGGCGGCCCGGTCGCGGCCGCGCTCGTGACGGGCAATACCGTCATCGTGAAGGGTGCGACGGCCACACCGTGGGCGGGCAGGCTGCTCGCCGACTGCGTGCGCGATGCCGGCCTGCCGCCCGGAGTGTTCAACTATCTGAGTGGTCAGGGCGAGGTGGTCGGTGCCGCACTGATCGCGGATCCCGCGGTAGCCGGCGTGACCTTCACGGGCTCCCACGAGGTCGGAATGCGCATCGCACGCGCGTTGCAGGCGCCGCCGTTCCCGCGTCCCTGCATCGCCGAGATGGGCGGCAAGAACGCCTGCATCGTCACCGCGGCAGCGGATCTGGATCGCGCCTCGACCGGCATCGTGCGATCGGCCTTCGGCATGGGAGGCCAGAAGTGCTCCGCCCTCTCGCGTCTGTACGTCCACGAGCAGGTCGCCGACGCGCTGCTGGCGAAACTGCTGCAGCAGACCGCAGCGATCGGCATCGGCGACCCGGCGCGCCGCGAACACTGGCTGGGACCGCTCACCACGCAGACGGCATACGAGAATTACGGGCGTTATGTCGAGCTGCTGCGCGGCGGCGGTGCGCGCCTCGTGGCCGGGGGGGAGCGGTTGCGCGACGGCGTCCTCGGTCGCGGATGGTTCGTGCGTCCCACCATTGCCGAGGCGCCACCCGAGCACGCGCTATGGAACGAGGAGATGTTCCTGCCCATCCTGATGGTGCATCGCGTCGCCTCGAACGAGGCCGCCATGGAACTGGCGAATCGCTCCCCGCTCGGACTGACGGCCGGCTTCTACGGCGGCGCGCACGAGGTCGGCTGGTTCCATGAGCACATCGAGGCGGGCGTGACCTACGCGAACCGCCCGCAGGGCGCGACCACCGGCGCCTGGCCGGGTTACCAGGCCTTTGGCGGCTGGAAGGGCTCGGGGAGCACCGGCAAGGCGATCGCCTCCTTCTATTATCTGCCGCAGTACATGCGCGAGCAGTCGCAGACCGTGGTCGAGTAACACCCGAATGCCGCTGATGACGCTCTCCGATGCGATCGCGCAGCACGTGCGCGACGGTCAGAGCGTGGCGCTCGAGGGCTTCACGCATCTGATCCCGTTTGCCGCCGGTCACGAGATCATTCGCCAGAGCCGCCGCCGCCTGCATCTGATCCGCATGACCCCCGATCTGATCTGCGACCAGATGATCGGCATGGGCTGTGCCGAGCGGCTGACCTTCTCCTGGGGCGGCAACCCCGGGGTCGGTTCCCTGCATCGCCTGCGCGATGCGATCGAACGGGATTGGCCGCAGCCGCTGACCATCAGCGAGCGCACGCACGCCGAAATGGGCGTGGCCTATCAGGCGGGCGCGAGCGGCCTGCCCTGCGGACTCATGCGCCACTACGCCGACACCGGCCTCGATCGGGTCGGCGGCCCGAGGACGCTCGCCTGCCCCTTCAGCGGCGACTCACTCCTGGCCGTGGCGGCGATCAATCCGGACGTCACGATCCTGCACGCTCAGCAGGCGGATCAGCAAGGCAACGTGCTGATCCGCGGCATCATCGGCGCGGCGCGCGAGGCGGCACTCGCGGCGCGTTGCCTGCTGGTGACGGTCGAAGCGCGGGTGGAACGCCTCGATGCGCCGCTGAATGCGATCGTGCTGCCTCACTGGCTCATCAGCGCCGTCAGCATCGTGCCCGGCGGTGCTCATCCCTCGTACGCCGCCGGGTGCTACCCGCGTGACAATCGCTTCTACGGCGAGTGGGATGCGATTGCGCGCGAGCGCGAGCGCTTTCAGCAATGGATGCAGCAGTACGTGCTGGCAAGCCGTGACCACGCCGAACTGCTGCGGCGTCTGCGGGTGGCGGCGTGAGCGCCGGCGCCTGCACTGCGGAGGAGATGATGACCGTGACCGCGGCCCGGCAGCTGGCCGACGCGGCGGTATGCTTCGTCGGCATCGGACTGCCCAGTGCCGCCTGCAACCTGGCGCGGCGCACGCACGCCCCGCAGCTCGTCCTGATCTACGAGTCCGGCACGGTGGGCGCCCGCCCGCAGGTGCTGCCGCTGTCGATCGGGGACGGTGAGCTTGCCGATACCGCCGCCTGCGTCGTGTCCCTCCCGGAGGTGTTCGCGCACTATCTGCAGCGCGGCCGGGTGGACGTGGGCTTCCTCAGCGCCGCGCAGATCGACCGCCATGGCAATCTCAACACCACGGTGATCGGCAGCTACGCCCGGCCGGCGGTGCGCCTGCCGGGCTCCGGCGGCGCTCCCGAGATCGCGGCGCACGCCCGCGAGGTGCTGGTGATCATGAAACAGTCGCCGCGCAGTTTTGTCGCGCGTCTTGACTTCCTGACGAGCTGCGGGTACCTGGGCGGCGCCGGCGAGCGCGCCCGCGCCGGCTTTCCGGGTCGCGGCCCGCGGGCCGTGATCACCGACTTCGGCATCCTGCGCCCTCACCCCGAGACCGATGAGCTGCAGCTGTGCGCTATCTATCCCGGCGTCGCGGTGGACGCCGTGCGCGCCGCCACCGGCTGGCCGCTGCGCGTGGCGCACGATCTGCAGGTCTTGCCGTCGCCACAGCCGGCCGATCTCGACACGCTGCGCGCCCTGCACGCAGCTACAGCCCAAGCGCACGCCGTTGCCGTGCGCATCAACCTGAGGACTGCCGATGCCCCTGCCTCACATCCGCACTGAACTGCCGGGACCCAGGGCCCGGGCACTGATGGCACGCGATCATGCCGTGAGTTCTCCCTCCTACCCTCGCGACTATCCCTTCGTCATGGCCAGGGGACGCGGAGTCGAGGTCTGGGACGTCGACGGCAATCGGTTCCTGGATTTCGCCGCCGGCATCGCGGTGTGCAGCACCGGGCATGCTCACCCGGCCGTGGTGCAGGCGATCAAGAGCGCCGCGGATGATTTTCTGCATATCTCGAGCGACTACTGGCACGAGCGCATGACACGGCTGGCGGAACGCATCAACGAGCTGGATCCGATGCGCCAACCGGTGCAGGTATTCATGTGCCAGAGCGGTACCGAGTCGGTCGAGGGCGCCCTGAAGCTGGCGCGCTACGTGACCGGCCGGCCGCGCTTCATCGCCTTTCTCGGCGGCTTCCACGGCCGTTCCATGGGATCGCTCGCGCTCACTGCCAGCAAGTACACGCAGCAGGCCGGCTTCTTTCCGACCATGCCGGGCGTGACCCACGTGCCGTACCCCAATGTGTATCGACCGCTGTTCGCCGGACCCGATCAGGGTCGCGCCACACTCGACTACATCGAGAACGTCCTGTTCCAGAGCAACCTGCCGGCGGCGGAAGTCGCAGCGATCGTGGTCGAACCCATCCAGGGTGAAGGCGGGTACCTCGTGCCGCCGGACGGATTCCTGCAGGGCCTGCGCGCCTTATGCGATCGCTACGGGATCCTCCTGGTCTTCGACGAAGTACAGAGCGGCGTCGGCCGCACCGGCAAGATGTTCGCGAGCGAGCATTGGGGCGTGTCGCCGGACATCATGACGCTCGCCAAGGGCCTGGGCTCGGGGCTGCCGATCGGACTGGTGATCGCGAGGAAGGCGCACATGGAGAAATGGAAGCGCGGCGCGCACGGCAACACCTTCGGCGGTAACCCAATCTGTTGCGCCGCGGCGCTGGCCACGCTCGATCTCGTACAGGGCGAATATGCGGCCAATGCCGCCCAGGTCGGCGATTACTTCCTCGCGCGCCTGCGCGAGCTGCAGCAACGCTTCGACTGCATCGGCGACGTGCGCGGCAAGGGACTGATGATCGGCGCGGAACTGGTCACCGACCGCACCAGCCGCAAGCCCGCCGCCGCTCTGTGTCAGAAGGTCCTGACGCGCGCCTTCCACAACGGTCTGCTGCTGCTGTCCTGCGGGGTCAGCACCTTGCGCTTCATTCCGCCACTGATGGCCGGTCGCGCACACATCGACGAGGCGCTGGTTCTGCTGCAGGCGGCGCTGACGGAAGCGCTGGCGCAAGGTTGAACGCCGCGCCGGACCGGTCCGCCCCGAGCGAAGGACCCCGCGTCCT
The DNA here is from genome assembly GCA_005877965.1 of Gammaproteobacteria bacterium. Classification (GTDB taxonomy): domain Bacteria; phylum Pseudomonadota; class Gammaproteobacteria; order Steroidobacterales; family Steroidobacteraceae; genus 13-2-20CM-66-19. The sequence continues at coordinate 5,607 of VBNP01000083.1, read as the reverse complement.
CGGCTTCTGGATGTGCACTGCGCTGGTGCTCGGCAACATCATCGGTGTCGGGATCTTCGCCATGCCCGCGACGCTGGCCCCGTACGGGCTCAATGCGTTCAGCGGCTGGCTGGTTACGGTGGTCGGCTGTGGGTTCCTGGCGATATCCTTCGCCGGCCTCGCCCGTGCCTTTCCCGCAGACGATGGCCCCTCCGCCTACACCGAGCGCGCCTTCGGCAAGGGGGCCGCGTTCATCGTGATGTGGTGCTACTGGGTCTCGATATGGGTCGCGAACGTCGCAATCGCAATCGGACTGGTGGGCTATCTCACGATCTTCTTCCCCGGGCTCACTCACACTGCCGGCCTGGCGGGTCTGGTCGCACTTTCGCTGATCTGGATGTTTGTCGGCATCAATCTGCTCGGCGCACGTACCGCAGGTTGGGTGCAGGCCCTGACGACGGTACTGAAGCTCGTGCCGCAAGTCGGCGTCATCGTTCTCGGTCTGTGGCTGCTGTTGGCCCATCCCGCGATCTACGCCGCGCATGTGCCGTCCAACCCGGCATCATGGCGCGAAATCAGCAGTGTCTCAAGCCTGGCTCTGTTTGCGATGCTCGGCATCGAATGCGCGATGATCCCGGCGAGCCGCGTGCGCGACCCCGAGCGCACCATTCCCCGTGCCACGCTCACCGGCACCCTCATGGCAGCGGCGATCTACATCGCCATTTCGGCAGTGCCGATGTTCGTGATACCGCAGGCCGAGCTGGCCGTCTCCAATTCGCCGTACGCGGACCTCTTTGCGCGCGTGCTGGGCGGACACTATGGCCAGGCGGTGGCCGCCTTCGTGCTCGTGAGCGGCCTCGGAGTCTTGAACGGCTGGACCTTGCTGGCAGGCGAGGTCGCGCAATGCATGAGCCGGCACGGCGGCTGTCCGGCGATGTTCATGCGCGAGAACAGCCGCGGCGCACCGGCGCGCGCCTTGCTCCTCACCGGAGTCGTGGCCAGCGTCATGCTGCTCACCAACTACACGGACTCGATCAGCAAGGTCTTTTCTCTGCTTATCGTGATAGCGACCGGAGCGACCCTGCCCTTGTACGTGGCGAGCACGCTCGGGCTCATCGTGCTGCGCCGGCGGGGTCAGCTGCCGGCGCGGGCGCGCCGGCCGCGGTGGTTGCAGGCGGCGGCGTTCGCGGCCGTGATCTACTGCGTGTGGGTTTCGATCGGCATCGGCGCCGAGCCGCTGTTGTGGACGATCGCCCTCGGCGGCGCCGGGGTGCCGCTATATCTGTGGTGGCTGTACACACAGCGCCGCGCCGCGCCGGCCGTCGGCAGCGAGGCCGGCTGAGCTCAGGGGCGTTGATAGCGCGTCGGATCGGCAAGCCCCGCCGCCGCAAATCCGGCGCGCCGCAACCGGCACGCCTCACAGCGCCCGCAGGCCCGTCCCTCCCCGTCGGCCTGATAGCACGAGACCGTCTGGCCGTAGTCAACACCGAGGCGCGTGCCTTCGCGGATGATCTCGGCCTTGGTGAGCGCGATCAACGGCGTATGCACGCGGCACGGGCTGCCTTCGACCCCCGCCCGGGTCGCGAGCGCGGCGAGCGCGCCGAAGGCGGCGATGAATTCGGGGCGGCAGTCCGGATAGCCGCTCGAATCCAGCACGTTGACGCCGATGAACACATCGCGCGCCCCGAGCACCTCGGCCCAGGCGAGCGCGAGCGACAGCATGATGGTGTTGCGCGCCGGAACGTAAGTGACCGGTATGCCGGTGGTGGGAGTTTCCGGCACCGCAAGACGTAGGTCGGTGAGCGCCGAGCCGCCTATGCCGGCGAGATCGACGCACATGACCCGGTGCTCGCGGGCACCGCCGGCGCGCGCCACGCGCCGCGCCGCCGCCAGCTCGGCGGCATGGCGCTGCCCGTAGTCAACCGACAGCGCGTGACAGATGAATCCCTGTTGGCGCGCAATCGCCAGCACCGTGGCCGAGTCGAGGCCCCCGGACAACAACACCACCGCGGCAGATGCCGTCACGCTACTTCCCCGGCACATTGCCCCACAGGTACTTGTGCAGCTGGATCTGCAGGCGCACCGCCAGCCGGTCCTCGAGTATCCAGTCGGCGAGCTCGCGCGCCGCGAGCTGCTCATGACTCGGCGAAAACAACACCGTACAGCCGGCCGGAAGGGTGAGCTCGCGCAGCTTGCCGCGACTCCACTCGTAGTCGCCGCGCCCGCAGATCACGAACTTCACCAGGTCCCGCGAGCACAGCCGCGCCAGCTCCTCATAGCGGTTGCGGTGTTCCTCGCCGGAACCGGGCGTCTTGACGTCGACGACCCTCGACACGCGCGCATCGACGCCCCCGAGCGCCATCGCGCCACTGGTTTCCAGCGAGACCCGCAGGCCGGCATCGCACAGCATGGTCAGCAGCTGCGGGCAGCCCTTCTGCGCCAGGGGTTCGCCTCCGGTCACACAGACGTACGGGGTGCCGAACTCGCGTACCCGCGCCACGATCGCGTCCGCCTCCCACCACTCGCCGCCGTGGAAGGCATAAGCGGTGTCGCAATACTGGCAGCGCAGCGGGCAGCCCGTGAGGCGCACGAACACCGTGGGCCAGCCTGCGGTGTCCGCCTCGCCCTGCAGGGAGTGGAAAATCTCGGTGATCTTGAGGCGCGTCACTGCATGCGCCCTGGCCGCGCGCGATGCCTTACTGGGAGGGAGCTGCGGGAACGCGGCGCAGGCGGTCGGCCGCGAGCTTGGCGGAGTCGCTCCCCGGGTACTTGCGCGTGACCTCGCTCAGCGTGGCCCGGGCCGCGGAATACTGCTTCAGCGCATATTGCGTGTAACCGAGCTTCAGCAGCGCATCGGGCGCCTTGCGCGAGTCCGGCCATTTCTTCAGCACCGCGCGGAATGCCCCCGCGGCCGCCTCGTAGTCGTGGTTCACGTAGTAGGCTTCTCCCAGCCAGTACTGGGCATTCTCCGCCAGCGGACTGGCGGGGTAGGTGCCGAGAAAGTCCTTGAAGCCCGTGATCGCGACCGAGTAACTGCCGGCCCTCAGGGCATCGAACGCCTGGGTGTACACCGCCTGCTCGACCGAGGACGCCGTGCTGCCTGCGGCTGCGCCGGGCGCCGCGCTCCCCGGGGTCGTGCTGGCGCCCACCGCGGCAGCCTCCCCGACGGGGCCGCCCGCCGCCGCCCCGGCGGGTGCCGCCCCGCTCGCTGCCGCCAGGCGCTTGTCCAGATCGGCGTACAGATCGCGCTGCTGTTTCGCCAACGCCTCGTTGCCGTGCTCGAGCTCCTCGAGTCGGCCGCGCAGCTGGCGCACGGTGCTCTGCACTTCATCCAGGCGCTGGGCGAGCTCGACCTGGTTCGCCACGATGCGCTCGATGCGCGTGATGCGCGCATCGAGATCGTTCAACTTCAGCTGCACCGGGTCCGCCTCGGGCGGGGTGCTGGCGCAGCCGGCAGCGAGCGCCCCCAGCACGGCAAGCAGGATCAGGCGCATGGATGCTCCTCCGTCACTGTTTGGGCGGCAGCGGCTGCGTCAGATAGACGATCTCGACGCGGCGGTTTTTCGCCCAGGCCGCCTCATCGTGTCCGGGTACCGCGGGGCGTTCCTCGCCGTAACTCACCGTGGAGATCTGCGCGTCCGCGGCACCCTGCAGCAACAGTGCGCGGCGCACCGCCTGTGCGCGGCGCTCGCCGAGCCCGATGTTGTACTCGCGCGAACCGCGCTCGTCGGTGTGCCCCTCTAGCCGTACGCGCGTCTCTGAATGGGCGGCGAGATATTTCGCGTGTGCCGCCACCACGTCGGTGCCGGTGCCCTTGATCTCGCTGCTGTCGAAGTCGAAGTACACCAGCTTCGTCGCGAGCAGCCCCGCCTGCGGTCCCGCCGCCTCCTCGTCCGCGCCCGCGGCGGCGCTGGCACTGCTGGCGCCGGAGCCCTGCACGCCCTCGTCGGCACTGGGCGCCGCCGGCGGTGCCGCCTTCGGCCGCTTCGCCGCGCAGGCGCCGAGCGCCAGGGATGCCGCAACCAGCAGCACTACGATCACTCGACGCATGGAGGCTTTCTCGGTCATTCCGCTTCTCCCGAATCTGAAGCAACCGCGCAGGCTCAGGGGCTGAACGGTCCCCACGCGGGTTCACGGACCTCGCCCTGAGCAGCCTTGAGGCGCAAGCCCGTGAGGCCGTCGGTCGACACCGTCGCCAGCGTCCCGCGCTCGCCCTCGCGTTCCGAATAGATAAGTGTAGCTCCATTGGGCGCGAAACTCGGCGATTCGTCCAGCCGCCCGTGCGACAGCACGTGCACCGTCCCGCTGGCGAGATCCTGCACCGCAATCCGGTACACGCCGTTGTCGAGCGTTACCATCGCCAGCTGCGAGCCATCCGGCGACACGCGCGGGCGGGCGTTGTAACTGCCGCCGAAGGTGATGCGCTTCGGATGTGCGCCCGGCTGCGCCGCGGTCTGGTAGATCTGCGCCGAGCCGGCGCGGTCGGAGGTGAAGTACAGCGAGCGCCCATCCGGCGCCCACACCGGCTCGGTGTCGATCGCCGGATCGTCGGTGAGCCGTGTCAGGTCCTGGGAGGCGAGATCGAGGATGTAGATGTCAGGATTGCCACCGCTCCCCCCCAGGGTGAGCGCCAGTTTGCGCCCGTCCGGCGACCACTCCGGGGCGCCGTTGACCCCGGCGCGCGCCGACACCTGGCGCCGCTCGCCGCTGCGCACCAGCTGCACGTACACCCCCGAGTGCTTGGTCTCGAACGAGACATACGCGAGCCATTGCCCGTCCGGCGACCACGAGGGCGACATGAGGGGGAAGCGCGACTCGAGAAGCAGGTGCGGGTTCGCTCCGTCGGCATCGGCGACGATGAGCTGGTAGTGCTGCGCCGGCGGGCTGCCGTCGACCGCCACGTAGGCGATGCGGGTCGCGAACGCACCGCGCACGCCGAGGATCTTCTGGTAGATGACGTCACTCACCCGGTGGGCGGCGTTGCGCAGCGCACCCGGGGCCCCCACGAAGCGCTGCGTGGCGAGCCGTGCCCCGGTCAGCGAATTCACCAGGTCAAAGTCGACCGTCAGCTGGCCGCTCTCCATGGCGCTCACGCGCCCGACCACGACGTAGTCGCTGCCGGCGCTCTTCCAGACGGCCGCCGCGATCTGATCGGCGCGTGTCGGCATGGCCGGCATGCGCTCGCGCCGCAGCGCCCGAAAGCGCCCGCTGCCTTCCAGGTCGTGCTGCACGACCTCGGCTACGTCCAGGCCGCCGTCGGCAGGCACGGCACGCGCGAACGGCACGATCGCAATCGGTACCGGATCGCGTACCCCGGAGGTGATCTCGATCTGCAGTGCGGCGCGGGCGCTGCGCGTGGCGCACAGGCCGACGACAAGCAGCGCGAGCGCCCCTGCCAGACCACGCGGCCCTGACAGGAGTTGCCTGGCGGGTGTCGGCCGCGTGCGCATCAGTCCGGCTTGAAGTTGATCTTGAGGTTGCGGTCGAACAGCGCCGGATCCGGCGGCGGGGGCAAGGGCGATGCGCGGTACACCGCGGCTTCGATCGATTCACGCACCGCCTGGTCGCCGTTGCATTCGCCAATACTCACCTGCGTCACTTCCCCTCCCGGCACCTGGGTCACATTCA
>VBNP01000273.1 GCA_005877965.1 Gammaproteobacteria bacterium | reverse complement strand
GCGACATAAGCGAGCGCCTGCAGCACGAGGAGGCTCTCGAGCAGACGCGAGCGGCGCTCGCGCAGTCGCAGAAGATGGAGGCGGTCGGCCAGCTGAGCGGCGGCATCGCGCACGACTTCAACAACCTGCTGCACGTCATCAAGAACGCGGCAGACCTGATTCAGCAACGTCTGCCTGCGGCGGATCCCGATGTGCAACGCTACGTGGGCATGGTCAAGCGCAACGTCGAGCGTGCCGCGGGCCTGACGCAGCACTTGTTGGCGTTCTCGCGCCGCCAGCCGCTCGCCCCGAAGCGCATCGACGTCAACAACACCCTAACCGGTGTGACCGAGCTGCTGCACCAGGCGCTCGGCGAGGGCATCGGCATGGAGACCGCGCTCGGCACCGGCGTATGGCCGGTGCTCGCCGACCCCAACCAGCTGGAAACCGCGATTCTCAACCTCGCGATCAACGCTCGCGATGCGATGCCCCGCGGCGGCAAGCTCACCATCGAAACGTCGAACGCGTTCCTCGACGAGACCTATGCCGCGGCCCATCACGAGGTGCGGCCGGGGCAATACGCGATGATCGCGGTCAGCGATACCGGAAGCGGGATGACCAAGGACATCGTCGAAAAGGCTTTCGAGCCCTTCTTCACCACGAAAGGCGTGGGCGGCAGCGGCCTCGGCCTGTCGCAGGTGTTCGGCTTCATCAAGCAGTCCGGCGGGCACGTGAAGCTCTACAGCGAGCCCGGCGACGGCACCACGGTGAAGATCTACCTGCCGCGCTTGGCCGCAGCGGAATCTGCCGAGACAGTCGCCGAGGCGCCGCCGGTGCCGATGGAGCTGGGCAAGGAAACGATTCTCGCGGTCGAAGACGACGACGACGCGCGCACATTCACCGCAGAAGTGCTGGGCGATCTCGGATACCGCGTGCTGGTCGCGCGCGATGCCCAGGCTGCCCTCGATCTCCTGGAGCGGGAGCCGAAGGTCGACCTGCTGTTCACCGACGTCGGGCTGCCGAACGGCGTCAACGGCCGCCAGCTCGCCGACGAGGCGCATCGACGGCGCCCGGATCTCAAGGTGCTTTTCACCACCGGCTACGCCCGCAACGCCATCGTCCACCACGGCCGGCTCGATCCCGGCGTCGACCTGCTGATGAAGCCTTTCAGCCAGGCGGACATGGCGGGCAAGATCAGGCGCGTGCTCGGATACCCTCCGCAACGCTAAGATTCGCCTTGCTCTTTTTGGGAGGCGCATGAAGACCAAGCCGTGCCTGACGCTGGAGGACTGCCGCCGGATCACCGCGGCGGCCGAGGCGGAGGCGAAGAAGAACAACTGGAACGTCACCATTGCCATCCTCGACGATGGCGGCCACGTGCTGCTCCTCACGCGCATGGACGGCGCTTCACCAATCACCTCCGAGATCGCAGCGGGCAAAGGCCGCAGCGCCGCGCTCGCGCGGCGTCCGACGAAGGTGAGCGAGGACCGCATCGCTGCCGGGCGGGTGGCGCTCCTCAAGATGCCCGGGCTGCCGGTGCAGGGCGGCATGCCGATCATGGTGCAGGGCGAGTGCGTCGGCGGCATCGGCGTCTCGGGCGTGCAGTCGCACGAGGACGAGCAGGTGTGCAACGCGGGCATCGCGGTGCTCAAGTGACGTCCAGAAGGCAGGTCCTGCTCGCGGGAGCCGCCATCGCGCTCAGCGCTAAGGGCTGGGCGCAGACCACCCAGAAGACCGTGCGCATCGTCGTGCCGTTTCCCGCGGGCGGCGGCACCGATGTGCTCGCGCGCATCGTCGCCGACAAGCTGCGCGGCAACTACGCGCCGGCGGCAATCGTCGAGAACCGCGTCGGCGCTTCGGGCCGCACCGGCGTCGAGGCGGTGAAGACGCACAGCTTCAAGCGGCTCTCCTACGACCCGTTGAAGGATTTCACTCCCATTGCGCTCGTCGCGCGCTCGGGGCTCGCGCTGGCGGCTGGGCCGGCCTTGCCGGCGGAAGTGAAAACCGTGCGCGACTACGTCGCGTGGGCGAAGGGCGATCCCAAGCGCGCCTTCTACGCCACCACCTCGGCCGGCGGCACGCCGCACTTCGTCGGCGTGATGCTGGCGCGCGATTCGGGCGCGGCGCTCTCGCCGGTGCACTACAAGGGCGGCGCGCCCGCGCTGCAAGACCTGATGGGCGGCCAGATCCCGGTGAGCATCAACCCGGTGAGCGAGCTCCTGCCGCAGCTCCAGGGCGGCAAGATCCGCGTGCTGGCGGTGACGAGCGGCGAGCGCTCGAAATTCCTGCCCGATGTGCCGACGATGAAGGAGTCGGGCTTTCCCGAGATCGTGCTCGCGCCGTGGCTCGGCTTCTTCGCGCCGGCGAGAACGCCGCCCGATGTGGTGAAGCGGCTCGCCAACGGCATCGCCGACGCCACCGCGTTCGGCGACACGCAGAGGAGCTTCATCAAGATGGGCATGGACCCGGTGGCGATGACGCCGGTCGGATTTGCCAGCGTGGTGAAGGCGGACCTCGAGCGCTGGGCGCCGATCGTGAAGGCCTCCGGGTTTACGGCGGAAGACTAGATCGCGGCGAGCCGCTCGACCGTATCCGGGAAGCGTTTCACGAGATTGATCAGCAAGGCCGCCTGCGCATTGGGCTTCGCACGGCCTTGCTCCCAATTTTCCAGCGTGCGCACGTTCGTGCGCAGGTACGCGGCAAATACTCCGCGGGAGATTTTGAGCTGCTCGCGAACGCGTACCAGCTCCCGCGGCGTGATTTCCGGGGCAGCCTTGAACTCCACTGCATGCGTTCGCAGAGTGCGCTTGCCGTGCCGCGCCTCGCCGAGGGCCGTCATGCCCTCGCTCAGTTCGGCAAAGAGATCGCGCTTAGCCTTCGCCCTTGCCTTCATGTCGCCCTCCTTGATTGCAGCTCCGCTTTCAGCATGTCCTTCAGCGCCTTGCGCTGCCTGGCCGTCAAGTCGGCCATCTCATCCTTGTTGTACAGCGTGTAAAGCCAGAATTGCATGCCAGGGCTCCACCAGTAATAAATGACCCGAAGACCGCCGCGTTTGCCCTTGCTGCGCCGCCGATCGGCAAAGCGCATCTTGCGCAGCCCACCCGTGCCTTCGATCACGTCACCGGCTTCCGGGTTGCTCATCAAGAAGGCCTGCAGATCGCCAAACGCGTTGTCGTCCAAGTAATCCGACCGGTAACGCTCGAAGGCGGGCAGCTCGACGAAGACGGCCTTCACGACCGCATTATACGCAACTTGCGTATATACGCAAGCTGCGTACCTTAGAAGAGGAAGCGCAGTCCCACCGTGAAGAAGCGCCGGTCGCCGGCGCCGGTCTGATTGCCAAGCGTGCTGTCGATCTGGAAGCGATTGGGGATCACCCAGAAGCGCAAGCCGTAGTGATAGGTGTGCGTCTCGCGATGCTGGCCGAAGGTCTCGAAGATGCCGTAGATGCGCTGCCCGACGAGGCGCGCCTCGAGGCCGAGCCCCCAGGTGCCGCCGCTGTCACGGAAGTCGCCGAGGTTCGCGTGGACCACGAAGCGATCATTTAGGAATGACTTGCTGCCGATCGCGTTGAAGTACGGCTCGCCGCCGAAGGAGCCGATCGACAGGGCGTAGCCGACACCGTTCGTCTCCAGCGGCTTGAGCAGGAACTTGGCTTGCACAACTTCGTTGCGGTCGCCTTCGATGCGGTTGCCGCCCGCCGTAATCTCGAAGCCGAGGACTTTGCACGCCGGCAGGAACCAGAACTCGGAGCCCGAATAGGTCCGCTGCTCTTTGTAAAAGGTTTCGATCTGGCAGTTGTCCACGATGCGCGCGTCGTCGGTGAAGAACGGCCGTGCGGCAAAGGCGGAAGCGCAGCAGATGCTGAGCGCGCTGAAGACGACGGTCGTTCTTGCGATGGCGGCAGCGACGGTCATGGCTCAGAACTCCACATGGAGCCGCGAGCTCTGGGCCAAAGCAGCGGTCGCGGTTAGCGCGAAGATGAAGCACCAGGCGGACGGACCGGACATCGGCGGATCAACCCTTGTTATTCGTGTTGGGCGCTATCTTAGAACAGGAGGCGGATTTCTATGAGAGGCGCCACGCGGGTTCGGCGTCGAATGCGCTTCGTCGTTCATGAACGCCGCCGATCGAGCGGCTTGAGCAGGAGCTTGGCTTGCAAAATTTCGTTGCGGTCGCCTTCGATGCGGTTGCCGCCGGCAGTAAGCTCGAAGCCGAGGGCTTTGCACGCCGGCAGGAACCAGAACTCCGAGCCGGAGTAGCTGCGCTGCTCCTTATAGAAGGTCTCGATCTGGCAGTTATCGACGATGCGTGCGTCGTCGGTGAAGAACGGACGCGCCGCATACGCGGGTGCAGCAAAGCTTAAAGTCAGGCTGTTCCTCAGCTTTGTGTGTAGTCTGCTTTCCACTTCGTTGATTTTAGGGGGGAATGCTTGCTGCGCTTGGCGCTTGTTTCGCTGGCGTTGTGCGTTATTGCCGCGTGCGGCAAGGACGAGTCGCAGACGCGCGGCGCAACCGGCAGCACAGCCAAAGGCGGCGGCGGCACCGTGCAGCTCGCGGATGCATCACGCAAGTTCCTCGTCATAGAACCGGTGAGCGCGAGCGAGAACCCGCAGGGACGCAGCTACTTCGGCCGCACTGCGTTCCGCCCTAAAGCGCTCTCGGCGATGACCGCGCCCTTCGCGGGACGCGTCGTCGCGATCGAGGTCGAGCCCGGACAAAAGGTGAAGAGCGGCGCGACGCTCTTCACCATCGAGAGCGCCGACGTGCTCGGCCTGCGCACCACGCTTGCGCAGGCGCGGCTCAAGGTCCGCACCGCCGAAGAAGTGCTCGCGCGGCAGAACGAGATGGTGAAGAAGGGCGTCGGGCTCGAAGTCGAGCGCTTCGACGCGGAGATGAAGGCGCGCGAGGCGCGCGGCGAGCTCGAGCGCGCCGAGCGCAACGCGGCGCTCGCCGGCGGCGGCCAAGGCACCAAGGTCAACGTGCGCTCGCAGGTCGACGGCGTGATCGTCTCGGTGAAAGCGACGCCGGGCGCCATGGTGCAGCCCGGCGGCGAGCCGCTGGTCGAGATCGGCGATCCGACGGGACTCTGGGTCGTGGCCGATGTGCCCGAGGGCGAGGTGGCGCAGGTCGCGAAAGCCACCAAGGCCGAGGTGACGATCTCGGCGCTGAACGTCACGCTGCCGGGCCGCGTCGCCGGGATTGCGCCGAGGAGCGACGCCGAGACGCGGCGCACGCCGTTCTACGTCGAGCTGGAAAGCGCGCCCGAAGAGCTGCGCGCCGGGCTGCTGGTGCGCGTCACCGTGTTCGGCGCGAGCGCCGAGGGCGAGCTCTGGCTGCCGGTGACGGCGGTGCTCTTGAAGGATGGCAGCCGGCGCATCGTCTATGTCGAGGACAAGACCGGCCGCTTCATCCCGCGCGAAGTCGAGGTCGGCGACGAGCGCGGCGGCCGGGTGCGCGTGCTGAAGGGCCTCGCCCCCGGCGAGCGCGTCGTGATGCGCGGCGCGCTGCTGGTCGACCGCGAAGCCGAGCAGCTGCTCTAGCGCGTGCTAGACAAACTGATCGAGACCTGCGTGCATCGCCGCATCGCGGCGATCCTCGCGATCGCCATCGTCTCGGCGTTCGGCGTGCGCGCCTATCTCAACACGCCGATCGAGGCCTTCCCCGACGTCACCAACGCGCAGGTCACGGTCATCACGCAGAACCCGGGCTACGCGCCCGAGGAGATCGAGCGCAGCATCACCGTGCCGCTCGAGCGCGCGCTGAACGGCACGCCGCGCACCATCCAGCTGAGAAGCGAAAGCCTGTTCGGCCTGTCGCTCATCACGCTCACCTTCGACGACGACGCCGATCCCTTCACTTCGCGCATGCAGGTCGCGCAGCGCATGGCCGCGGCGATCGGCGACCTGCCCCAGGGCGTGGTGCCGGAGCTCGCCCCCGAGGCGACGCTGCTCGGCGAGGTCTACCAGTTCCGCATGGTGAGGGACCGCCACGATCTCTATCAGCAGCGCGGCGAGCTGCAATGGACCGTCACACGCGTGCTGAAGGCCGTGCCCGGCGTCGCCGACGTCGTGTGCTTCGGCGGCTACCTCAAGGAAGTGCACGTGCGCGCCTATCCGGATCGCCTCCGCGCGCACGGCCTCTCGCTCACCGAGCTCTCCGAGGCGCTGGCGAAGACCAACGTCAACGTGGGCGGCGGCTTCCTGCGCCACGGCGACCAGGAGCTGACGGTGCGCGGCATCGGCTACATCACCTCGGTCGAGGACATCCGGCGCACGGTGCTCAAGGCGCGCGACTCGACGCCGGTGACCGTCGGCGACGTCGCCGAGATCGTCCAGTCGAACACCCCGCGCCGCGGCGCCGTCGGCTACAACGAGCAGAAGGAGGCGGTCGAGGGCTTCGTGCTGATGCGCCGTGGCGAGAACCCGTCGCGCGTGCTGGAGGGGGTGCACGCCAAGGTCGCCGAGCTGAACGAAAAGATTCTGCCCAAGGGCATGCGCATTG
>VBNP01000272.1 GCA_005877965.1 Gammaproteobacteria bacterium | reverse complement strand
ACCAGATCCGGCGGTGACGGAATACAGCCGTCGGCGTCTGCGCTCGCAGCTGGAAGGCTCGAGTGGCCGCTCCAACGGGAGCTCGGTACCGTGAATCGCGGCTCGCCCACGCGGGATTCGCTGGCGGTGGCGCCGAATGCGGCGCGCTCCGAGGCGCCCGCGCACAAGGTTCACCGGCTCACGGAATTCTCGCCGCTGGATCGCGCGATTGCCGCCGCGCGTGACGCGCTGATCAGTGTGCAGAGCTCACAGGGTTACTGGCTGTTCGAGCTGGAGGCGGACTGTACCATTCCCGCCGAGTACGTCCTGATGATGCACTTCCTGGAGGAAATCGATGCTCCTCTGGAGGCGAAACTCGCAGCTTATCTGCGCGCTCGTCAGGCCGAGCATGGCGGTTGGCCTCTGTACCACGGTGGCGACTTCGACATGAGCTGCAGCGTCAAGGCGTACTTCGCCCTGAAGCTCGCGGGCGACAGCCCCCTGGCGCCCCACATGGTGCGGGCGCGCGCGGCAATTCTGGAGCGCGGCGGCGCGGCCCGGTCCAACGTGTTCACGCGTATCACACTCGCGCTGTTCGGGCAGATTCCATGGCGCGGCGTGCCCTATATTCCAGTCGAGATCGTGCTCCTGCCGCGGTGGTTTCCCTTCCATCTGAACAAGGTCTCCTACTGGTCGCGCACGGTGATGGTGCCGCTTCTCATTCTATGCACGCGCAAGCCCGTGGCCGCAAACCCACGCAACGTGCAGATTCGCGAGTTGTTTACGACGCCGCCCGAGCAGGAGCGCCACTATTTTCGAGGCCCCGGCGGGCGCGCCGACATTCTGAGCCGGGTCTTTCTGGCGCTCGACCGGCTGGGCCGCATGATCGATCCACTGGTTCCCAACGCGATGCGCGCGTACGCCACGCGCCGCGCGGAGGCCTGGGTGCTCGAACGGTTGAACGGCGAGGACGGCCTCGGTGCCATCTTTCCCGCCATGGTCAACGCGCTCGAAGCGCTGGCGGTTCTCGGGTACGCCAGCAGTGACCCGCGGCGGCTCGCCGCCAAGCGTGCCCTCGATAAGCTTCTGGTGGTCGACCCCTCCAGCGCCTATTGCCAACCGTGTGTGTCACCGGTTTGGGATAGCGCGTTGGCGAGCCTTGCGCTGCAGGAGACGGGCGGCGCTGGCGCACTCGCCGCTTCCGTGCGGGCGCTTGATTGGCTGCAGCCGCTGCAGCTCCCCGACGCCCCCGGAGACTGGCGCGTGCGCCGACCGCATCTGGCTGGCGGCGGTTGGGCCTTTCAGTTCTCGAACAGTCATTATCCCGACCTTGACGACACGGCTGTCGTCGCCTGGTCGATGCACCAGGCGAGCGATCCGGCACGCTACTCACATACCGTGCAGTGCGCCCTGGATTGGCTCGTCGGTATGCAGAGCCGCAACGGCGGATTCGCTTCGTTCGACGTCGACAACACCCATTACTACCTCAACAAAATTCCATTCGCGGATCATGGCGCGCTCCTGGATCCGCCCACGAGCGATGTCACCGCCCGGGTGGTGACGGTGCTGGCGCGGGTCGGCCGTCCCCAGGACCAGGCGGCGCTCGGGCGGGCGATCGCCTTCCTGCGCGCGGAGCAGGAGGCGGACGGCTCGTGGTTCGGCCGCTGGGGCACGAACTACATTTACGGTACCTGGTCGGTGCTGACTGCGTTCGCGCAGGCTGGCATCAGCCCGGACGATCCCGCCACGCGCCGCGCCGTGAGTTGGCTGGTAGCCCGGCAGCATGCAGACGGCGGCTGGGGCGAGACCAATGACAGCTACGCGGACCGGCATCCGGCCGGGGGAAAATCGGCGAGCACTCCGCACCAGAGCGCCTGGGCGCTGCTCGGACTGCTCGCGGCCGGGGAGGCCGGCTCCGCTGCGGTGCGACGCGGCGTTGAATACCTGCTGCGATCCCAGCAGGCCGACGGGCTCTGGAGCGATCCGACCTTCACCGCCCCGGGGTTCCCGCGAGTGTTCTACCTCAGATATCACGGCTATTGCGCCTATTTTCCTCTCTGGGCGCTGGCGGCGTACCGCACCCTGACACGGCTCGGAACCACCCATTGAATGTTGTCGGCATCGTCTCGGCTCTCGCGGCCGAGGCGCGCCAGCTTGGCGGTGAGCGGGATCGGCGGCAGCGCTGCGGCGTGCGGCGCGCGCGCCCTCATCGATGCCGGCGCGACGGCACTCATCAGCTGGGGTATGGCCGGGGGACTCGATCCGGCGCTCGCTTGCGGGACGATACTCCTGCCGAGCGAAGTGATTTCGCGCGAGGGCACGGCTGTCATGACTGCGCGCTATTGGCGAGAGCGCCTGAGCGCTGCGGTCGCTGCGCACCGCCCGGTAGCAGGCGGCAAGCTGCTGACGAGCCCGCAGGCGATCGGAGCCATCGCCGACAAAGCCGCGGCCTTTCGCGAAACTGGTGCCGCAGCGGTGGACATGGAGAGTGTCGCGGTCGCGGAGGTGGCCGGCTCCCACGCGCTGCCGTTCATTGCCGTGCGAGTGATCGTGGATACCGCCGCAGATACCCTGCCTCGGGCCGTGCTGGCCGCCGCCCACAGCGCGGGGCGTTTGCAGATCGGCCGCCTGATCGCCTCACTCGCGCTGGCGCCCGGTGATCTCGCGGCGCTGATCCGCCTGCTGCCGCGCTATCGCGCAGCGCGGCGCTCTCTGGGCACGGTGGCGCGCGCCGGCAGCCCGGCCCGGCATGCGTTCCCGATCGTGCCAGACGCCGCCAACTCATGAGGGCGCTGGTCACAGGCGCGACGGGCTTCGTCGGCTCGGCGGTCGCCCGGGCCCTCGTGGCAGCGGGCTGGCAGGTCCGGGCCCTGGTGCGCGCCGGCTCCGATCGCCGCAATCTGCAACAGCTTGCGGTAGACACCGTCGCCGGAGATCTCGCCGACGGCCCATCACTCGAGCGCGCGCTCGCGGATTGTCGGGCGTTGTTTCATGCGGCGGCGGACTACCGCCTCGGAGCGCTCGAGCCGCAGCAGCTGTATCGAACCAATGTGGAGGGGACGCGCAATATCCTCAGCGCCGCCAGCCGGGCCGGCGTCTCACGCGTCGTCTACACGAGCAGTGTCGCCACCATCGGCTTGCCTGCCGACGGCTCGCCCGGCACGGAGGAAACACCGGTGGCGCTCGCGGACATGATCGGCCACTACAAACGCTCGAAGTACCTGGCCGAGCAGCTCGTATGCGATTCGGCGCAGGCAGGCACCTCGGTGGTCATCGTCAACCCGTCGACCCCCATCGGGCCGGGGGACGTAAAGCCCACGCCGACCGGCCGGATGGTCGTGGACGCCGCGTGCGGGCGCATGCCCGCGTACGTCGATACGGGACTCAACATCGTACACGTCGATGACGTCGCTGCCGGGCACCTGATGGCGTTTCATCGCGGGCGAACCGGTGAGCGCTACATTCTGGGCGGGCAGGACATGATGTTGCGCGAGATTCTCGCGGCAATCGCTCTCCTGGTCGGTCGCAGGGCGCCCGGCATTCGTTTGCCGCTCGCAGCGGTCCTGCCGCTCGCCCATGTGTCCGAGGCCTTCGCGAGAATCACCGGGCGCACCACCCGAATTACCCTCGAAGGCGTGCGCATGGCGCGCAAGCGCATGTTCTTTTCGAGCGCCAAAGCGGTGCACGAGCTCGGCTACCAATGGCGGGCGCCGACCCAGGCGTTCGAGGACGCAGTGCGCTGGTTTCGCGAGCAGGGGTATCTGCGTTGACCTAGATTCGAATCGTGAGCGCGGCGGCCGCCGCGCTGGCGAGGGCCAGCCCCGCCGCCGCCGACATCACCAGCCGCGCCGTCGCGACCAGCGAATCTGCGACTTGTTGATGCCGGAGGCAACGCCCGTCTCGCGCTCCTTTACGGAGTTGATGACCGTGGTCGTGAGCGGCGCCACGGTGACGGCCATTCCGAAGCCGAGCACTATCATTGGTCCGAGGTAGGCCCAGTACGGCCGCGCGCCGCTGACGGCCGCGAGCAGTACGAAACCACCGGCCGCGATGAGCGGCCCGATGATGAGCGGCCGCCGTGCGCCAAAGCGATCGGCCAGTCCTCCGGACCAGCGCGACAGCACCGCGAGCACGAGCGTGAACGGCAGATAGACAGCGCCGGCCGCGGTCGCCGAAAATCCATGTGCCTGGATCAATAGGAACGGCAGCAGAAAGAACGCGCCGCCGAGCGCGCCGTAGAGAAACAGGGTGAGCAGGTTGACCCCGCTGAACGTGCGCGATCCAAATAGTCGCAGCGGCATCATCGGCGCAGCGCTGCGCCGCTCCTCCAGCACCAGCCCCAACAACAGCAGCGCGCCTGCCGTCAGCGCTCCGACCACGCTCACATCCCCCCAGCCGAGCCTGGAAGCGGCGATCAGCCCGTATACCAGACTGCCCAGTCCGCCGAACGCCAGCGCCGCGCCGCGCCAATCGAGAGCGGCGTGCGCGCTGGGATCAGCGCTCTCCGGCAGACGGCGCACGGCAATCCACAACGTCGGAATGGCGATCAGCGGATTGATCAGGAATATCGCACGCCAGGACAGATGATCGACCAGCCAGCCCCCGAGCAGCGGACCGGCGCCGGCGGCCAGCGCCGAGGCGCCCGACCAGATCCCGATCGCGGCACCGCGTTCCTGCTCCTCGAACGCAGCGCCGATGATCGCCAGGGAGCAGGGAATGAGCAGCGCCGCCCCCACGCCCTGGACGACGCGCGCTGCGATCAGCGTCGCGATGTCCGGCGCGCAGCCACAGGCGATCGAAGCCAGCGTGAAAGTGATGACGCCGGTGAGGAACAGCACGCGGCGCCCGAAGCGGTCCGCGGCCGCGCCGCCGATCAGCAGCAGAGCGGACATGCACAGTGTGTAGGCGTTGATGACCCATTGCATCGCCGCAAGCGTGGTACCGAGATCGGCCTCGATCGTCGGCAGCGCGACGTTGACGACGGATTCGTCGACAAACGCCATGGTCGATCCCAACACCGCCGCGGCCAGCACCCAGTTCTTGTCCCGACTGGGGCAGGCGGAAG
>VBNP01000011.1 GCA_005877965.1 Gammaproteobacteria bacterium | reverse complement strand
ATGGCCTATGGCGGGGCTGGCACCCTCTTCGCCCTGGCGGGCGGAGTCTTCACGCCGATCGAGCTGGCGGTGGCGGCCGTTGACAAACAGGGTGCTGCCCGGCTGGGAAAGCCGCTGTTCGTTCAGATCAGCGACACGCACATCGGCTTCAATAAGGACGCCAATCCCGATGTCAACGGGACCCTCACGCAGACCATTGATCTCGTGAACGGGATGCCCGAGCAGCCGGCGCTCATCATCCACACCGGCGACATTACCCACCTATCCAAGCCCGCGGAATTTGAGCTGGCGCAGCAGATGCTCTCGCGTTTGCGTACCACTGAGCTGCACACGGTTCCGGGCGAGCACGACACCGCCGATGCGACGGTCACGGAATACTTCAACCGATTCGGGAAAGTCTCCAACAACAAGGGTTATTACAGCTTTGACCACGCGGGCGTGCACTTCGTGGCGCTCATCAATGTATTGCAATTCAAGCCCGGCGGCCTCGGCACGCTGGGCACGGAGCAGCTCGCCTGGGTGGCGGCCGACTTGAAGGGACGCTCGGACAGCACCCCTATCGTGGTCTTTGCCCATATGCCGCTGTGGACCATCTATGAGCCCTGGGGCTGGGGGACGGGTGACGCCGACCAGCTCATGAACCAACTGCGCCGTTTCGGCTCGGTGACCGTGCTGAACGGACACATCCATCAGATCGTTCAGAAGGTCGAAGGCAACATGACGTTCCACACGGCCCGCTCGACCGCCTATCCGCAACCCACCGCCGCAACGGGGTCGGGACCTGCCCCGCTCAAAGTGCCCGCGGATCAATTGCCCAGGATGCTCGGCATTACCAGCGTCTCGGTGGTGAAACACCCGCGCTCACTGGCGCTCAGTGACACGACGATTGCCTGACAAGTCCTCAAAGTCTTGAGCTGGGAGAACACTCGTATGACTCTGGGACGGTACCGGTGGGTGCTAGCGGCTGTCAGCGCCGCGCTGCTGTGGTGGGGTGCGGCCGGTAGTCCAGCGACTGCCGCCACCCCGGATCCGAGCAGTATAGTGGTGAAGGATTTCATGTTTGTGCCGGTGTCGTTGACCGTCAAGGCCGGCTCGACCGTGACCTGGGCCAACATGGACGATGAGCCGCATACCGTAGTCAGCGATACGGGACTGTTCCGCTCGGGTTCCATGGATACGAACGAAAGCTTCGCCTTCAAGTTCGACAAGCCCGGCACCTATCACTTCACCTGTTCGATTCACCCCCGCATGGTCGGAACCATTGTCGTGCAGTAGACCTTATCACCAGCATCGCTGACTTGTCGTTGCGGGTACTCTCGCGGCGGTGTGGTGTAATAACGTAGGGCTGCTCGCGGGTGTGATCACGGACCGGAACGCTGACATGCACGTGCCGTCGTTTTTCGCTCCGGTGGTGTTGCCCGCCGTGGTTCTGGGGGTACTTGCCGGGGCGGTCGCCTACGCCGAGGACCAAACCCTGCCGCCGCGCTCGCAGTGGGGGGCGAGCAGCTCATCGGGTGCGCAACCGTCCATGGAGCCGGCGTTGGCGATCGACGGCGATGAGTCGACGAAATGGGGCGGCGCGTTCTCGCCCGGCAACTGGCTGCAGGTTGACTTGAGTCGCACGGCCACGATCGGCGGCGTACTGATACACTGGGATGCCGCCTTCGCGGCGGCGTACCTCATCCTGAGCTCGGAGGATGGGCAGCACTGGCAGACCGCATTCGAGACCACCGATTCGCCGGGCGGCACGGACTATGTGCTCTTCCCCGCCGTGCGGGCGCGTTACCTGCGGCTGGGCAGCGCGCCTCGCACCACCGATTGGGGGGTGTCGGTTTTCGAATTCGAGCCACTGGCGGCGAGTGAGTCGCCGTGGATCACGGGCCTCAGGAAAGGCGACCATCCGGCAGCACTGTGGAGCGCGGCGGCGACCGGCACCATCGTCGGCCGGGCTCCGACCTCTGGCACGCGCGAGCTTCACCTGCGGTTCCCACGGCCACTGCCCGTTTCCGGGCTGGAGGTGTTCTGGGACTCGGCCCGTCGCGACGCGCGCCTGGAGGGTCGCGGCGTATCCGGCCCGTGGCGGCTGCTGGCCGAGGATCCGGTGCCACTTGGGGACAGCTCGTATCTCGCCGCGCGAGAGCCCCGCACCGTCAGCGAACTGCGCCTGAGAGTGAGCGCGGCGCCAGGACACGTGCCTGCGATCCGACGGCTGCGGCTGCTCAGTCCCACGCAGGCCCTGACGACGATGAAGCGCTACGAGATCGTTGCATCGCGCGCCCATCACGAGCTCTTTCCATCGTCATTGCATGGTCAGCAGGTGTACTGGACGGCGGTGGGCGTGCCGGCGGCCCACCGCAAGAGCGTATTCGACGAATACGGCGACCTGGAAGCATTCAAGGGTGCGCCGCTCGTGCAGCCGCTGTGGCGTGACAGCTCGGGTCGCACCGCCGCTGCATACGAGGCGCGCGCCACAAACTCTCTGCGCAACGGCTGGATGCCGATGCCCGCGGTGCAGTGGTCGCCACAACCGGGGCTGGAATTGCACAGCGAGGCCATCGCCGCCGATCAGGCTGCAGGCCCGGTAACGTTCGTGCGCCACCGGCTGGTGAATACGGGAGCGAGCCGTGTCGAGGGGCAACTGGCGATCGTCGTCCGGCCGATGCAGGTCAATCCGCCCTGGCAGCACGGTGGCGTGTCTCCCATACGCCTGGTGGAGATCGCAGGCACTGGTGCGCGCTCCATTGTAAACGTCAACGGTCGCGCCCTCCTGACGTCGCTCACGCCGGCGATGGCGCGTGGCACGGCGTCCTTTGGCCTGCACGGGGAGACGGAAATCACGCGGTACCTGGCGGAAGGCCGCGTGCCGAACCGGCTCAGTGCCCGGGATGAAGAGGGACTCGCAGCTGCCGCGCTCATCTACAACGTGCACCTTGACCCCGGTGAGCAGCGCGACGTGGTGCTCGCCTTCCCCTTGGGTGATCCGCCAGCAGACAGCGCATCGGAATTGCTCGGGGCTTCGGCCCTGAATCGCGCTGAACCCGTGGATGAGGCGAAGCCAGGGGCGGCCTTCGATGCAATAGCCAGGCGCGTCGAGCGGCAATGGCAGGTGCGATTCGCTCGCATCGGGCTCGCGCTCCCGGATTCTTCGCTCGTCGATATGCTGCGCGCACAGGTCGCGTACATGTTGATCAACCAGACGGGTCCGGCGATGCAGGCGGGGCCGCGCAATTACGATCGGTCATTCATTCGCGACGGCTCAGCGACCGCCGCCGTATTGCTGCGCATGGGCCTGGCGAGCACTGCACGCGAGTATCTGCGCTGGTATACCGACCATGCGGTACACGAGAATGGCCTGGTGTCGCCCATTCTCAATGATGACGGCAGCGTCAACAGGGGGTTTGGCTCCGATCTCGAGTATGACAGCCAGGGTGAATTCGTCGCGCTGGTCGTGGAAGTGGCGCGACTTGACGGGGGCGCGGCCAGCGTGCGCGAGTACCTGCCCAAGGTGCGCCTGGCGCTTGAGTTCCTGCAGCAGCTGCGCGAGCGCACCCTGGTACCCGGCTACATGGGTGCGAGTGAGGCGCCGGAGAGGTTTCGCGGCATCATCGCCCCCTCGATCAGCCATGAGGGTTACTCGAAGCCGGCCCACAGCTATTGGGACGACTACTGGGCGCTGAAGGGATGGCACGACGGCGCGTGGCTCGCGCACGAATGGGGCGACCAGGAAATGGCCGCATGGGCGTTGACTCAGTACGCGGCGTTGCGCAACTCAGTGGCGAGCTCGATCCGCGCGACCATGCAATGGAAAGCTGTCGACTACATTCCCGCTTCAGCCGACCTCGGGGATCGCGATCCCAGCAGCGTGTCGATCGGGCTCGATCCTTGCGGCCAGAAAGACCTGTTGCCGGCAGATGCGCTCTCTCACACATTCGTGCGCTACCTCGATGAGGTGCGCGAGCGCGGCTTACCGGGCGCCTTGTACGCCTACACCCCGTACGAATTTCGTAACGTACTCACATTTGTGCAACTCAACAGACCGAAGGATGGCGAGGAGCTGTTGGGCAGGCTCCTCACCGGTCGCCGGCCGGTCCAATGGCAGGTACTCGCCGAGGTCGTACGCTCGCAGGCGCGCCGGCCGTTCTACCTCGGCGACATGCCTCATACCTGGGTCGGGGCGGAGTATGCGCGTGCACTGTTCGGCATGCTGCTGCACGAGGAAGACGAGCGGCTCGACCTGCTTCCCGGTGTACCTCGCTCCTGGGTGGCTGGCGAAGGACTGCGGATCAGCAATCTGCCCACTGCGTTTGGCACCCTGTCGGTGTCGGCACGACAGGAAGGTGCCGTGATGCGCGTCGTCCTGGAACCGGGCTTGCGGGACAATGCGCCGCTGCAGGTCGACTGGCCCGCTCGCCAACGCCCGCTGGCGGTGACCGTGGACGGACGGTCACGGCTCGACTACAGCGCTGAGGGAATTCGGCTCGAGCGGCCGTTTCGGGAGCTCGTGGCCCAATGGTGACCTCGCGCCTGAACTCGAGCTCCTCCTCGATGAAGTGTTGGCCAATCTCACCGCCACGTGACGCTCATCCGGTCACGGATTGACTGCCGCGGCAGGACGACGACCGCGGCTGCCTGCCCGGCATCCCACATCCAGCCACCGACCTCCCTGCCGTTGACGGATATCGATGAGGGTTTGTCAGCTGCGTGGATGCGCAGTTCATATGAGCGTGCCTGCCCTTGGCCCTGAAACGTGCCTCGTGTCGGTTCGATGATCAGGTTATGGAAACCGTCGCTGCTCGAGGCATGGGTCATCGCCGTCCGGGCGTACTGGCCTTCAGTGTAGGCAAGGGAATCCCCGTCGTCCTCGTAGAGATCGAAGCTGCCTTTGCCCGATCCGTAGACATTGAGGATGAGGGTGTCCAGGGGTTTGGCGTTCGAGTACTCGCTTGCGCTCTGCTCGGGGATGATCGCTCCTTCGCGAACGAACACCGGTGTTTCTTCCACTGCATAGTGCGCAGTGAATGTCGTGCCACCCTGGTAGCGCCTGCCGGTAAAGAAATCGATCCACTGACCGGGAGGAAGATAGATGGTCCGATTGCCGCTCGGGTCGAGCACGGGAGCAACCAGCAGTTCCTCTCCGAAGAAGTATTCGTGGGAGTGCTGGTAGGCTTCTTCCAGCTCCGGGTACTGCAGGTACAGCGGCCGCAGGATCGGCATCGACTCCTTATGCGCCAGCCAGGTGTACGTATACAGGTAAGGGATCAGTTGCGTATGCAGGGTGAAGTATTTCCTCATCAACGCTATGCCCTGACTGCCGTAGACCCAGGGCATGCGCATGTTGCCCTCGCGCGGATTGGCGTGGGCGCTGTGCATTCGCAGCAGCGGACTGAAAGTGCCGAACTCGATCCAGCGCGCATACAGGTCGAAATCGATCTTGGCGCCGTGGAATCCACCGATGTCGTGACTGATGTAGGGAACCAGCACGTTGCCGCCGCGAGCGCTGAATGCGACCTCGTAGGCCAGCACCGGCCACTGCGAGTAGGCGTCGCCGGTAAAGAACGCCGGATAACGCTCGCTGCCCCAATCACCGTAGCGGCCCAGGATGAATCCGCGCCGGCCGGTTTCCTGCTGCGTGTAATCGTAGAAGACCTTGTTGGTCCACAGCTGCTTGTTCAGGCCCGGCATGTCAACGGCACCACTGCCGCCATCGACCCACCAGAGGTCCACGCCCTGCCGCATCAGCGGTTCGTGCAAGTCGCGCATGAAGACTTCGGCCTGCTCGCGGTTCGAGAGATCGAAATAGATCCGCGGCGGTGGCGCGACGTCCCTGATCGCGACCGGGCCACGGAGAATTCCGCCACGGTTCTCGCCGGGCTCCACGCGAAGGACGATCTCGTTCTGCTGACCAGCCGTGACGTAGGGAGCGATGTCGGTATAGGTCAATCGTCGCGGCCAATGGATCCGGCTGTGCGTCGCCTCCTTGCCGTTGACGAATATCCGATAAGTCTTGTTGACCTCGCCTAGATACACATACAGCGCCTCAGGAAGCTTGGCCGGCAGGCGAACCGATGCCCGATACCAGCCAACACCCTGATAGGTCCTGTAGCCTTGATCCTGCCAGGGCAGCCCGATCCGGATCGGTTTCCAGCGTCCCTCGGCATGATCGGTCGCGTACCAGTGATGGCTCAGACCCTGATCGTGAGGATCGGTGGAAAAGCTCCACAGCTTCGAGATGTCCAGGTCGAACGACGGCTTCGGGGGCAGCGGCCGGCCCAGGTCCTTCAGCACCTGCGGTGCGTGGCTGTCGTTGAACGAAAGGATGCTCTCCTCGGTGTTGGCGTAACCCGGATGATCGTTGAGGCTCAGCTTGACGCCCTGGCTGTGCAGCCAGCTCAGAAGCTCATCGGGGTGCGCTATGAGCGGGCTCCAGTCGTAACCCCCCTGCCATCCGTAGTTGTGCCAGGCGAAATCCAGCACCAGCGTGTCGAACGGAATGAGGTTCTGGCGGAGCCGTGAGACCTCATCCTTGAGGTACCGCTGGTTGTAGCGCTTGAACGCCGGTTGTCCGGACTCCACCGTGTCGGGAAAATATTCGAAATTAAAGTCAGTGATCCAGGGGCCGAGGACGTATCGCGGAATCATCGGGATGGGCCCGCAGAGCTCCGCGTACTGCTTGAGCACCTTCTGATAATCGCGGTTGTAGGTGAAGAGATACCAGTCCTGGCCGTTCTGCTGCGGGCGCGGCTCTATCCACGTTCTGTGCGCATTCCACACCGGAGTCTGGCTGTCATCGATGAACGCGTAGCCGCCGCGGCTCAACAACCCGGGCTTCGCCTTGGCGAGCAGCACGTCGATGCCCGGAATCATGTCGTTGACCGGGCTTTCGAGATCCATCTGCCCTTCCGGGAGGTTGGGTTTGCTGATGTTGTCCAGCGAATAGGTGAGCCCCCCCAGGTTCAGCGGGTCCACGTCACCGGGATGCCAGGCGTGTGCGGCGCCGGCCGGATCGTTCCAGGTCACACTGAGGTTGGCCGCGGTAAACGGTCCGGAACGCAGCCGGTAGCGCAGGGTGATGGCGCTGGTGGCGGCGATCAGCCAACCCTCCTTCTGCGTCGACTGGACCTGGACCGCAGGCCAGTCCCTCTTCTGCACCACTGCAGTGGGCGCATCGACAAACACTCCCGCTGGCGAGTACTCCATGCGCACCAGCGACGGCGTCAGAAACTCAAAGCGTGCATTTCCGGCAGGTATGGTGGGCTTGCTCTGCGTTTTCGCGCAGCACACCAGGAATGCCGGAACGAGCCCGATCAACAGCCATCTCGCCGCCTGGGCGCGGGCGCGAGCGGTCCCCTGGAATCCGTATGCCGGCGATTCGAGCTTGACCACCGTGAGCTCCCTGCGCGGTCAGAACCTCTCCACCCAAGGCCGCAGCTCTATCTCCCAGGTCCAGGCGCTGCGCGGCTGTCGCAGGACCTGGAAATAGCTCTGGGCAATGGCGTCGGGGTCGAGCATCGAGTCGGGCTTGTCCGGCGCCTCGGTTCTGCCCGGGTTACGGATCGCGCCATCGATCACAAAATGCGCGACGTGAATGCCCTGGGGCGCGAGCTCGCGCGCCATGCTCTGCGCCAGTCCCCGTAGAGCGAACTTGCCCATCGCGAAGGGTGCTGACTGAGCGTAGCCCTTGACGCTCGCGGATGCGCCCGTGAACAGGATCGCGCCGAATCCCTTGGGCAGCATGCGCCGCACGGCCTGCTGAGCCACCAGGAATCCACCGAAAGCGCTCACAGCGAGGGCACCCGCGACCTCCGCGGGGACGAGTTCGATCAGCGGACCGCGCAACCGTCCACTCGCGTTATAGACCACGACATCTGGCGCGCCGATCCGGCCTTCCACCTCCTCGAAGAGGCGCGCCACCTGATCGGCGTCGACGGTATCACAGGCGAAAGTCTGCGCGCCGGTCTGTGCGGACAGGGTCGCGAGTTTGCCGGTATGGCGAGCCGCGACCGCGACGCGCATGCCTTCGCGGGCAAAGAGCCGTGCCAAAGAGGCGCTGAGTCCGGGGCCGGCGCCCACAATCAGCGCGATTTCATGTCGTGGTGTTGCCATTGAATGTTGCTGGTTCCGTTCGCGCAGCTCGGAAGAATGCCGCCTTCGCCGCGCCGAAACAAGCGTCGCGTCAGTCGGCTGGCTTGTCTTTTGCCTTAGGTGCGGATCCCTCGGGAGAACGCCGGCGGATATATCGTCAGTGCAGCGCGGGCCTATCTATAGAGGCAAGTACCGCGCCGCAGCTCGCCCTTCTAGCCTAACTCCATGGGAGGGAAGCGTCGCCAGTGCATCAAGATCGGCCTGCTGCTGTTGTTTGTCTGCGCAGCCGAGGCGCCCTGGTCGGCGCATGGGCATTCCCTGTGTGAAGGCTGTGAGGTGCAGGTCGGCTTGGGCGGGACCTATCACTACTGGGGTACAACCGGCGGCGTGGTCCTGCCGGTGGCTGTGACCTGGAGCGAGAGTCGCTACGAGCTCCAATTCGTTCGCGTGACGACCCAACAAACCCTGCGCGAATCCGGATCGCGCAACGCGCGGCTGATGGCCGATCCCTACTGGGGAGTCTCGCTGTCACGCCGGTGGCAGCTGTTCGAACGCGGTCCGGTCAAGGGATTCTTCGGATTCGGAATGGCGGGGAAAACCAAGTCCGACGCCCTGAGTACCACGCGCTGGGACTTTGCCTCCCAGCTGGGGCTGCGCTTTCGCCTGCCCGGCAACCGCGCCTCACCATGCGTCATTGGTCGAACGGTGGCATCCGACTACCGAATCACGGTCAGGATTTTGCGACTCTGACGATCCACCTCAATTCGGGATTATTCGGCATCAGTAGAGCCGACCAATACCCCATCGACCCGACATTCAAGCTCGGTCGGTCGCTGCTCGCCACCAACTCCGACTCGGAAAGGGAACCTGTGCCATGAATGAAGACCAGTTAGAACAAATAGTCGGCAAAGCGCGCAAGCTCCATGAGCTACGCCGCGCGAAGGACCGTGTCAGACAATTGGAGCGGGCGCTGCGGGGAGAGTCTGTAAAGCCTGACGAGTCGGACTACATCCCTGAATTTCTGCGCCCGCAGACAGCGGACGGGCGGGCAAATACCCACACGTAGGCGCGTGCCCCCGGACTATCTCAATGGATGGACGCCGCGGTCCATCTTAAGCATCTGGTTTTCCATGGGCGTGGGGGTCTATGGTCACAGCCAAGAGAGGTGATCGCTGTGGTCGAGGGGATCGGCGGTTGGTCTGTATTCGGTCCTGACGCGCCGCCCTGCAGCCGCCCGTGGCGGCGCGACCCGCTCTGGCTTTGCATACTCCTTGCCGCGCCGTGGCGCCCCGGTCGTCGACTACGCGAAGGCTGATGTGCCGGGGTTTCCGCGCGATATTCGCTGGTCGGGCGCGACTCGGCGCGACTTCGAAGCGCGCTCGTCGCGTCTGCTGCGTCAGGTGCAGGCCGCCGCCGCCGGCGGGCCGGTGAACGTGCTGGTCCTTTCGGGTGGCGGCGCCGGGAGCGCGTTTGGCGCCGGAGCACTCGTTGGCTGGAGCCGATCGGACACGCGTCCCGAGTTTCAGATTGTCACCGGTGTGAGCGCCGGTGCGCTGATGGCGCCGCTCGCGTTCGCCGGCCGGGACTGGGACCCCGAGCTCACCGAGGCGTTCTCCGGAGCGCAAACGCAACACCTGATGCGCGCCCGCTGGGCGGGCGCGCTGTTCGGCGCAAGCGTCTATCGGGGCGAACCGCTCACACAGTTGCTTGATCGATACGTGACCGACGAGCTGATGAGCGCGATCGCACGGGAAGCGGAAAAAGGGCGCCTGCTGCTGGTGGCAACCACGGATCTCGATACTGAGCAGACGGTAATCTGGAACCTGGGGCTGATCGCACAGCAA
>VBNP01000037.1 GCA_005877965.1 Gammaproteobacteria bacterium | reverse complement strand
CCTGGGATGTGGTGAGGATGACGATCGGGATGTGTCGGAGCTGGTCGTCCTGCTTGATCTCCTCGAGCACCTCCCGGCCATCCTTCTTGGGAAGGTTCAAGTCGAGGAGAATGAGGTCGGGCTTCGGGACCGCCGCGTGCTTTCCCTGCCTCCGCAGGAAGGCCAGTGCTTCGACGCCGTCTAACACGACGTGCAGATTGTTCCGCACCTTCGCATCGCGCAGAGCTTCCTGCGTCAAACGCGCGTCGCCGGGGTTGTCTTCGACCAACAGAATCTCGATCGGCACC
Organism: Gammaproteobacteria bacterium; assembly: GCA_005877965.1. Taxonomy (GTDB): domain Bacteria; phylum Pseudomonadota; class Gammaproteobacteria; order Steroidobacterales; family Steroidobacteraceae; genus 13-2-20CM-66-19. Next base: position 8,558 of record VBNP01000037.1, on the reverse strand, counting down.
GCACCAGAAGTCATATCAAGCCTCGCTGATCGCGGGCAGCGTGAAAAAGAACGTGGAGCCTTGGCCCGGCTGCGACTCGACCCAGATGCGGCCGCCGTGGCGCTCGACGATCTTCTTGCAGATCGCGAGCCCGATCCCCGTGCCAGGGTACTCGTTCTTCCCGTGCAGCCGTTGGAAAATGATGAAGATCCGCTCGAAGTACTGCGGGTCGATGCCGATGCCGTTGTACCGCACGCTGAATAGCCAGTCCCGGTCGCGCCGCTCGGCCGCGAGCCGGATCTCGGGAGGGGCGGTCCCGCGGAACTTGAGCGCGTTGGAGACGAGGTTCAGAAACAGGTGCTCCAGCTGCCCCGCGTCCGCCGACACCGTCGGCAACCCGTCCCGGGAAACGGTCGCGCCCGTCTCATCGACCGAGAGCTTGAGGTTCGCGAGCGCGCGGTCGAGTACCGCGTTCACATCAGTCGGCGCGAACCCCGCGCCGCGGGTGCCAACCCGAGAGAACGCCAACAAATCCTCGATCAGGCGCTGCATCCGGAGCGCGCCGTCGAGCGCGTAGCCGATGAACTCGTCGGCGTCGGCGTCGAGCTTCCCCTTGTAACGCTTGCCGAGCAGCTGCACGAAGCTGCCGACCATGCGCAACGGCTCCTGCAGGTCGTGCGACGCGACATACGCGAAGCGCTCCAGCTCCTCGTTGGACCGGCGTAGCTCTTCGGTCCGGTCGCGAATGCGATGCTCCAGCTCCTCGTTCAGTCGCGCCAATTCGCGCTCCGCCCGAACGCGCTCGAAGAGGTCTAGAGATGCCACCTGCGTCAGCGAGAGCAGCAGCATCAGGTAGCCGCTGACCTTACCCAGGTGCGCTACCATCGCCTGCGTATCGTTTGAGGCGCGCGAATAGAGCATCGACCCATGCGCCAGGAACAGCACCGCAGCCAGCAACACCATCGTCGGCAGCACGCGATCTACGTCCCGGCACCGCCAACAAGCCCATCCGACGCTGGCCCACAGCAGAGGCACGAAGACCAGGATGGGCCGAGTAATGCCCAGCAAAGTGGGTGACGTGTATTGCGGCAGCGCGATGAAGACCGGGAACAGCCCCGCGCTCAGGATCAGCAGAGCGAACGCAAATCCCAATGCGCGCGACCGGCCGTGCCGCAACAGCCATAGCGAGCTGCCAACTGCGATCGGAAGCACATACGCGGCCAGCGGCCAGGTGGCGGGCCGTAGCACGCTCTGCGCGCGCACGATTGCAGCCAGGGGTCCGGCCCACTCCACGGGGATGAGCGCGTGCACGGCTTCGACCACGGATGTGATTCCGAAGCTGACGGCAAACCAGATGGACAGCGCACCGTTGATACGCGTGCCCACGTCCCAGAAGAACAGCGCGAGCACACCGGATAACAGGAACATCCCGGCATCCAGAACCGTGTGCAGCACAGCATAGTCCCGGCGCCCGCTCATGATCAGCACGCCGGCGATCAGGCCGAACGCGATCAGCGTTCCCGCCATGCCGGGCGATAGATGCAGCCTGGTGGCTTCCCTATCCATGGTCGCTAACCAAGGGAGCCTCCACGGCCCGGCGCCCTGCCCGGGCGCTGAAGTACCGGCGGTCGCGGGGGGTACCCGCTCCGCCAGAGATGGAAGCTTGGGCTGGGGGGGGTCTCGGCCAAGTCACGCGCTTTGTCCCAGAAGAAGTCCGTCCCAGCCTCGAGGCACGGCAACGCACTTGGGCGGTAATGGGACGTTCCCAGTGCGTTAGCGGCTGCTCGAACAACCGGCGCGCCCGGACCAGGTCGTCCGGATGAACGAAGTCCAAGGTTGTGCGCTGGAGGAAGTCCTCGGCGGAGAATCCGAGCTGGCGGCTGGTGGTCTCGTTCGTGTAGGTGATGACCCTGCTCGTCGAGCAGACATACGGCGTCCGACGTGTGATCGAACAGGCGGCTGAAGAGGCCGTCGTGCGTGCCGGGCGCTGAGGCAACTGGTTCGTTGCCATTTAGCACTCCGGCGACCAACGAGCGGCGAACGGGCTCAAGCTCGAGCAAGCCATAGCCACGCAGGGGTTGGAGGGTCCCCTGTCCGCTGTATCTATATGAGTCGACGGGGGCATCCGCCAGGGTTTGTGCCCCCCACACGCTTGACGGAAGGCCGGCGATGCTGTTCTACCTACCGATCGCCCATGCGGCGTTCGGCACGACGCTGAATCAGAATCGCCGTCGATCGTGCCCGTGTGAACCCGATGGTTTGGTGGTCAAGTACGCCACGCGCTCGCCGTCTGCTTCCGATCGTGCCCTTTTCATCCGCGGGCGGCGCCTTCGCGCGCTCCACGCTGTGACCTTCAAACGAGACCCCCCTGCCGTGCACTCAGGGGGGTCACGATGCTGTGAGTTCCGGTGTGAGTTTCTCACGACACTCGGTTGATCTTCGGGTTCGCTGTTACGACACCGATGCCCAGGACTCCGCGTGATTGCTACTCGATGTCGTAACCCAGTGCCCTAGCGAGTCGCATGGGGAACGGGTGGCGGACCAGCTCCTCGCGTATTACCTGCGACACACCGCGAACCTCACGAAGCATCCGCGAGCTGGGTGTCTTCGCGCCCTACCGCATGCCGATCGCGGGGCTGTATCAAACAGGCGGCTCGACGGCGCCGGGCGGCTCAGTCACCGGTCAGCCGGGACGCAGCGCCGCGATCGCCATTCTGCAGGATGACGGAAAGTCGCTGGAGCAGGTCGTCGGGAAGCCGCCGCGGGACCCATAGGGACGGTCAGCGACGGACCTCCCGGGTTTCGCGAATTCACGCATTTCATTATAGTGACGTATGGTCCTTTTGCCTTGCGAGAAGGCGTAACGGCCCCGCGTCGAAGCCCGCCAGCCGGCTCGGACCGGACCCTGCTGCTCGAGTGCCGGCTCGAGCAGCTGCGCGGCGCGCTCGACGAAGCGCGCGCCGAAGCCGATCAGGCCCGCATCCGGCTCGCCGAGGCTGCGGCCCGTGAGGCCGGTGAAACCCAGCGCCTGGGCGTGCTCCAAGACGAGGTCGCCCGCGCCCGTGCGGAAGTCGCCGCGCTGCACCGGCGACTGGAACACTCCGAGGCGCTGCGCGCCAAGCTCCAGGGACATCTCTTCGAGTCGGACGGTCGCGACGACGCGCACGAGCTGGTGCGTCTGCGGCGGGAAGTGGCCGCGGCCCACGAGCGCATCGCCGCCAGCGAACAGACGGCCTCGCAGCTGCGCGCTCGCGTGGACGAGCTGGTGGCATCCCGCGAGACGTTGCTCACGCGGGTGGTCGAGTGGCAACGCGCTGTTCGCGACGGCGACACCGAAGCCGTGGACCTTGCCGAGTTCATCGGCAGCCTGCGCCGCGCGGTCCTCGACCTCGAACGAGACAACGCCCTGGGAGAGCGCCGCGAGACCGCGCTGCGCGAGCAGCTCGAGCAGGCGACAGCGCCATCGGCGGTGCCGCCTCCCCCGTCCCCCGTCCCCCCTCCTCCGTCTGCCGTCCCCCCTCCCCCTTCTCTTGCGGACGATCTGGTCGCGGCACTGGCGGCGGCGCAGAACCCACAGGACCAGGTGGAGCTGCTTCTCCGGCTCGGCCGTCGTGGCGGGGATGACGCGTTTTATGCCGTCCGGCCCTGGGCCACCGCTGAAGATCCGAACGTTCGCGCCGCGGCGTACCAGTCGCTCGGCCGGCTGCTGGAACGGGACCCGGCGCGGCTCGAGCCCCACATCCGCTGGGGGATCGCCGACTCGAACCCGCACGTCCGGCGGCGCGTCGTGCTCGCCGCGGCCGCAGCGCGCGGGATCGCCCTGCGGCCGCTGCTGGAGCCGCTGAGCGGGGATCCCGACCCCCAGGTGCGCCGCATCGTCCATCGGATTCTTCGCTCCACCTCCCAGGACCCTCAGCGCACGGAAGCCGGCATCGTGCAGCGAGCTTCATAGTGGAGATCCGTTACAAGCGCAGCCACTTCGCCAAGCTCCTGGGCTTCACGGACAAGCAGCTGGCCGCCGCAGACAGACTGCCCGAGCTGAAGGCACTCGGCGGTGGACCCGCTTCGTACCAGCCGCGACACCTGTCGGCGTACCGCAGGGTGCTGGACCGCCACCCTCGCCGGGAACCGTCGCGCCGCCAGCTCTTCCTCAACTTCAAGGGCGGCACCGGCAAGACGAGCCTCTCGGTGGCGTACGCCTACCGGCTCGCGGAGTTGGGCCACCGGGTCCTGCTGATCGACCTCGATTCACAGGGGCACGCCACCCAGCACTTAGGGCTAGCAGCCGAGAGCCTCGAGCGCACCGTCTTCGATACCCTGGTCACCGGAGTACCGATCGCAGACGTGATCGTGCGGACACCGCTCGCGGAGTTCGATGTGCTCCCGGCCAACCTGCGGATGACGACCATCGACATCTCGCTCATGCCGATGGCCGGGCGTGAGTACAAGCTCCAGCGGGCCCTCGCCGGGGTGTTGGACCGCTACGAGTTCATTGTCATGGACGCCCCGCCCTCCTTTGGGCTGCTGAACCTCAACGCGCTGATGGCGTCAGACGACCTGCTCGTGCCGGTGCTTCCGGATTTCCTGTCGTTTCACGGTCTCAAATTGCTGTTCGAGACGCTGGGCCAGCTCGAGGACGACCTGAACCACCGCCTGCAGCGGATCCGGATCGTTCTCAATCAGTACAACCCCACGACCCGGATCGCACGCGAAGCCAAAGGCGCGCTGGAGTCGCACTACCCTGAGTTTCTGTCGGACACGATCGTGCGGCAGTGCACGCAGTTCGCGCGGGCGTCGAGTGATGGCCTGCCCATCAATGCCTACGCCCCATCGTCCAAGGGAGCCAAGGACATCGACGCCCTTATCACCGAGATGATCAGCGCGCGCGTCGAGCGCGCGATGGAGAGGAGCGCGTGACCACCGGTTTCGACGCCAACGTTCCAGCCCGCAAGCCGCGGACCATCTCCCGCGTGCTCTCCGAGCTCACGGGGGGGGCCGTCCCCGAAAACGGAAATCCGCCCGCGACTATCGAGCTGACTGCCACGGCGCCGGCGCCCGACGTCACTCCTCCCCCTACAGCTCCGAAACCAAGCTCGCGCGCGGCGCGCGGGAAGAGCGGTCAAGAGCGGACCGCGTCGCTGCGGGAGCGTCTGGCGATGACCGCGCACCGGTCCGCCGCTGCTGCCGAGCCGCAGCAAACCGCTGCCGCGGTGCGGGAGCTGATCGAGGCCATGCGCGCCCGGCTCGAGTCCGCCATCGAGGAACGGACCCGGCTAGCCGGGGAGCTGGAGGAAGTGCGCGCCTCGCTCGGGCGGGGCGAGGCCGAGCTGAAGAAGGAGCGCCGGGCTAGAGGCCTGCTCGAGGCTCAGGCAGAGGAGCGGCGGCGGATCGCCGAGGAAGCGGTGGCCGAGGCAGAAGCGCTTGCCGCCGAGCGCGATCAGGTGCTCGAGGAGATTGCCGGGCTGCGCGGGCTCGAAGACCAGGCTGGGCTGCTGCAGGAAGCGGCGGCGGAGCTGGCCGACCTGGACGGGCGGCTGCAGGAGGCGCAGTCGGGTCGCGCGCGCGCCGAGGCACGTTGCCGGGAGCTCACGTCGGAAGTGGAGCGCCTGTCCGCGGCCGGCGAAGCGCTCGAGGGCCTTGAGTCGCTGGTGAAGCGCAATCGCTGACTGCTAGGTCACGTAGTCGGTAATATCTGCTGCCGTTAACCCGCTAACGCCAAGCGCGTGACGTCTAAGACCCCCCATAAGTTGCAGGGCCGCGGCGCGTTCGCTTGAGTGGGGGCACGCCCGCTGGTGGTGCCAGTCCCCACACAAACCGATCGCCGCGCCCTCCCAACTTCATGCGGTTGTTAGCCGGCCATTGTGGCGACTACTCGTCGATATAGGAGCAGCCCAGCTCAGACACGGCCTCTCTGAATAGCGAGTCGATGCCTTTACAAACTTTTGTCCCCACATCGGCAACCTGATCCAAGAGGACACTCATCTCGCCCAAGAGCTGATAGCCCTGCACGTCGGTGCTGAGCGCATGGTGAACAATCGCAATATCTGAAAGCGGGAAGTAGACATCTCCTGCCAGCGGAGTGTCACCAGCGACCAGCACATATTCATCCAGTGCAACGCTTTGGAGCCCGTGAGCCATCACAACGTCGTCGTTGTGAAACACCGCGTGATCACGTAACCGATCCAATGGGCCATTTTGAAGTGAGGCTACGGTCCCGTCACGAAGTAGGGGTGCCAATTCCTCCCGAAACGCCTGAGAGCCAGAATAGTACTGGCCCAATCGCGGCAGGAAGCGGAGCGCCTCCTGCAGTAGGGCGCTGACGTAGTGAAAGCTAGCCGCGCGAGTTCTTGTCGATGTGTACGTGACCGGTCCAGTGGCGGCCTTTGCGGCCACAATACCAAAGCGTAGAGCGTTGGCAATCTTCCCCGCGATCATCAGGCGGTGGAAGGCCGGATCGTTTCTGAGGTGATTGAATCGTTCGGGAGGGCAGACAATCCGGAAGGGCATGGTCTCTTCATCGGAGAAGGCCGGGTAACGGAATGCGCTTAAGCTGCAGCGCGCTGAAGAAAGACTCACTCCTCAATCGCCGCGCGCCGCGATCTGAGTCGTTACGTCGGGCCGCGACGTCAGGTGCCGCTAGGTGGGCACCGGTTCCGGGGGAGTTCTAGGGCGCCGGATGTAGGCGACAACCAGCCCCACTTGAATTGCAAGCGCAGCGCACCATAGTACGAGGCCGACACCTCTCGGAAGGGAACCCGGAAGCGAGCAAAGAATCGTGCTGTAGCAGCTGAGCAGCACGGAGAGCCAGAACCACCGCGCTCGCGGACTCATCAGCGCGGTCCCTGCCCATCATGGTCGTCGTCAACGGCAGCCCATCCAGCGAGCGCACCGCAAACTCCGCCGATCACCGCTCCCGCTATCGTGCCTAGGCCAGGAATCGCCGATCCCGCGGCTGCTCCTGCCAGCGCTCCTGTGCCACCTCCACCAATCACTGCGGCGAGCCTCCGCACATGGGCCTCCCGTTGATGGACGTAAGCAGTTGAGGGTGCGTGGGAGAGAGATACGGCCGTAGACGCGTGGTCGTCAATATGGTCGGCTCTGAACCGGTGCGGACCCCGCAGTGCGGCCTAAACGCTGAATTGGGCTGCAGTGTCCATTCTAACTTGTAGCGATTCATCCTCGCCACGTCCGCTCTCGTCAGGGTCGGTTCCTGTGAGTTAGCTGTGGATGTTTCGGCGACGAAAAGCGACGACCCCCCGATTCCTTCAGGGGGTCGCGTGCTGTGAGTTTCGCTGTGAGTTTCTCACGACACTCGGTTGATCTTCGGGTCTGCTGTTACGACACCGACGCCCAGGACCTCGCGTGATTGCTACTCGGTGTCGTAACTCGGTCCCCTAGAGAGCCGCATGGGGTTCAGGGGGTCGCGGGTTCAAATCCCGCCGTCCCGACTCTCCAACCGACGGCCGTGGCGTCGCTTCGACGCTGCGGCCGTTTTCGCTCAGCCCTCCGTTGCTACGTAATTGTTACGTTGCCCCGCGCGAGCGCCTCGTTCCGCACGTCCTCGAGCCGGTGAATCTCCATGTCGAGCAGGCGCATAACGCGCTCCAGCGCCGAGTCCTCCACGCCCTCGTAATGGGTCGCGGGCAGCGGCCCGATTGTCTCGAACCGGCTCCACGAGTCCTCGGGGAACCGGTCGCGTATGAACTCGATCGTGGCGGTACGCCACACGTCGTGCTGCGCGATCCAGGACACCATCTCCTCCTCGCGAAGCTGCGGTCCCCGCGCCCAGAGGTTGACCCCGTGGCGCCGGTGGTTCGCGAGCTTCGGAATTGCCGTCCACGATCCTTCGTCGCCCGAGCCAAATTTCGATGCACCTCGCTCACGTTCAGGTTCACAACTTCCGCTGTCTGCGCGCGCTTCGCGTCGACCTCCAACACGGCCTGAATGTTCTCGTTTGAGGGAACAACGTCGGGAAGACCAGCCTACTCGCTGCCATTCGACACGCGCTTGGCGCCGGCGCCGGCCGCGGTGAGGCGCTCTGGTTGACGGAGGACGACTTTCATTGCCCCGGGCCTGGGGGCTTTCCGTCCATGTACTTTTCCACCAGACAGACAAAAGACTGAGGAGACAATTCCGATGAAGGCGATCGTGGTGACGGACCAGGCTGCGGGAACTGCCGGGATGAAGCTGGTGGAGCGGCCCGAGCCGCAGCCGGCGATAAACGACGCCGTCGTTCAGGTTCATGCGTCGGGATTCGTCCCGACTGAGATGGCGTGGCCCTCGACCTGGACCGATCGCCGCGACCGTGATCGAACACCGTCGATCCCCGGCCACGAGCTGGCCGGAGTGGTCGCCGCCCTCGGCTACGGTACGACGGGACTCTCAGTAGGACAGCGCGTGGTCGGCCTCGCGGACTGGCATCGCGACGGCACCCTGGCCGAGTATGTGGCGATCGAGGCACGCAACCTCGCGCCGCTGCCGGGCGACGTTGACTTCACAGTGGGCGCGAGCCTGCCAATCTCGGGCCTCACCGCGTGGCAGGGACTGTTCGAGCACGGCCGCCTTCGGGCGGGGCAAAG
>VBNP01000036.1 GCA_005877965.1 Gammaproteobacteria bacterium | reverse complement strand
TGCGCCGTGGCGCCGGGCGCGACCGACTGCTCCGGGCCCGTGGCCGACAGCAGGTACTCATTCCCGGATACACCCAGCGTGAAGCGCCAGGGCGTGCCGCGCGGCGGCACGACGGCGCTGACGAAGTGGTGCTGCAGGGCGGCGAGCCAGCCGTCGCGCACGTCGAGGGACAGGTGGCTGTCCTGCGCGTCGGTGGTGTCGAGCTTGCGGTACTTGGTGCCGTCGTAAATCGCCGGACCGTGGAACGAGTAACTCTCGACATTGAACATCGAGCGCTTGGTGGGTGGATCGTCGCGCAGGATCTGCGCGTACGGGCGCGCCGCCCAGGGCGCGCCGCCGCCGTTGTGCACCTCGTATTGCACACCGATGCGGTACTCGCCGCGATGAAGCACGAAGGTTCTGGTGACCGTCACGCCCGCCCCGCTCCAGGTGAGCGGCACGCGCAGCTCGTCGCGGCCATCGAGGCTGTACGCGTCCTGCGCGCTCGCCCAGGTCGCGAGGTGAGTGGGATAGGCCGCGCCGCCCGAGTCGGCCAGACCCGACTGCAGCTCGTAGCGCGAGAGCGGACCGTCCTCGTTCTCCAGGCGCACCGGCGTGGCCTCGCCCTTCACCTGCGGATAGGCGAGCAGATCCACGCGCGTGAGCGTGCCGCCACGGGTGCTGATGTCGAGGTCGAGCACGTCCGTGCGCACGCGCACACGCGGCGCCGCGGCTGCTGCGCCGGGCGCCGTGCCGGGAGTGTCCGCGGCGGAGGCCGCAGCCGTCGCGCTCTCGCCGGCGGGAGCGCGTTCCCCGACGGGTGTCGCAGTCGGGGGCGTCTCGGGAATCCTGCCGCCGAGATCGCTCGCGGGCGCAGCCGTGCGCGAGGCCACGTTCGCCGCCGGCGGTGCCGTCAGGGCTTGCGGCGGCGGACCGTAGTCGTGCATCCAGGTCTGGTAGTTGAGCAACAGCAGCGCCGCGAGCGCGACCCACAGCCACAGGCGCGGGCTGAAGCGAGGGAGGTTATTGGTCATGAGCGTGACGGTTGCACCGCGGCGCAGGCGCCGGCGGCACGGGGTCGAATCCGCCCGGGTGCCACGGATGGCAGCGCGAGAGGCGCGCGAGCGCGAGCCAGCCGCCCCTGAGGACCCCGAAGCGCAGCACCGCCTGCACGGCGTACTGCGAGCAGGAGGGATAGAAACGGCACGCCGGCCCGAGCAGCGGACTGACGGTGCATTGATATGCGCGGATCAGGAGGGCTGCGACGTGGCGCATTGTTCGCCGACCTTCTTCCACAGTGCCGCCAGACTCGCGCGCAGCGTCTCAGCCGTCGCCTCGCGCGCGCGGGGACGCACGCTCACCACCAGGTCCACAGCGGGGATCTCGCGCTGGTGCAGGCGGAAGGACTCGCGGATGATGCGGCGGATGCGGTTGCGCTCGACCGCGCCGCCGGCCGCACGCACCGCCACCGCGAGCCCCAGACGCGGGGCGCCCGCTTGATTGACACTCGCAGTCACCGCGAAAAATCCATCGCCCGTGCGCCGCCCGCGTGCGTAAGCGGCGTCGAAATCGCGCTTGCGCCGCAGACGAAGTCGCGCCGGCAGAGTGAGCCGCCCTTGCATCGAGCCCTTGAAGAGACTTTTAAGGATGGGTGAGGCAGGCGCTCAGTGCGCGTGAACCCGCAGGTCCTAGGGTATCAGCTTGCGCCGGCCCTTGGCGCGCCGGCGCGCGAGCACCCTGCGGCCGCCCTTGGTGGCCATGCGCGCACGGAACCCGTGGGTGCGCTTGCGGCGCACTTTGCTCGGTTGATAGGTACGCTTCATGCGGTGGGCTCCGTGGGTCGATCCGTGGCTCGCAAAAAAGGTCGGCAAGGCTAAGCCGTTGAGAGTCAAGGTGTCAATACAGCGCGCTTGCGAAAACCTTCAGCGCGCCGCGCGATCGGTATAGACTCCGCCGCCTTTCCTTAACGTTCACCAGAAACGTCGCGGAGGCAACGCGCGTGGAAGCGTCGCTTTGGACTCGCTGCATGGGCGCGTTGGAGACGGAGCTTCCGGAGCAGCAGTTCAATACCTGGGTGCGGCCCTTGCAGGCCATGGAGGGGAACGGTGCGCTGAAGCTCCTGGCGCCCAATCGCTTCGTGGTCGACTGGATCAACGCGAACCTGCTGCCGCGCATCGGTGAGCTGCTGCGCGATGAGAGCACCGGAGACGTGCCCATCGTGACCGTGGAAATCGGCTCGCGCGCCGCCGCCGCACGCGGCGCCGCGGCGGCGCTCCCCGCTCGCGTGCGCCGCGCCGAGGGACTGGTGGTCGGCGCGCGGCTCAATCCCGACTTTTCCTTCGCCACCTTCGTCGAAGGCAAGAGCAACCAGCTCGCCAAGGCCGCGGCGGCGCAGGTGGCGGAAAATCCCGGCCGCGCCTACAACCCGCTGTTCCTGTACGGCGGCGTCGGCCTCGGCAAGACGCACCTGATGCACGCCATCGCGCATCTGATCAAGCACCGCGACGCGGAAGCGCGCACTGCGTACGTGCACTCGGAGCGCTTCGTGGGCGACATGGTGCGCGCCCTGCAACACAACTCGATGAACGAGTTCAAGACCGCGTACCGCTCGCTCGATGCGCTGCTGATCGATGACATCCAGTTCTTCGCCGGTAAGGAGCGCTCGCAGGAAGAGTTCTTCCACACCTTCAACGAGCTGCTGGAGGGACAGCACCAGGTGATCCTCACCTGCGATCGCTATCCGAAGGAGGTCGAGGGGCTGGAAGAGCGCCTGAAATCACGCTTCGGCTGGGGCCTCACGGTGGCGATCGAGCCGCCGGAGCTCGAGACCTGCGTGGCGATCCTCATGACCAAGGCGCGGGCGCAGGGCGTCGCCCTGCCCGAGGAAGTGGCCTTCTTCATCGCCAAGCGCATCCGCTCCAACGTGCGCGAGCTGGAGGGCGCGCTGCGGCGGGTGATCGCGAACTCGCGCTTCACGGGACGCGCCATCACGCTGGAATTCACCAAGGAAGCGCTGCGCGACCTGCTGTCGCTGCAGGCAAAGCTCGTCACCGTCGAGAACATCCAGAAGACCGTGGCGGACTACTACAAGGTGCGCATGGCGGACCTGCTGTCCAAGCGCCGCAGCCGCTCGGTGGCGCGCCCGCGGCAGGTCGCCATGGCGCTCGCCAAGGAGCTCACCAGCCACAGCCTGCCGGAGATCGGCGATGCGTTCGGCGGCCGCGATCACACCACCGTGCTGCACGCCTGCAAGCGCATCAAGGAGCTGCGCGACAGCGAACAGCGCATCAAGGAAGACTACTCAAACCTGTTGAGAACCCTTGCGGGTTGATGTGCACTGGCTGTGCACGAGTGGCAGGATAAAGTTACGAACAGGCCGCGCACAGCTGCCGGTCAGTTCGTCCCCGTACTTGTGCCGTGGGAAATCGACGGCAACAGCTTGATCGGGTGTGGAAAGTTTTCTTATGCCCGTTAACTTCAGGCTCTATAGTCTTAACAATAAAGAGACTGCCGGCAAAAAGATCTTACTAATAGAGAGTCATTCCCCATGAAGCTGACTGCCACCCGCGAAGACCTGCTCGCACCGCTCCAGAGTGTCATCGGCGTCGTCGAGCGCCGCCAGACCATGCCGGTGCTGGCCAACGTGTTGCTGGCTGCACGGGACAATCGCCTGAGCGTGACGGGCACCGACCTGGAGGTGGAACTCGTTGCGACCTGCGCGGTGAGCGTGCAGCAGGCGGGCGATGTCACGGTACCGGGTCGCAAGCTGCTCGATATTTTCCGTTCGCTGCCGGAGAAGACGAGCGTCACCGTGAGCACCGAGGGCGAGCGCGTGTCGCTACGTGCGGGACGCAGCCGCTTCACGCTATCGAGTCTGCCGGCCGCCGAATTCCCGCTGGTCGAGGAGATCAACGCGCAGCACACGCTCAGCGTGGCGCAGGGCGAATTCCGGCGTCTGATCGACAAGACGCACTTCTCGATGGCTCAGCAGGATGTGCGGTACTACCTCAACGGGCTGCTGCTCGAGACCGACGGCAAGGCGCTGCGAGCGGTGGCGACCGACGGGCATCGCCTGGCGCTCTGTGAGATGGAGCTTTCCGGCAAGGCCCGGACTGCTCACCAGGTCATCGTGCCCCGTAAGGGGGTCCTGGAGCTGCAGCGTATCCTGGGAACGGAGGATACCATTGAGCTGGCTGTCGGAACGAATCACGTTCGCGCCCAAGTCGGCGAAATTCGCTTCACTTCGAAGCTGATCGATGGTCGTTTTCCGGAGTACGGACGTGTGATTCCGACGAATCCACCGCGCACGGTGGAGGCGGACCGGGAGACCCTGAGACAGGCCCTGCAACGGACCGCCATCCTCTCCAACGAGAAGTACCGGGGAATCCGGCTCACAGCCCGACCGGATCTTCTGACCCTTCAGGCGCACAACCCCGAGCAGGAGGAAGCCGAGGATCAGGTCGAGGTCTCATACCAGGGCGAGGAAGTGGAGATTGGATTCAACGTCAACTATCTCCTCGATGCCTTGGGTGCGATCGAGAGCGACAAGGTACAGATCGGGCTCACCGACTCGAACAGCAGCTGCCTCATCCACGCGCCCGGCATGACACACACACGCTACGTCGTGATGCCGATGCGGCTGTAGGGATCTGCGGCCGCTCGCAGTTATCGCCGGTCTCCCGAGGCCTGTTTGGAGTCGCGGTTGGCGGCGCCCGATGACGGTGCCGCGGATCGAGCTCTTGAGGTGTGCGGCTCGCCGCTCGCCCGAGGGCGGCCTCTCACTATCAGGGCGTGGGGTGGCACGCGGGCCAATAGGTTTCGAGCGAACGGCCACCGGCGTTCCACGTGGAACTTCCAGCCCCAGTCGTCGGACTCGGTCGCCACGATCCGCGTCGCCGCCGAGTGCAACCGGTCGTCGAAGTAGCGGGTCTAGCTCGCGGCTCCGGGCCGCGCTGCTTCGGCCTTGAGAGCATACGGCGCACGACGCGAGCGTCTCGTCGTGAGTCACGGGCACTGCATTAGGCATCCGGAGCTTGAGACTGTGCGTGTTGCTCCTGCTTGGGGGGGGCGGGGGATGCTCAACAAGGAGGCTCACCCAAGCCCAGCACAAGCACAGTGGCTACCTGTGACCAATTGACCTGAATACGCGACAGTCAAACGACAAGGGTGGCTGATAGGGTCATTTTCGAGAGTCGTTAGTTGCGTCGTGAGTCTGTGCCGGTACAGGGCCTGAGCGACAATCCGTGGCCGGCCCCGTGAGCCTTTCCAGGTCTCGCAACCAGTCGGGACTCACGACGACTCCCCGCACGGCATCACTCACCGAGAGTTGTTTCGAGTCAGGCTTGGCAGTGCCAGCGGACCGTGGTGCGCTGCCTGGACTGGGCCGCCCGCGAACTCAGGAGGAACCGTGTGCCCTGATCCGGATTGCGCGCTCGTCCCGCTCGATGTCATGACTGAGGTGGCCACATCCGCCGCTCCGCCCGACAGCGGCGAACTCACCATCCAGGGCGTGGGGTGACACGCGGGCCACAGGGGTCCCGGAGCGAGGGCCACCGGCGTTCCACGTGGAACTTGAGAGAGCCCACGCCGGCGGCTCGCGACGCGCTGCCTCTGCCTCGGGAGCATAAGCCGCACAACCCGAGCGTCTCGTCGTGAGTCACAAGGCACTGCATCAAGCATCCGGAGCTTGAGACGGTGCTGCGTGTTGCTCCTGCTTGTGGGGGACGACGGGGGATGCTCCACAAGGAAGCTCGCCTCGAGCCAAGGGGTTCGCTTGTGACGAATTGCCCCAGACACGAGACAGTCAGGCGATAAAGAGGAGGGACAGGATCATTTTCGAGGGTCATTAGCGGGGTCGTGTGTACCTCTGCACAGGTACAGCGCCTGGGGTTCGAGCCCGCCTGACGTCCCTACGGCTCCGTGGCAAGGCCGTACCCAAGCGCTGTGAGTGCAGGTCCCGCACCCAGATCGGGGACTCATGACCACTACCGGTCTATCGCCGGTCTCCCGAAGGCTGTTTGGAGTCCGGGTTGGCGGTACCCGACAACCATGGTGCGGCCGATCGAGCTCTTGAGGCGCGCTGTCGCTGCTCGCCCGACGGCGGCCAGGTCACCGTCACGGCGTGGGGTGGCGGGTGGGCCAATAGGCTTCGGAGCGAAGAGCCACCGGCGTTCCACGTGGAACTTGGGCGAGTCGATGCTCGCGGCTCGATCGCCTTGCCTCGGGCTTGAAAGCATAGGGCGCACAACCGAAGCGTCCCGTTCGGGAGTCACAGCCACTGCATCGAGCATCCGGAGCCTGAGACGGTGCTGCGTGTTGCTCCTGCTTGTGGGGGCGACGGGGGATGCTTCACAAGGAAGCTCGCCTCGAGCCAAGGGGTTCATTTGTGACGAATTGCCCCAGGCACGCGACAGTCAAGTGATAAAAATCATGGATAGGATCATTTGCGAGTCATTAGTCGCGTCGCGGGTTGCTCTGCGCCCGTACAGGGCCTGGGCTTGGTGCCCGTGTGCACCTCCCCTACGGCTCCGCGGCCAGGCGTGTCCGTCGCCAAGCCCTGTGAGTCCAGGTCTCGCACCATCGGGACTCATGACGACTCCCCGTCTATCGCCGATCTCGCGAAGGCTGTTTGGAGTCCGGGTTACCCGATGACCGTGGTGCGGCGGATCGAGCTCTTGAGGCGCGCGGCTCGCCGCGCGCCCGACAGCGGCCAGCTCACTATCAGGGCGTGGGGTGGCACGCGGGCCAATAGGTCTCGGAGCGAGGGCCTTCGGCGTTCCACGTGGAACTTGGGGGAGTCCACGCCGGCGGCTCGGGGCGCGCTGCCTCGGGAGCATAAGGCGCACAAGCCGAGCGTCTCGTCATCAGTCACCAGGCACCGCATCAAGCATCCGGAGCTTGAGACGGTGCTGCGTGTTGCTCCTGCTTGCGGGGGGCGACGTTGCTCCAGAAGGAAGCTCGCCTCAAGCCCAGGGGGTTGAATTGCCCCGGATACGCGACAGTCACACGATTGAGAGGACGAATAGGATCATATGCGAGTCAGTAGTCGCTTCGTGGGTTACCCAGCTCCGGCGCCGGGCCGGGCGGCCTCCTCGCGGCCCGGTCCCGTGAGCCTTTCCAGGCTCTCACAACTAATCGGGACTCCTGACGAGCCCTCGCGAGGTCTCGCGAAGTCTGTTTCGAGTCAGGCTCGGCAGTGCCCGACGGCCGCGGTGCGTCCGATCGTCTATTGAGGTGTGCGGCTCGCCGCTCGCCCGGCAGCGGGCAACTCACCATCGGGGCGTGAGGTGGCACGCAGGCCAAGAGGTCTTGGAGCAAGGACCACCGGCGTTCCACGTGGAACCTTAAGCGAGCCTGAGCTCGCAGCCCGGGGCGCTGCCTCGGCCCTGGGAGCATAAGGCGCGCAAGCGGAGCTCGTCATGAGTTGGGCGCGTCGTGGGCTTGCCCCGCGCCAGGACAGTGCCTGGGCGGCGTGCCCGTGGCCAGGCCCCGTGAGCCTTTCCTGGCTCACAACTAATCGGGACTCCCGACGACTGCCCGCGCTATCGCCGGTCTCCCGAAGGCTGTTTGGAGTCCGGCTTGGCGGTGCCTGACGGCCGTGGTGCGGCGCCCGGCCGGGACGCGGCCGCCTGCGAACTCAGGAGGAACCGTGTTCCCTGGTCCAGATGCACGCTCTTCCCGCTCGATGTCATGACCGAGCCGGTGGTCGCATCCGCCGCGCCGCCCGAGAGGCTCAAGCCGTGCAGGCCAAAGACGCCGCTGCTGCCGGCGGTTAGCATCCCGGCAGCGTCCAAACCTCCCATCGCTCCCGGACCCGCCCGCGGAGCCCAGCTGGCGGCTCCCGCGAGCGACCCGACACCGCGGGTCGCGCCAAGTCCCGATCCGACCGTCCCACCCACGGCACCGGTGGTGCGCCCGAGTAAGCCTCCGCCCCGACTCATGCCAGCAGTGCCCGCCGCGCCCATCATCTCGCCGGCGTTCCCGGCGCTGCTCTCGGCGCTGGCCTCCGCGGCGGCTACCGCCTGGATCCCCACATTGCGGAGCGGGATCTCGCGTCCATCACGGGTCACGGCCTTGTCGAAGACGATGCCCATCGATGAAGCCGCCTGACCTTCAGCACCCGCGTGTGCATCGGATACGTGTCCGACCAGCGTGCTGCCTTTGGGAATCGATGTGCCACCCTCGGTCCTCGCGGCCTGTGTCGTGCGCGCATTGACTGGATCACCGGGTTTGTTGCGCCGCGAGTCGACGGGCTTCGTGAGAACGGCATTCACCGACGACCCACTCGCCAGGTTCGCGCTCGTGTCATCCGCGCGTGCCGCGCCGGCTGCATTGCTTTGCCCATTGGCACCGGAGCGGTCAGCCGTCACGGCCCCCTGGCCTGAGGCCTGGGCACCGGCGGCCGGTTCGGGTTGGGTCCAGGCCGCCCCCGCAAACAGCGCCGCTGCGGCGGCCAGACAAAGTCGTTCTGAAACGTGTCGCATCGGGTTTGCCATGATCTCCTCCGTGGTCGGCCTCGGATCAAAGGCCGTGTTGTCTTGGCCGAAGACTCTCAGGACTCGAATTG
Source organism: Gammaproteobacteria bacterium (assembly GCA_005877965.1). GTDB lineage: Bacteria > Pseudomonadota > Gammaproteobacteria > Steroidobacterales > Steroidobacteraceae > 13-2-20CM-66-19. Next base: position 971 of record VBNP01000036.1, on the reverse strand, counting down.
TTCCCATGGCACTGAGCCTCGTCAATTGTCGGTGGCCCGCGACCAGGTGAAGGCGATAAGTTCGGTTCCACGTGGAACACCGTCGGCCGATCGAGCTTTGAGTTGCGCGGCTTGCTGCTCGCCCGACGGCGGCCTCTCACCATCAGGGCGTGGCGTGGCACGGGGGCCAATAGGTTTCACAGCGAAGGGCCACCCGGCGTACCTACGTGGAACGTGGGTGAGTCTATGCTCGCGGCTCGAGCGTCTTGCCTCGGGCTTGGAAGCATAAGGCGCGCAACGCGAGCGTCTCGTCGTGAGTCACCGGCACACTGCATCAGGCATCCGGAGCTTGAGACGGTGCTGCGTGCTGCTGCCGCTTGCGGGGGCGACGAGGGATGCTCTACAAGGAGGCTCACCTCTGGTGCAGCAGCTATGCCGAATTGGGATCATTTTGGAATCAGTAGTCGCGTCGTGGGCTCCTCTGCGCGGGTACACGCCTGGACTTCGAGCCCACCTGAGCGTGTCTACGGGTTCGGGGCAGGCGTGCGCGTGGCGAAGCTCCCGGACGCCCTTCCAGGCCCTGCACGCAATCGGCACTGATGACGCTCGCTGAGCTCACCGTGACTCACCTGCGCTGCATCGAGCACGCGCAGCTTGAGATCCCACCGGGGCTCGCGCTCATCTACGGAGGTAACGGCTCGGGCAAGACCTCGCTCCTCGAGGCCATATTCCTCCTCGGCCGTGGTAGGTCGTTCCGCACAAGAAACAGTGAGCGCCTCGTACAGCGAGGACAGGATCACCTGAGAGTCATTGGACGCGTGTCGGGCTCCTCGGGTCAGACCGAGAGCCTCGGCTTCGAGGTCACGCGGGACGATGTGTCTGCGCGGATCGGCGGCAGGCCGGCCCAGTCTCTTGCCGAGCTCTCCCACGCCTTCCCGGTTCAGGTCATCGAGCCCGGCGTGCACAAGCTCGTGGAGGAAGGCGGGTACCGC
>VBNP01000035.1 GCA_005877965.1 Gammaproteobacteria bacterium | reverse complement strand
TTCGGACGATCGAGCTGGGACTCACGCACCTGCACCTGGTCGTTCACCACGAGGGTCTCGGCGACCGCGGCACCCGCCGCGGCGCACGCGGCGAGCAGCGCCGCGAGCATCATTCGGGTCTTCATGGAAACCTTCCTCCAACAGCTTTCCGACTATAGCACCGGGGAGAATCTGTCAAAGCGGGCAGGGTGGGGCGCACCTGCCGATTTGTGACGCACGTCTGAAAAGCCTGCAACTGTGGTTAAATCGCGACGATGTTTCACCCGCTGTCGGTCTACGTGGGCCTGCGCTACGTGCGCGCCCGCTCACACACGTTTTTCGTTTCGTTCATCACCTGGGCGTCGCTCGTCGGGGTAGGTGTGGGCGTCGCCTCTCTGATCGTGATTCTCTCGGTGATGAACGGCTTCGAGGGCGAGTTGCGCGACCGGCTCCTGTCGCTGAGCGCCCAGGTGCGCGTGACGGCGGCCGCCACGACGCCGGCAGGCTCGCAGGCCGGGCCCGGGGTCGCGGACTGGCGCAACGCCGCGCGCATCGTACAGGGCGCCGCAGGGGTCGAGGGCGTCGCTCCGTACGCGGAGCTGCAGGCGCTCGCCGTGCGCCGCCCCGAGATGCTGCCGGTGCTGCTGCGCGGCATCGACCCAAGGGCTGCGGGCAGCGTGACCGAGCTGGCCCACGCGATCACCCAGGGACACCTCGCGGATCTGACTCCCGGCTCCGGGCGCATCATCGTGGGCGAGGTGATCGCCGAGCGGCTGGGGCTCGCGCCCGGAGACTCGCTCACCGTGCTGGTGCCGACGGTGGACGTCGGTGGCGCGCCGGCGCCGAAACTGCGCGAATTCACGGTGGCGGGCACGTTCGAGGTCGGGCTGCCGGATCACGACGCCACGCTGGTGTTTGCGCACCTGGCGGACGTGCGGGCACTCGCCCCGCAAGGCGCCGCCAGCGAGGGCCTGCGGGTGCGCGTGCACGATGTGCTCGCCGCTGCGGCGGTTGCGGCGCGGCTGCGGGCACTGTTGCCGGGGAGCTTCGAGGTCAGCGACTGGACCCAGGACAACGCCAACTACTTCCGGGCGATCCGCATCGAGAAGACCATGATGTCGCTCATCCTGCTGCTGATCGTCGCGGTCGCCGCCTTCAACATCGTCGCCATGCTGGTGATGGTGGTCACCGACAAACGCACCGACATCGCCATCGTACGCACGCTCGGCGCATCGCCGTGGCGCGTGATGGGCATATTCATCACCCAGGGACTGGTGATCGGCTGGCTGGGGGTGGCGCTCGGGGTGGTGCTGGGGCTCGCGCTCGCGCTGCACGTCGATACCATCGTGCCGTTTCTGCAGCGCACGTTCCGCTTCCAGATCCTGGACGCCGAGGTGTACTACAACACCGCGATCCCCGCCGAGGTGCACTGGCGCAACATCGTCGCCATCGCCTTGGCGGCGCTGCTGCTGACGACGCTCGCCACCTTGTATCCGGCGATCCGCGCGGCGCGCACCGCGCCGGCCGAAGCGCTGCGTTACGAGTAGTCCATGGGCGGGTACGAATGGCTGATCGGCACGCGTTACCTGCGCTCGACACACCGCCGCGGCTTCGTGTCGTTCGTCGCGCTCATATCGGTATGCGGGCTGACGCTGGGGGTCGCGACCCTCATCGTCGTGCTGTCGGTCATGAACGGCTTTGAGCGCGAACTGCGCAGCCGCATTCTCGCGGTCACCTCGCACGCCACCATCATGGGGCTTGCCGGCACGCTCACCGACTGGCGTGACCTGCAGCGACAGGTGCGGCGCCAGAGCGGCGTGCAGGCCGCGGTCCCCTACATCGAGATCTTGTGCGTGCTCGCCAATGGGCGGCGCCTGGCGGGGGCGAGCGTGCGCGGCGTGCTGCCCGGGGAGGAACGCGCCGCCACCGGCCTCGCGCGGCATGTGATTTCCGGCAGCCTCGATGACCTCAAGGCCGGCGCCTACGGCACCATTCTCGGCAGCGCGCTGGCGCACGAGCTCAACGCGCGCGTGGGCGATTCGGTGGTGCTGATCGCGCCCGCGGGCACGGCGACGCCCACCGGGGTCGTGCCGCGCATGCGGCGCTTCCGGGTGGTGGGACTGTTCCAGTCCGGCATGTACGAGTTCGACCGGGGACTCGCGCTGGTGCACATGGCGGACGCCGCGCGCCTGTTTCAGCTCGGCGAGGCGGTGACCGGCCTGCGGCTGGCGTTCGCTGATCCGCTGCGCGCCCCTGCGATTGTGCGCCGCGTGGCGCTCTCGCTCGGCGGCCCGGGCTTCTACGTGAGCGACTGGACCCAGGATCACGCCAACTTCTTCCGCTCCATCGAGATCACCAAGTCGATGATGTTCGTCATCCTGCTGATGATCGTCGCCGTGGCGGCCTTCAACATCGTCGCCACGCTGGTCATGATCGTGAAGGAGAAGCAGACCGACATCGCCATCTTGCGCACCCTCGGCGCCGGTCCACCCAACGTGCTGCTGGCGTTCGCGGTGCAGGGTGTGCTGATCGGACTCGCCGGCACACTGCTCGGGGCGGCGCTCGGTACGCTGCTCGCCGACAACCTGCAGTCGCTGGTGGGCGCGCTCGAGCGTCTGCTCGGCACGCAGTTCCTCGATGCGCGGGTGTACTACATGAGCGATCTGCCCGCGTACGTCGAGGGCCTCGATGTGCTCAGGGTGTGCGCCGTGGCGTTCGTGCTGTGCGCGTTGGCGACCGTGTACCCGGCGTGGCGCGCGGCGCGCACCGCGCCCGCGGAGGCTTTGCGGCATGAGTGACACGGTTCTGGAAGCCCGCGGCGTTCACAAGAGCTTCCGCCAGGGGCCGGTGCTGCTGCCGGTGCTGCAGGGCGTGGCGCTCGCGGTGTGCGCCGGCGAGCGGGTCGCGATCGTCGGCGCCTCCGGTTCCGGCAAGACCACGCTGCTGCAGATTCTCGGTGGTCTCGACCGTCCCACCGCGGGCGAGGTGTTGGTCGCCGGCCGCGACATTCATTCCCTCTCCGAGAGCGAGCGCGGCACGCTGCGCAACCAGGCGCTCGGCTTCGTGTATCAGTTTCATCACCTGCTGCCGGAGTTCTCGGCCGTGGAGAACGTGGCGATGCCGCTGCTGGTGCGGCGCACGAGGGTCGCCAGCGCGCGCGCCGAGGCGCGCCGGCTCCTCGAGCGCGTGGGTCTCGGCGAGCGGCTGCAGCACCGCCCGCACCAGCTCTCCGGCGGCGAGCGGCAGCGCGCGGCCGTGGCGCGCGCTCTGGTGACGCAGCCGCGTATCGTGCTGGCCGATGAGCCGACCGGCAATCTGGACGGCGGCAACGCCGACAGCGTGCTGGCGCTGATGCTGGAGCTCAATCGCGAGCGCGGCACCAGCCTGGTGGTGGTGACTCATGACCTGAAGCTCGCCACGCGCATGGAGCGTGTCTACGAGCTCGAGCGCGGCACGCTGGCCGAACGCTCATAGGCAGGCGCGAGGACTAGGTGTCAGGCCGCCTGGGTGCCGTGTCGGGCGCGGTAGCGGCTCGTCACCTGCCAGCGCCACAACAGGTCGAGCGACAGCCAGCCGACGATGCCGGCGAGCAGCGCACAGGTGATGCAGCCGGCGACGAACGGCTGCCACACGGGCGCCAGGCTGTGGCCGAACCAGTGCCAGCTGGGGACGAACTTGAAGTGCTGGCGCGGCACGTGCAGCAGCGCCGCTCCCACCCGGTAGGCGAAGTAATAGGCGGGCACCGCGGTGAAGGGATTGAGCAGCAAGGTGGTGCCGCAGATCACCGGAATGTTGAGGCGCCAGATAACCGCAACGCTGGTGGCCAGGATCAGGTGCACCGGCAGGGGCACGAAGCAGATCGCAAGCCCGGCCCCGAAAGCGGGCGTCACGCCGCGCCGATGCAGTGTCCACAGCAGCGGGTCGGTGATCCGCGCGCCGAATGGCCGCAGGAACCAGCGCTCGCGCAGCGTGTGCGGGTCGGGGACGAGTCTTTTCAGCAGCCGGCGTGGCATCGAGCCGCGGACTCTACCAGAAGGCCGCCAGTGGAGATGTGCCGCGTGCCGCAACGGCGGCGCTGCCTTGAGCGGCCGCGCCCCTCCGGTATGATGCCGCCTTCGCAGTCTTAAGTCCCAAGGGTCGCGTAGGATGTGGGAAATAGTGCGGGCCGGCGGTCCGCTGATGTGGCCGATCATTCTGTGCTCGATCACCGCGGCGGCCATCGTTCTGGAGCGCCTGTGGACCCTGCAGGACAAGCGGGTGCTGCCGCAGGAGCTGCCGGAGCGCGTGTGGCAGCTGATCGAAGCGAACCAGGTCAATGACAAGGTGATCGCGGCGCTCGAGCAGAACTCGCCCCTCGGCAGACTCCTGGGCACCGGACTCGCCAACCGGCACCGCCCACGCGAGGTCCTGATGGAGCGGCTCGAGGACACCGGGCGCCACGTGGTGCACGAGCTCGAGCGCTTCATCAACACGCTCGGCACGATCGCCGGCGTGTCTCCGCTCCTCGGCCTGCTCGGCACCGTCACCGGCATCATCCGCTCCTTCAACGCCATCGAGGCGGGCGGCATGGGCGACCCGCGGGCACTATCCGGCGGCATCGCCGAGGCGCTGATCTGCACCGTCGCCGGCCTGTGCGTCGCCATTCCCGCCCTCATCTTCTACCGTTACCTGCGCGGCCGGGTCGAGGGCATCGTGGTGCAGATGGAAAAGCACGCGATCCGCATGGCGGATGCCCTGGAAGCGGCGCGGCTGCGCGAGCGCGCGCCGGTGGCTGCGGCGTAAATCGCGACCGGCGGCCATGAACCTCCAGCGACGCCATCACGAAGAGCCGGAGATCAACGTCGTGTCACTGATCGACGTGGTGCTGCTGCTCGTGGTGTTCTTCATCCTCTCGAGCCGGTTCAGCGATGAGGGGCGCCTGCGCGTGCACCTGCCGCACGCGAGCGCGGTGCCGCTGGAAAAGGTGGGCGGCGAGCCGCTGGTGGTGAGCGTGACCCAGCAGGGCGGTTATCTCGTGAACGGCCGCGAACTCATCAACGCGAGCCCCGAGACGCTGCGCGCCGCGCTGCTCAAGGAAGCCGGCACTGACCGCAGCAGGCGGGTCACGCTGCGCGCGGATGCCCGCGCCGCACACCAGTCCGTCATCACCGCCATGGACGTGCTCGGGCGCCTCGGTTTCTCCGAGGTCAATATCGCGACGGTCAAGGAAGAGACGGCGGGCAAGCCTTGAACGACACGGTCCGCCCGCCGATCGCAACGAGGAGCACGCCGCCCCTCGGGGGCGGCGCGCTGCGGGCCTATCGGCGCCTGCTCGGCTACCTGCGCCCCTACCGGGGGCGCTTCATTCTCGGGATCCTGGGCGGGGTGCTGTTTTCCGCCACCATGGCGAGCTTCGCGCTGCTCGCCAAGAAATTCGGCGACGGCACCTTCACCCACCAGGACCCGCGCACCATCGTGTGGGTGCCGCTCGCCCTGATCGGACTGTTCATCCTGCGGGGTCTGGGCGACTTCACCCAGACCTACTTTATGGGCTACGTCGGCCGCCGCATCGTAAGCCAGTTGCGGCGCGAGGTGTTCCGGCACATCCTGCACCTGCCGATCGGTTACTTCGATCGCAGCTCCTCCGCCACGCTGCTGTCGCGCCTCACCTACAACACCGAGCAGATCGGCCAGGCGACCACCGACTCGGTGATCATCGCGGTGCGCACCACGCTCACCATCATCGCCTCGGTCGGCTTCCTGCTGTGGCTCAACGCGCGCCTCACGCTCATCGCGCTCATCATGGGGCCGCTGGTGGGCTGGCTGGTGTCGGTCATCAACCAGAAATTCCGCCGCTACAGCCGCCGTATCCAGGACTCGATGGGCGACGTCACGCGCGTCGCCAAGGAGGGCTTCGAAGCCCCGCGGCTCGTCAAGGTCTACAACGCCCAGGAGCATCTGGGCCGGCAGTTCGACGCCGTGAACGATCGCAACCTGCGCTCGAACATGAAGCTCGTTCTGACCAAGGGAGTCTCGAATCCGACCGTGCAGCTGGTGACCGTCCTGGGTCTCGCGTTCGTGCTCTCGATCGCGATAGCCGATGCCATCCACGGCCGCATGAGCATGGGTGACCTGCTGGGCTTCCTCACCGCGCTGGTGAGCATCGCGCAGCCGCTGCGCGAGCTGGTCGGCGTGGCCGGTCCGCTGCAGCAGGGGATCGCCGCCGGGCAGAGCCTGTTCGAGCTGCTGGATCAGGCGGTGGAGCCGCAGGGCGGCGCCTGGCGGGTCGCGCGCGCACGCGGTGCGGTGCGGTTCGATCACGTGTGGTTCAGTTACGCGGGCGGGGTGGGGGCGGCGGATCCCGGGGCGGCGCCGGCGTGCGCGCGGCCCGCGGCGCTTGCCGACGTGTCGCTCGAGGTCGCCGCGGGCGAGAGTCTGGCGATCGTCGGGCGCTCCGGCAGCGGCAAGTCGACGCTGGTGAATCTCCTGCCGCGCTTCTACGACGCCGGCGCAGGCAGCGTGTGCATCGATGGTCGCGATGTGCGCGATTACGAGCTGCGCAACCTGCGCGAGCAGATCGCGGTCGTCAGCCAGGATGTGGTGCTGTTCGATGACACCATCCGCAACAACATCGCCTTCGGCCGCGAGCTGCCGGATGCGGCCGTCGAGCGCGCGGCGGAGGCCGCTCACGTGCTCGAGTTCGCGCGCAGCCAGCCCGCCGGGCTCGATGCGCTGGTGGGTGATCGCGGCGTGCTGCTTTCCGGCGGGCAGCGCCAGCGCATCGCCATCGCGCGGGCGCTGCTGAAGGATGCGCCGATCCTGATCCTCGACGAGGCGACCTCCGCGCTCGACACCGAGGCCGAGCGGCACATCCAGGCCGCGCTGGCGCAGCTGGTGCGCAACCGCACCACGCTCATCATCGCCCACCGCCTGTCCACCGTGGAGCAGGCCGATCGGATCATCGTGCTCGATGCGGGCACGATCGCCGAGAGCGGCACGCACGTGCAACTGCTGGCGCGCGGCGGCCTGTACGCCCAGCTGCACCGCCTGCAGTTCTCGGCCTGACGGGGCGGGAGGCGATGGAGCAGCGCCTCACCGAGCTGTGGTATCGGGAGCGCGCGCCCCCCTCGCTCCTCACGCCGCTGGCCTGGTTGTATGGCGCACTGATGCGCGCGCGCCGCCGCGCCTATGTCTCGGGCTGGCTGCGCACCGAGCGGGCCGGCAAGCCGGTGGTGGTGGTCGGCAATCTCACGCTCGGCGGCACCGGCAAGACGCCGCTCACCATCTGGCTCGCGCGCCGGCTGATCGCCGAGGGACTGAAGGTGGGCATCGTCTCGCGCGGTTACGGGCGCCGCGGCGCCGGGCCGCGCGCCGTGCAGTCGACTTCCGACTGGCGACAGGTCGGCGATGAGCCGCTGATCCTCGCGCGTCGCACCGCCTGTCCGACCATCGTCGCCAGGGACCGCGTGGCCGGCGCGCGCGCGCTGGTGGCCGGAGGCGCGGATGTGATCCTCGCGGACGACGGACTGCAGCATCTGCGCCTGGGCCGTGATTGCGAGATCGTGGTGATCGACGGCGCGCGCGGCCTGGGCAACGGCCGGGTGCTGCCGGCGGGCCCGCTGCGTGAGCCGCTCGGGCGTTTGCCGCAACCCGACGCGGTGGTGGTGAACGGCGCGCCCGAGCACGGTTCGCTCGGCGCAGCGTCGCGCACGTCCCCGGCGCTGGAAATGCGGCTGGTCGCGCAGGAGGCGCTGAGGCTCGACGGACAGGAGCCGCCGCGCGCGCTGCACGGGTTCTGCGGACAGCGCGTGCACGCCGTTGCCGGGATCGGCAACCCGGCGCGCTTCTTTCGCGAGCTGCGCGCGCATGGGATCGAGGTCATCGAGCACGCCTTTGCCGACCACCATCGCTTCGCGGCCCCGGAGCTGGCGTTCGCCGATCGCCTGCCGGTGCTCATGACCGAGAAAGATGCCGTAAAATGTGTGGCGTTCGCCGACCCGCGGCTGTGGTATGTCCCGGTCGCCGCGCAGTTCGGCGCGCGCGAGGCGCACGAGTTGCTCGCGCGGGTGCTGGCGAAAGTGCGCCCCACCGGCGCCGGAGGTCAGACCTGATGGATGCACGCCTGCTCGAGATACTCGCCTGTCCGGTGTGCAAGGGGCCGCTCAAGTTCCAGCGCGAGGCGCAGGTGCTGGTGTGCCGCATGGATCGTCTCGCCTATCCGATCCGCGACGCGGTGCCCGTGATGCTGGAGGAAGAGGCGCGCCAGCTCGCCGCCGACGATCCTCTGCTCGATCGTTGAGCTGAAGGGCGGCGCGTGTTCCGGGTGGTCATACCAGCGCGTCACGCCTCGGCGCGGCTGGCGGGCAAGGTGCTGCGCCCGATCGGCGGCAAGCCGATGCTGCAGTGGGTGTATGAGCGTGCCTGCGCGGCGGGGGCGCTTGAGGTGCTGATCGCCACCGACGATGAGCGGATCGTCAGCGCCGCGCACTCCTTCGGTGCCGAGGCGGTGCTGACCGCCCGCACCCACGCCTCCGGCACCGATCGCATCGCCGAGGTCGCGCGCGCGCGCCATTGGCCGCAGGAAGACATCGTGGTGAACGTTCAGGGCGATGAGCCGCTCATTCCCCCGGCGCTCATCGGCCAGGTGGCTGGCGTCCTGCGGGCGCAGCCGCAGGCGGATGTCGGCACGCTCGCCACCCCGATCTCTTCGGTGCAGGCGCTGCTGGATCCCAACGCGGTGAAAGTCGTGGCCGACGCATCGGGGCGGGCACTGTACTTCAGCCGCCCGCCGATTCCCTGGAATCGCGACGGCGCGCCCGCGGGACTCGCCAGTCAGCGCGACTGCGGCGGCGCGCGCCGCCACGTTGGCATCTACGCCTATCGGGTGGGCGCGCTCCTGCGCCTCGCGCAGCTGCCCCCCGGTGCGCTCGAGGCGCGCGAGAGACTCGAGCAGTTGCGCGCGCTCGAACACGGCTTGGCTGTCTGGATCGCCGAGGCCCTCGAGGCCCCCGGTCCGGACGTGAACACGCTCGCAGATCTCGAACGGGTCACGGCGCTGATGGCTCCGCCGGTGCGCTGAAGCGCTACACTTGCGCGGCGTGTGCAGGCGCTCCGGCGCCTTGACAATTGTTCACATTCAGCGCCGGCGGCACGGTTCGCGGCGCGCCAAGGCCCGGGGCCGCCGGAACTTGCAGGCTGCGCGGACGTCAAATCCGGCGTGTTTGCGGGGGTCTTGAAGTGTCAACCGCGAGCCCGCAATCAGCGTTCTTCGGGAAGCTTGCGCTTTCAAAGGGACAGGCCCGATCATGAACCGAACCCAAACGAGCATTCGCACGACGCTGCCCTGGGTGGCGGCGGTGACGCTGGCCGGCCTGGCTCTGGCAGGTTGTGTGGCGCAGCCGCCGCCGCGGCCGGTGCAACGCGTGTACAGCGAGGCGCCGCCGCCGCCCCCGACCCCCGATGTTTATGCGTATCCGCTGCACGGCCAGGCGCCGCAGCAGCAGGATCGCGACCACTACGAGTGCAGCCAGTGGGCGACGCAGCAGACCGGCTTTGATCCGAGTGCCCCGGGCGTGCCGCCGCACGAGCGCGTGCGTGTCGTCTCAGCGGGGCCCCCTCCAGGAACCGGCACCGCGGTGGGCGCGGTGACCGGCGCCATCATCGGCGCGGCGATCTCCAGGCCGTGGGAGACCGCCACCGGCGCGCTGGCGGGCGCGGTGGTCGGCGGCGCGATCGGCAGCGCCAGTGATGCGGCCAACGCCCAGGAAGCGCGCACGGTGGTCGTGAACGATCGGCGCCAGGCCGCCGTGCAGGAGCAGAAGGCGGCCAATTACCGGCGCGCCATCGGCGCCTGCCTGGATGCGCGCGGTTACAGCGTACGGTGAGATGAGGAGCGTTTTCGCAGGGGCGTGCGGCGCGGCACTCCTGGCGCTGGCACTGAACGCGACCCCGGTGCGGGCGGATGAGCGCCATGGCGGTGCGCGTGCCGAGCATGCCGACGCGCGCCATGGCCACAACCACTACTACCCGGACCGCGGCGGATTCGTGCACGCGGTGCCCGGCAGGCCCTTCGTCGTCAGCCGCGGGGGCGGGCGCTTCTTTTACTCGGGCGGCGTCTGGTACGCGCCGCGCGGCCCGAGCTTCGTGGTCGTCGCGGCGCCTGTTGGCGTGTTCGTCCCGGTGCTGCCGCCGTTCTACACCACGCTGTGGATTGGCGGGCTGCCGTACTACTACGCCAACGACACCTACTACGTGTGGCGTGACGCCCAGGATGGCTACGAGGTCGTAGACCCGCCGAACGATCCGGGTGCGAGCAGCGAGTCGCCACCGGGCGAGGCGCCGCCGGGTGACGATCTGTACATCTATCCGCACAACGGTCAGCCCGCGGATCGACAGGCGAGCGACAAGTACGAGTGTCACAGGTGGGCGTCGGCGCAGACCGGGTTCGACCCGACCCAGTCCGCCGGCGGCGTGCCGCCGGAGCAGACCCAACTCAAGCGCGCGGACTATGAGCGCGCGATGCGCGCCTGCCTTGAGGGCCGCGGGTACAGCGTAAGATAGGGTCGGTGCGGGTACTGTTCATCTGTGTTTACGCTTATTTGACGGCGCCGACGGTGAATCCGGCGATGAAGCGATCGAGGAAGAGGTTGTAAAGGAACGCGATCGGCAGGCTGGCGATGAGGCATGCGGCCATCAGCGCTCCCCAGTAGTAAACGTCGCCGCGCACCAGAAAAATAGGAATGCCCGTGCCGATCATCTGATTCGCTTCCGAAGAGAGAAACGTCAAAGCGTATACGAACTCCTGGGTGACAAGGGTGAAGGTGAAGATCACCACGGTGAGAATTCCCGAGGTGGAGATCGGAATCACCATCTTGACGAAAGCGCCAAACCGCGTGAGGCCGTCGACCATGGCCGCGTCTTCCAATTCCCTGGGGATCGCCTTGAAGAAGCCCATGAGAAGCCAGATGGAAAACGGCACGGTGAAGCTGGGATAAACGAGAATCAGCGCCCACAGCGAGTCCTGCAACCCCAGATACGCGATCACTCTGGAGAGGGGAATGAATAACAGCGTTGGGGGAACGAGATAGGTGAGGAAGATGCCGATTCCGACGCGTTCGCCCCATCGCCCGGAGAGCCGCGCGAGCGAGTAAGCCGCCGGGAGGGCAAAGACCAGTGTGATGGCTACGACGGCGACACCGACGAATGTGGTGTTGCCCAGCCATCGGAGGAAGCGGGTCTGGGTGAACAGAAACGTCAAATGATCCAGAGTGGGCTTGGCGTTGAAAACGAAGGGGTTGTTCTCCATCGTATAGAGATCAACGTTCTGCTTGAAGCTGGTGACGACCATCCAGTAGAAGGGGAAAGCCAGCGCCACGGTGAACACAGTGATCACCAGGACGTGCACGATCTTGCGCAAGGCGTGGCCGGAGAGGCTCGTCTGCATCAGGTCACCTCAGCCCGATGAGCGAGGCGCAGCATCAAATAGGCGATGATCACCAGCAAGGGAACAAGAGTGAGAGAGATCGCGGCGCCAGCGGCCAGGTCGCTTCCCTGGATGCCGAGGGTAAAGGCGAGAGAGGGAAGCACCTGGGTGGAGTCAAAAGGCCCGCCGGCGGTCAGGATGTAGACGACGGTCATGTCAGTAAAGGTGAAAATAATCCCGAAAAGGACGGCAACGCTGATGATCGGCATCATCATCGGCACGAGGATCAGAAACTCCGTGCGCCAGAAGCCGGCACCGTCCACCGCAGCCGCTTCCGGAATATCTTTTGGAATTGCGGTTCGGCCGG
>VBNP01000034.1 GCA_005877965.1 Gammaproteobacteria bacterium | reverse complement strand
GAGGCGCGGGTATACGTGGAGTACAATCACAAGACCTATCGGGGCGCGAGCGTGAGCACCAATATCGTCGAGTCCGGCACCCGGGCGTTCCTGGAAGTGATCAATCGCATCGAGCTGGCGCAGGCCGGAGCGCGTGTCCGCGAGGAGCGCAGCGCCACCACCCCCGCCTGAGGAGACGGCATGCCCATTCCCGCCACGGAGTTCATCTGGTTCAACGGCAAGCTGATACCGTGGGAGAAGGCCACCGTGCATGTGCTGTCGCACGCCCTGCACTACGGCTCCTCGGTGTTCGAGGGCGTGCGTGCCTACGAGACCCCGCGCGGCGTGGCCATTTTCCGCCTGCGCGATCACACCCGGCGGCTGTTTGACTCCGCCAAGATCTATCGCATCAACATCCCGTTCTCCGCGGAAGCGGTGAACGAGGCCTGCCGCCAGGTGATCGCCGCGAACGCGCTCAAGCGCGGCGCTTATATCCGTCCGGTGGTGTTCCGGGGTTACGGCGAGATCGGCGTGACCCCGAAGATCGAGCCGCCGACGGAGGTGGCGGTGGCCGCCTGGGAATGGGGCAAGTATCTCGGCCACGAGGCCGAGGAAGCGGGCGTGGATGCGTGCGTGTCCTCCTGGCAGCGGGTGGCTCCGAACACGCTGCCGGCGCTCGCCAAGGCCGGCGGCAACTACCTCTCGAGCCAGCTGATCGGCATGGAGGCGCGCCGGCTCGGCTTCGCGGAGGGCATCGGACTGGCCGCCGACGGCACACTGAGCGAAGGCTCGGGCGAGAATCTGTTTCTGGTGAAGGACGGCGTGCTGCTGACACCGGCGCTCGCCCACTCGGTGCTGGGCGGCCTGACACGCGATACGGTGATGCGGCTGGCGCGCGAGCGCGGCCTCGAAGTGCGCGAGTGCGCCATTCCGCGCGAACTCCTGTACCTCGCGGATGAGGCGTTCTTCACCGGCACCGCGGTCGAGATCACCGCCATCCGCTCGGTGGACCGCCTCACCATCGGCTCGGGCAAGCGCGGGCCGGTGACCGAGACGCTGCAGAACGCGTTTTTCGGCCTGTTCTCGGGCAAGACCGCCGACAAGTGGGGCTGGCTCGACTACGTCGACATGCCGGCGCCGCGCGTCGCGGCCTCCGGCTGAAGGCGCCCGCGCGGGTCGATGTGATGGCGCGCGCGCCGCAAACCCTGTTCGACAAGGTGTGGCGGCGTCACGAGGTGAGTGCCGAGAGCGCGGACTGCCCGGCCGTGCTCTACATCGACCTGCACCTGATTCACGAAGTCACCTCCCCGCAGGCCTTCGCGGTGCTGCGCGAACGCGGCCTCACCGTACGACGCCCGGAGCGCACCCTCGCCACCATGGACCATTCCACGCCGACGCTCACAGCCCAAGTGTTCGGCGGCACACCGATCGCGCTCGAGGCAGCCAGGCGGCAGGTGCGCGAGCTCGAGGCCAACTGCGCCGAGTCCGGCGTGGAGCTGCTCGGCCTCACCCACAGCCAGCGCGGCATCGTGCACGTCATTGGCCCCGAGCTGGGGCTCACGCAGCCGGGCAAGACCATCGTGTGCGGCGACAGCCACACCAGCACGCACGGCGCCGTCGGGGCGCTGGCCTTCGGCATCGGCACCACCGAGGTCGGCTACGTGCTCGCGACGCAGTGCCTGCTGCAGCGCAAGCCGCGCACGCTCGCCGTGAACGTGAGCGGCGAGCTGCGCGCGGGTGTGACCGCCAAGGATCTGATTCTCGCGATCATAGGGCGCCTCGGCGTGTCGGGCGGAACGGGGCACGTGATCGAGTACCGCGGCGACACCATGCGCGCGCTCGACATGGAAGAACGCATGACGGTATGCAACATGTCCATCGAGGCCGGAGCGCGCGCCGGCATGATCGGCCCGGATGAGACGACCTACCGCTACCTCGAGGGCCGCCCGCGCGCGCCCCAGGGCGAAGCGTGGGAGCGCGCGCTCGAGGCGTGGCGCGCCTTGCCTACCGATGCGGGCGCCCGCTTCGACCGCGAGGTGGACCTGGACGCGGCCGGGGTCGAGCCCATGATCACCTACGGCACCAACCCCGGCATGGTCATCCCGATCGGCGGCGCGATTCCGCAGCGCCCCGGCGATGCGGCATTTGGCCAGGCGCTCGCCTACATGGGGCTCACGCCCGGTGAGCCGATCCGCGACCAGCCCGTGAACGTGGTATTCCTCGGCAGCTGCACCAATGCGCGCCTGTCCGACCTGCGCGCCGCGGCGCGCCTGCTGCGGGGCCGGCGCATCGCGCCGGGACTGCGGATGCTGGTGGTCCCCGGGTCGCAGCAGGTCAAGCGACAGGCGGAAGCGGAAGGCCTCGACCGCGTGTTTCTCGAGGCCGGCGCCGAGTGGCGCGAATCGGGCTGCTCCATGTGCCTCGGCATGAACGGCGATGTGGTCGGGCGCGGCGAGTACTCCGTCAGCACCAGCAACCGCAACTTCGAAGGCCGCCAGGGGAGCGGCGCGCGCACGCTCCTCGCAAGTCCTCTCACCGCCGCGGCCTGCGCCGTGCGCGGCCGGGTCACCGATCCGCGCGAGCTGATGTGAGACGCGGGACCTGGCCGATGGAACCGTTCACGACCCTGAGCTCGCGCACCGTGGTGCTGCCGGGCGCCAACATCGACACCGATCAGATCATCCCGGCGCGCTTCCTCACCACCACCACGCGCGCAGGCCTGGGCGAGCACCTGTTCGCCGACTGGCGCTACCACCCGGACGGCAGCCCGCGCATCGACTTCGTGCTCAACCGCACGGAGGCGCAGGGCTGCCGCATCCTGGTCGCCGGGCGCAACTTCGGCTGCGGCTCATCGCGTGAGCACGCGCCCTGGGCGCTCGCGGACTACGGCTTTCGCGCCGTCATCAGCACCGAGCTCGCCGATATCTTCCGCAGCAACTGCCTGAAGAACGGCCTGCTGCCGGTGAGGGTCGAGGAGCCGACCAGCGCCTGGCTCATCGGGCATCCGGGCGCGCAAGTGACGCTCGACGTGGCCGCGGGCACGCTCACCCTGCCCACCGGCGCCGCGGTGAGCTTTCCCCTGGAAGCTTTCGCGCGCCACTGCCTGCTGCGCGGCCTCGACGAGCTCGACTACCTGCTCGAACGGCGCAACGAAATCGAGGCATTCGAGCGCCGCGCATGAGAGCTCGCCGCGCATGAAAGCCAGCGTGGCGGTGCTCGCCGGTGATGGCATCGGACCTGAAGTCATCGCCGAAGGCCTGCGGTGCCTGCGCACCATCGCGGGCCTGTTCGGGCACGAGTTCGAGCTCGCCGAGCTGCCCTTCGGCGGGGCGGCCATCGAGAGCCACGCCGATCCCCTGCCCGAGCGCACGCTCTCGGCCTGTCTCGCCGCCGATGCCGTGTTGCTGGGCGCGATCGGCGGGCCCAAGTGGTCGGCGCCGCAGGCGCCGCTGCGGCCCGAGGCGGGACTCCTGCGGCTGCGCGCCTCGCTCGGGACCTTCGCCAACCTGCGGCCGGTGAAGGTTCACCCGGCGCTCGCGGACGCCTCGACCCTGAAGGCGGAGGTCGTGCAGGGGGTCGATCTGCTGTTCGTGCGCGAGCTGACCGGCGGCATCTACTTCGGCGACAAGCACCGCGACACGCACAGCGCCACCGACGTGTGCACCTACACGGTCGCCGAGATCGAGCGCATCACGCGCGTCGCGGCGCGCCTGGCGCAGTCACGGCGGCGCCGGCTCACCTCGATCGACAAGGCGAACGTGCTGGAGACTTCGCGGCTGTGGCGCGAGGTGAGCGCGCGGGTCGTGGCGCGCGAATTTCCCGATCTCACCCTGGAGCACATGCTGGTGGACGCGGCGGCCATGCACCTGATGCGCCGCCCGCGCGACTTCGACGTGCTGGTCACCGAGAACATGTTCGGCGATATCCTCACCGACCAGGCGGCGATGCTCGCCGGCTCTCTGGGACTGCTGCCGTCGGCCTCCCTCGGCGAAGGGCGGCGTGGCATCTACGAGCCCATACACGGCTCCGCGCCCGACATCGCCGGCCGCGGCATCGCCAACCCTTACGGCACCATCCTGAGCGTCGCCCTGTTGCTGCGGCATTCGCTCGACCTCGGCGCAGAGGCCGCCGCGCTCGAGCAGGCGGTGGCGGCGGCGTGGAGCGACGGCGCACGCACGCCCGACATCGCCCCCGCCCACGGCCGCGCCCTCTCCACCCGCGAGGCGGGTGAGGCGGTGATCAGCAGGCTGCAGCGGCCCGGCTGAAGGTGGGCTGCGGCAGCACGGCGGCGGCCCGGGCGAGCGCCCGCAGCAGGTCCTCGCGCAGGTCCTCGAGCGCTTCGATCCCGACCGACAGGCGGAGGAGCCCGTCGGCGAGTCCCGCCTTCTCGCGCGCCGCCGGGTCCATCGCGGCGTGGGTCATGGTGGCCGGATGCGCCACCAGGCTTTCCACGCCCCCCAGGGACTCCGCCAGCGAGAAGGATTCCAGTCCCGCGACGAACTCGCGCACCGCGGCGTGCCCGCCTTCGAGCTCGAGGCTCACGATCGCGCCGAATCCGCGCTGCTGGCGCTTCGCCACGTCGTGCCCCGGGTGGGTTTCGAGTCCGGGGTACCACACGCGCTTCACGTTCGCCTGGCCCTGCAGCCAGTGAGCGAGCGCATACGCGTTACGGCCGTGGTGATCCAGGCGCGCGTGCAGGGTGCGCAGGCCCCGCAGTGTCAGGTAGCTGTCGAACGGGGCGCCGGTCAGTCCCAGGCAGTTGGCCCACCAGGCGAGCTGCTCGTGCAGCGCCTTATCGCGCGCCACGACCGCCCCGCCGACCACGTCGCTGTGGCCATTGAGGTACTTGGTGGTCGAATGCACCGCGAGGTCCGCACCGAGCGCGAGCGGTTGCTGCCAGGCGGGTGACAGGAAGGTGTTGTCCACCACGATCAACGCACCGGCGGCGCGTCCCAGGGCCGCGAATGCGGCGATGTCGGTGATGCGCAGCAGCGGATTGCTCGGGGTCTCAATCCACAGCAGCGCTGTGGGTGCGGTGAGCGCCGCGCGTACCGCCGCCTGGTCGCCAAAATCGACGAACTCGACCTGCCGTTCACCGCGGCGCCGCCAGGCGTCGAACAACCGGTAGGTGCCTCCGTAACAGTCATGCGGCGCGACAATGCGGCCTGCGGCCGGCACCAGGTAGCCGACCACCGTGACCGCCGCCATGCCGCTCGCGGTCACCACCGCGCCCGCCCCCTGCTCGAGCTCGGCCAGCGCCGCAGCCAGCAGATCGCGTGTCGGGTTCCCCGAGCGGGTGTAGTCGTAGGCACCCTTGTCGGCGAAGCCGCGGAAGGCAAAGGTCGCGCTCAGGTGCAGCGGGGGTACGACACAGCCGGTCGCGTCGCCGCATTCGATGCCGGCACGCACGGTCTGCGTGACCGGGCTCGTGGAAGTGTTGGCCGCCGCTTCGAGCGCGGCGGGCGCCCGAGGCGTGACGGGGATCGATTCGACCGAGGCGTTCATCGGATGCTCCGCTCATGAATGGCACGGTCTCACCGGCCTCCCGCGGAGCGCGCCCGCCCAGGACGGGCAGGCTTGTCGCGTCCATCCCTGAGGCGCCCTGCAGGCGCCCCGAGGCCACGCTGACCGCTCATCTGTCGACGCCCGCCGGGCGGGAATCGCAGGAGTTGGCACCTTTCCAGTGTGGTTAGCCCTGGCGGTTGCCCCGGCGTCTAAGGGCCTTATCCCTCAGCCGGTCTCGATGAGTAATCAATAGTTTAGGGTGCGTCGGCGCGGCGTGCAAGCTGGAAAGCTGGCGGATCCAAGAACCGCTTCACGCCAATTGCCTCGTAGACCTCGGACGGCAGGTAGGTGACGCCGTCCTTCATGACCAGGCTGATGCGGCGGATGTCGCTGATGTTGCCGGTGGGATCGCCGTCGATGAGGATGAGATCGGCACGCTTACCGGGCTCGATCGAGCCGAGCTCCGCCAGCCGGCCCGTAAATCGGGCGCCATTCCAGGTCGCGATCCGCAGCGCCTCGGCAGGGGGCACGCCCGCGCGCACATACAGCTCGAGCTCGCGGTGCAGGGTGAAGCCGGCGATACCGTCGGTACCGGCTTCGAGCGGCGCCCCGGCACGGTAGAGCTGGCCCACGAACTGCACCATCTTTTCAAAGGCGGCGCGGTACCTGGCGGCGTTCTCCTCCGTCAGATTCATCGAGTTCTTATGCCAGGCGCGTTGCACCGCCACCGGAACGTGACCGGCGACGGCGGCATAGCTGGGGCTGATCTCGCCCTGCTTCTGGGTGAAGCTGCTCTCGAAGGCCGTGAGGGTCGTGTCGAGCACCGTGCCGTGCTGCTTCATCAGCTCGACCAGATCGATGACCCGCTGAGAGGACAGGTCGAGCGAGTGCAGGTGCTCGGCGAGCAGGTAGAAGCGCGCGAGCGTGCGCGTGTCGTCCTTCGGGCCGACGACGAAGGTCAGCATCAGCTGATTGATGTGCTGGATCTCGTCGTAGCCGGCACGGATGGCCTCCTCCGAGCGCATGAACGCCGGCACGTGGCCGCTCACGCGCATGCCGTACTGGTGTGCGCGGGCGGCGGTCGCCTGCACCCACTCGGGATGGAAGGAGTTGTAGATCTTGATCTGCCCGTAGCCGTGCTGCGCGTACCAGTCCACGGCGTCGAGCGCTCCCTGCAGATCCTTGACGCGGAAGCCGCCGCTCGCCGAGTACGGACTGTCGCCCTCGATGAAGCCGCACGGAATGACGCGCGGACCCACGATCTCGCCCGCCTCGAGCTCGGAGATGATCTCCTGCAGCCGGACGTTGTCGTTGCCCATGTCGCGGCTGGTGGTGACGCCGCCCGCAATCTGCAACAGGAGGTTCCAGGTGTCCTCATGCGCGTGCATGTCAAACAGCGCCGGCATGAGCACACGGTCGCCGCCTTCGATGACCGAGGCGGCACGGGCCCTGGAGCCCGCCGGGTAGAGCGCGGCGATACGGCCGCGGTACACGTACACGTCCTGTGCGGGAAGCAGGCGCGCATTCTGCGAGTCAAATACGCGCACGTTGCGGATGACGATCGGCTCCACCGCCTTGTGGGCGAGCCGCACGGCCAGCTCATGCAGCCAGTCGTGCTCGGCCTGCACCTGCAGCCGCTCGAGCTCCGCGCCCTGCTCCTCCCACCCCTGCTCGATGACGCGCAGGTAGCCGGGAATCACCAGCGCGAAGAACCTTGGGCTCGACCCGGCCGTGAGCCACAGGAAGTCCGGCTGCGTGTCGATACCGATGATCGCGTACAGTGCGACCGCCGCACTGTAGCCGCTGCCCTGCAGCTTGCCGTCGAGAACCTTCCTGACCGTAAGCTCGCCTCCTGGAAGAGCCGCGATCCGGTTCTCGCGCTGTCGCAGCGCCGCGCGGACGATCACGGCGAACGCCTCGAAGGAGCTATCCACCGGCACGTAGACGGCCGGTGCCGTGACAGTCGCCTCGCCGTGATCCGCCACCGAGCGCCATTGCGCCTGGTTGCCGTGCAATGCATAGCTCTCGCTGATCGGTGCGCCGAAAGTGGACTTGCCGCTCACCTGGAACGACACCAGGGTGCCGTCGGGCGCGAACCTCGAACGTTCCTTGATGTCCGGACCGCGGCCGTTGTTGCGGTAGCTCATGTCGACATCGATCCGGCCATCGGCGCGCACCGTCGTGACCTGCGAGCCGCCGGGACGGTCCTGGAAGAGCACGGTGTAGCGGGTGGTGGTATCGGCGAGCGCCGCCGTCGAAACCAGCACGGCGGCCACTAGAGCGATGGTTCGCATGCGTTCTCTCCCCTGCCCTTTGAGGCGGCGCAAGGTAGCACGCCGGCCGTGCCGGCGCCGCTGCGGGTAAGCGGGCGCGTCCCGGCGCGGCTGGCGGTGTGCCGGCCGCCTGTGCTAACGTATTAACGCACTATTACATGGATATGGCATGAAGACCCACCGAAACCTCACCCCGCGCCAGGAAGCCCTCGCCGAGCGCGCACTGTGCGCCGCGCTCGCCGCCCTGCGCACTCCGGAGGAGTACCGCGCGTTCCTGCACGATCTGTGCACACCCGCGGAGCTGCAGGCGATGGCGGACCGCTGGACGGTCGTCGACTGCCTCGAGCGTGAGCTGCCCTATCGCGAGATCCACCGCCTCACGGGCGTGAGCGTCACGACCATCGGCCGCGTGGCGCGCTTTCTCGCCACCGGCCACGGCGGCTACGCCACGGCGGCACGCCGCCTGGCGCAGACGCGGAGCGCGCCGCGACGCATGGAGGCAGCGCGCCATGAATGACATGCGGCACGTCACGGATGAGATGCGGCTGAAGCTCGCCGTCCAGAAGTCCGGCCGGTTGACGGAGCCCTCGCTCGATCTGCTGGCGCGCTGCGGCCTGAAGCTCTCGCGCGGCAAGGATCAGCTCGTGGGCTTCGGCGAGAACATGCCAGTGGATGTGCTGTTCGTGCGCGACGACGACATCCCCGATCTGGTTCAGGAAGACGTCTGCGATCTGGGGCTCGTCGGTCTGAACGTGCTGGAAGAGAAACGCCTGGAGCTCACCTCGCGCGGACACAGCGCGCGCTTTCAGCCGGTGCGGACGCTCGACTTCGGCCGCTGCCGTCTGTCGCTCGCCGTTCCCGAGGGAACCTCGTACGACGGCGCGCGCTCGCTGCGTGGCCGGCGCGTCGCGACGACCTATCCGTTCCTGCTCGAGAAGTATCTGCACGAGCGCGACATCGCCGCCGAAATCGTCAGACTCTCGGGCGCAGTCGAGATCGCGCCCCGCCTGGGCCGTGCCGACCTCATCTGCGATCTGGTGTCGACCGGCTCGACGCTGCAGGCCAATCACCTGCGGGAAGTCGAAACGGTGTTGGAGAGCCACGCGGTGCTGATTCGCACGCCGCTCGATCTGCCGCCCGCAAAGGACGAGTGGGTGCAGCGGCTGCTGATGCGCATCGATGGCGTGCAGCAGCTGCGCGAGA
>VBNP01000033.1:1201-9886 GCA_005877965.1 Gammaproteobacteria bacterium | reverse complement strand
CTGGTCTACCTGAACCAGGTGCTCGCCGCTCGCGCCGCGAGCGGCCGCCTGAGTGGCGAGCACGATCTCGTCGAGGCCATCATCGCAGGCGCTGCCTTACGAGTGCGGCCAATCGCCATGACGGTGGCGGTGATCGTCGCGGGGCTCCTGCCCATCATGTGGGGCAGCGGCACGGGCTCGGAGCTCATGCGGCGCATTGCCGCGCCGATGGTCGGTGGCATGATCACGGCGCCGTTGATCTCGATGTTTGTGGTGCCGGCGGCGTATCGACTCATTCGCGCCAAACATCTACGGGCGACACGCTGACAGGAGCCGCTGCGCGTTGCGGAGCTCCATCCGGTCTCAGCGCACCGAGCTCGGCTGCTGCGGCGGCGGCCGGTGCGCGCTCATCACGACGGCGACGAGTGCTCCGGAGAGGAAGGTGAGCGCGCTGATTACCGCGATCGCCGACGCCGCGCCGAACACGTCGGTCATGATTCCGGCAGACAGCGCACCGATGGCGTACCCCAGGTCGCGCCAGAAACGATAGACGCTCAGCGAACGCGCCCGCCACGAGGGATGCGAGGCGTCGGAAACCGATGCGATCAGCGTCGGGTAGACCATCGCAGTGCCGAGGCCGAGAAGCACACTTGCGAGGGACCACCAGCCAAAGCTATGCGTGACGGCCGTCAGCAGCAGCCCGCTGGCCTGGACCCACATCCCGGCCACGATCAAACCCTTTCGGCCCCAGCGGTCACTCAAGGGTCCCGTGACCGTCTGACACACACCCCAGACCGCCGGGTAGATCGCTTTCAGAATGCCGATGCGCTCGACACCGAGGCCGAAGCCGGCAAAGAACAGCGGGAAGATCCCCCAGCTCATGCCATCGTTCAGATTGTTGACGAGCCCGGCCTGGGAGGCCGCGAACAGATTGCGGTCGCCGAATGAGGCGCGCTGGAAGATCTGCCCGAAGCTCATCCGCTCAGGGGTTTCCGCATGACGGGAGATCTCCAATCCGACGTGGCGGCCGGTGTCGCGCACGAGCAGCACTGAAAAACCCAGTCCCAGCGCTGCGAAGGCGATACCCAGGTAGAACGGCGCCGGACGAAGACCGTAATGCTCGGCGATATACCCGGTGAGGAAAGCTGTAACGCCGACGGAGAGATAGCCCGCGAATTCATTGAGGCCGACGGCGAGCCCACGTGACTTGGGGCCGACGAGGTCCACCTTCATGATGACGGTCATCGACCAGGCGAAGCCCTGGTTGATGCCGAGCAGCGCGTTCGCGGCCACCACCCACCCCCAGCTGGGCCCCCAGGCGAGCATGAACGGAACCGGTAATCCGACCAGCCAGCCGAACACCAGCATGTGCTTGCGGCCGAATGCGTCCGCGAGGTGCCCTGAGACCAGATTGGAAATCGCCTTGACGACGCCGAAGGTGACGATGAACGACACGATGACAGTGGTCGAGGCAATCCTGAACTCGCTCGCGCCGAGGAGCGGGACCACGGTCCGCTCCAATCCGACCATGCCACCGACGAACGCGTTGGTGGCGATCAGCAACGCGAACTGCGGCCAGTTTTCGCGTAAGCCGAGCCGGACGATGGGTGAACCGGCAGCGGTGGATCTTGCCGACATGATTTACTGACTCCGGCGCCCGGTGGCCGCGACCGCAATGAAGGCGGCGCCGAAGGTCGTCAGTAGCCCGAGGTCGGCGTCGACGCGAGACAGAATTCGAGGCGGTCACGCCCCGCGTTGGCCGCGCGTAGCGCCGCCGCCTCCGGCGGCGGCGCTGGTATATCGGTCAGCATGAGGCGGACGAACTCACCTTCGTCTTCGATCCGAAACGCCGCATTGTGTCGTCTCTCGAAGCCGATGGTGGACGTGAGCTTGCCGCTCAGGCCGCGACCGCAGAGCGACCCCGAGAATGCCCCTGGCAGGACCTCCAGGTAATCGGGTAAGGCCTTGAGGCGTCGGAGGCTCTTGAACAGGACGCGGGCTCCGTCCTCCGGGGTCGTGGCAAGCTCGGTCCTGCCCACATCGCCCACCAACAGCGTATGGCCGGTCAGCACGAACCACGGGTCGTCCGAGCGCGTCTGATCGGTGACGACTACGGACATGTGCTCGGGTGTGTGCCCCGGCGTGTGGAGGATCTGCGCCGTGACGTTACCGAGCGCCAGCACGTCGTGGTCGCGAACGCCTCGGAACGGAACCGTCGCGTCGGCTTCAGCCAGCAGCACATACTCGGCGCCCGTCGCCGCCGCCAGGCGTCGCCCGCTCGAGGCATGATCCGCATGAATGTGCGTGTCGATGACGTAGAGCATGCGCATTCCGGTGTCCTGCGCTGCCTTGACATACGGCGCGAGGTCGCCCACAGGATCGACCACGGCGGCCGCGGCCTTACTTCCGCAGCCGAAGAGGTAGGAGAGCGCGACGGGATCGGTGTGCAGGAACTGACGCAGGATCACGGATACCTCCGCGTATCGCGAGGCCCGCCATCCGCCGCTCGCGAGCTTGACAGACAGGCCCCGTATCATTCAATAATTACGTTGAATGATTGTTCGAATGGGACGGTATGTCAAGCGAGAATCCGAAGCGCACGCTGTTCGCCCGCTTTGCCGAGACTGCCAAGGCGCTCGGTCACGGGCGGCGGCTGGAAATCCTGGAGTTGCTCGCCCAGGGGGAGCGCAGCGTCGAGGCGCTCGCTGAGCGAGTCGGCTTGTCGATCGCCAACGCCTCGCAGCATCTGCGGCTGATGCATCGGACGGGCCTGCTCGCCTCGCGGCGGGACGGCAAGCGCATTCTCTACCGGTTGAACGATCCGTCGGTCCTCGAGCTGACCGCAGCCCTGCACCGGGTGGCCGAGCGGAATGTCGCGGAGGTGCGCGAGGTCATCAGAGGTTACTTTCACGAGCGCGATGCGCTCGAGCCGGTGTCACGAAAGGAGCTCAGTCAGCGCCTCAGGGACGGCCTCGTCACAGTGCTGGACGTCCGGCCTGAGGATGAATACGCCGCCGGTCACGTGCCGAAGGCCATCAATATTCCGTTGCGCGAACTCACGCGACGCCTGCGGCAGATACCGAAGAACCGCGAGGTCGTCGCCTACTGCCGGGGCCCGTACTGCGTGCTCGCGTTCGAGGCAGTCGCCATTCTGCGTGGGCGAGGCTTCAAGGTCCGGCGCCTCGAGGACGGATACCCTGAGTGGAAAGCGGCTGGTTTACCCACTGACTAGACTCAAGGCCCGTAGCCCGGCGCCCCGGACGGGCTCTTGGTACCAGCGTTGGCTCGATATCGGCGGCGGGCAGTCGGGAAACGGCGAAATCTGGCAATCCCAGGTCCGGCGAATTGAACCTCACGATCTACACGTGTCCGATGCATCCCGACGTGCGCCAGACGGGCCCGGGGAGCTGTCCGATCTGCGGTATGGCGCTTGAGCCGTTGTTATCGCCGGAAGTTGAAGATGGCAGCGACGTGCGAGCTGTCCGACGCAAATTCTGGATTTGCGCCGCACTGAGCGTGCCCGTGGTGGGCGTCGCCATGCTGTCGCACCTGATGGGTGCACACGTATTCCCCCTGAGCGCTCGGATCCTGCGCGCGCTCGAGCTGATTCTTTCGGCTCCGGTCGTGCTCTGGGCCGGTGTTGACTATTACCGACGCGGATGGCTCGGCATTAGAAACCGCACGCCGAACATGTACACCCTGATCGGCCTCGGCGTCCTCGTTGCTTATTCGTATAGCCTCGTCGCGACGGTTGCACCGCAGGCATTTCCACCGAAAATGCACGATCAACACGGCATGGTCGGCGTGTACTTCGAAGTCTCCGCCGCCATCATCACACTCGTGCTTCTGGGTGAATGGCTCGAACTCGCGGCGCGCGGGCGAACGAGTACCGCGATCCGTCAATTGGTGGGCCTTGCGCCCAAGGGCGCACGTCGCATTCGCGCCGACGGCACCGATGAAGATGTTCCCCTGGAATCGGTGCGGGTGGGCGAACATCTGCGCGTGCGCCCAGGGGAGAAAATCCCAGTCGATGGACGGGTGATTGACGGGCGATCGGCGGTGGATGAATCGATGCTGACCGGCGAACCACTGCCGGTGGAAAAGGGACCTGGCGATCATGTCGTGGGCGCTACGCTCAATCAGACGGGCGGCCTCGTCATCCTGGCGGAGCGAGTCGGCGCAGACAGCGTGCTCTCACGAATCGTTGCGCTGGTAGCCCTAGCGCAGCGCTCGCGCGCCCCGCTACAGCGATTGGCCGATCGCGTCGCGGCTTGGTTTGTCCCGGCCGTCATCCTGATCGCGTTGCTCACTTTTGTGACCTGGTGGATCCTCGGGCCCGAACCGCGTCTGGCTTATGCGCTCGTCAATGCGGTCGCGGTGTTGATTATCGCGTGCCCCTGCGCCTTGGGGCTGGCCACACCGATCTCGATCATGGTCGCGAGCGGACGCGGCGCGCAGCTGGGTGTGCTTTTTCGTGATGCCAAAGCCATCGAGGCGCTGCGCGAAATTGACACCCTGGTGCTCGACAAGACCGGCACACTCACCCTCGGCCGCCCGGCACTGGACAGCGTTTTGGTCGTCGCTCCCTGGGGCGAGCAAGAGTTGCTCTCTCTCGCCGCCGGACTTGAGCGTGCCAGCGAGCATCCCCTCGCACGAGCGGTCCTCGACGGTGCGACCGCTCGGGGGGTCAGCCCCGCGGAAGTCACCGATTTTCAATCCGTTACCGGCCGTGGGGTGACGGGTCGCCACGGCACTCGACCGATTGCCCTGGGAAATCGCGCGGTCATGCAGGACATCGGCGTCTCGGTCGATCCGCTGCAGCGCAGCGCCGACGCCCTGCGTCGCGCGGGCCGCACGGTTATGTTTGTCGCGGCGGACGGCTCGCTCGCAGGGGCCATCGCGGTCGGCGACCCCGTCAAGCACAGCACGCCTGCGGCCATTGCGGCCTTGAAGACCGAAGGGGTCCGCATCGTGATGCTCACGGGGGATGCCCGGGTCACCGCCGAAGCGGTCGGGAAAACGTTGAACATCGACGAGATCATCGCGGAAGTGCAGCCCGACGAGAAAGCGGCTGTCATCGAGCGACTGCAGCGGGATGGACATCGTGTCGCGATGGCGGGCGATGGTATTAACGATGCGCCCGCTTTGGCGCGCGCGGATGTAGGGATCGCGATGGGCACCGGAACCGATGTGGCGATGGAAAGCGCGCAGGTCACGCTCGTCAAAGGCGACCTGCATGGCGTCGTGCGTGCGATTCATTTGAGTCGCGCGACGGTGCGCAATATTCGCCAGAACCTCGGCTTTGCATTCGGGTACAACGCGCTCGGGATTCCGCTTGCGGCGGGCGTTCTCTACCCGCTTACGGGCCTGCTTCTGAGTCCGCTCGTTGCCGCGCTGGCGATGAGTCTGTCGTCGGTTTCGGTCATCGGCAATGCCCTGCGACTGCGTCATGCGGACCAAGCGCCCAGTCGCGCAAGTTACGTCGCCGCTTGAGGGATTCGGGTTAGAACCAAACCTTCATTTGCCGCGGCGCGCTCTAACGTCGGACAGGGCCCCAAATTTCTGGAACTCGTTCGACTCGTGAGTAAGCAATGTTAAGAATCTGGAATTCAAAAATAGCTTATTCAATCCAATCGGCTTCTCCTTCAGGACTCCGACGCTGACCAGTTTGTGCAGGTACGTTGAAGCGGTTTGCCGCTTGGCGATGCCGGTGTCAACAACGTTTTCAATACGGCAGTAGGGCTGAGTAAAAATCACATCGATCAGCTCGCGGCTGTATTGTTTGGGCACGACCTTGCGGACATACGCCGCTGTGTGCTCGACGAGTTCGCGCACCGCGGTGATCTTACTGAGCGTCCACTGTGCCGTTTCACCAGTAGCCCGCAACATGTAAAGAATCCACTGCTGCCAAGCGCCGTGGCGTGTGACGCTCAGTAGTCCTTCATAGTATGCTGCCTTGTTGCGGATTACGTATTGAGACAGGTACAGGATCGGAAGATCCAATAGCCCCTGTTCAACCAGCATCAAGAGGTTGAGGATCCGGCCTGTGCGGCCGTTCCCATCCGTAAACGGATGTATGGCTTCGAATTGATAATGCGCGACCGCCATGCGGATGAGCGGATCGAGCTCCTCGCTTCCATGGATAAAGCGCTCCCAGTTCGCGAGCTTATCGCGCAGGCGCGATCCTCCCTCTGGCGGCCTATAGACGACTTCGCCTGTAACATTGTTGGCGAGTGCCGTACCCGGCACCTTTCGGACCGTCATCCGCACATCGCGAATGATCGTGCAGATCTCCTCGGCGGTGCGTGTCGTCAGCGGGCGTTTCTTGAGCGAGTCAAATCCGGCTTTCAGGGCCGTCCGGTAACGCAGCGCTTCTTTGGTTGCGGGATCGGCCGCAAGTCCCTCAAGTTGCGCCTGGCGGAATAGCGCGTCAGTCGTCGTGACAATGTTCTCGATCTCGGAACTCGCCTGCGCTTCCAGGATCGGAATTGTATTGATCAGGACGGCGGGATTCGGGATGAGAGCAGTGGCCTGGCGCAGGCCTGCCAAGGCGGATCGGGCTTCGACACATGCGACAGTTATGTCGATGACATCGACATTAGGGGAACTGATGCGGCGCGAGCCGATCTGCCTCGCTAGCGCGCCTTGCGGAAGGACAGGTTGACCCGACAGGCTCCAAGGTCCGGATGCCGCCCCTCCTTCAGCGGCTGCACGCCGTGGAATCGGAGCCGCGCCGGGCCGCCCCAGACCACGACGTCTCCATGGGCCAGCGGGACCCGCCGCGGGCGCTCGGCGCGGCGGTGGGCGCCGAACAGAAATACCGCCGGCAGCCCCAGTGATACGGAGACGATCGGGGAGCTGAGGTCCCGCTCATCCTTGTCCTGATGAAGCGACAGCCGCGCACCGGGCTGGTATCGATTGATGAGGCACGCGTCGGGCTCGAACTCGGCAAAGCCGGCAGCGCCCGCGGCTTGCGCCGCGAGTTCCCGGAAAACCGGCGGCATCAACGGCCAGCACGCAGCGCTCAGCGGGTCGAGTGCGTCGTAGCGATATCCGCTGCGGTCCGTGACCCAGCCCGCGGCTCCGCAGTTGGTCATGGCGACCGACATGCGGTAGCCGCCCGGCGTGGTCATGAAACGAAAGGGACTGCGTTGAACCACTTCCTCCAGCGCCGCAAGCAGCGCGCCGGCTCTCGCGCTCGCGAAGGAGCGCAGCAGCACGGCGCCCGGGCCAAGCGTCTCCCGGCGCGGCTGCGCGTCCCCGTCCGCGAACAGGTCCAGCGGCGTATCAGGCTCTGCGGCCATGGTTCCGTGCGCTCATTTGGCGTCGTGAAATATCACGCCCAGGGTGTGACGGTGTCCGGTGCGAACCCGGCTGACGCCGTGACGAAGATTCACGCGATACACTCCGCGAGTGCCTGCCACAGGGCGATGATGCACGGCGAAGATTACCGCGTCTCCCTGGCGAAGCGGCACGACCTCGGCCCGCGACTGCATGCGGGGCCGTTGCTCCGTAATGACAAACTCGCCCCCGGTGAAGTCCTCACCCGGCTGCGACAGCAGGATCGCCACCTGCAGCGGAAAGACACACTCTCCGTAGAGATCCTGGTGCAGGCAGTTGTAGTCACCGGGCCCGTACTGAAGCAGCAGCGGGGTGGGACGGGCCTGGCCGGCCGCGCGGCAGCGGGCCACAAATTCCTCATGCGCCACGGGGAAGCGGGCCGCCACGCGCAGCTGCTCGTTCCAGCGGTTGGCGAGCGCCGCGAGCGGCGCGTACAACTCAGCGCGCAGCGCCGCGACGCGCTCGGGCAGCGGATAGGCGAAATACCGGTACTCACCCCGCCCGAATCCGTGGCTGCCCATCACCACCCGGCTACGAAACAGCGAGTCGTCCGCGTACCCGCGCGCGATGCGCTGACACTCGGTGCGGGTGAGGAGACTCCCGATCATGGCATTGCCATGAGCATCGAGATCCTGCCGCAGGCGCTGCCAATCAAGAGTCCGCACCCGCTCCGCAATGCCCGGCCCTGCGGCATCAGGCGCTCTGCGCTCGCGCGCGACTCCCGCCTGGATGTTCAGCATCCCGGTGTTCACCGGCCCGACTCGAGCGTGAGAAGCGCGCGCTTGCGCTCGATGCCCCAGCGATAACCGGACAGCGCTCCGTCGTGGCGCACGACGCGGTGACAGGGGATCAGTACCGCGAGGGGATTGGCGGCGCAGGCCTGTGCCACCGCCCGCACCGAGCGCGGTGCGCCGAGGCGCTGCGCCACTTCGGCGTAGCTCACGGTGGACCCCACGGCAATCTCCCGCAGCGCCCGCCACACTCGTTGCTGGAAGGCCGTGCCGCGCACGTCGAGGGGAAGATCCAAGCTGAGGCGCGGGTTCTCGACGACACGCGCGACTTCAGCGGCGAGCGACTCGGTGTCCGCATCGCTGCCGAGGAGACGCACTTGCGGGAAGCGCTGGCGCAGCTCGCGCTCCAGGAGCGAAGGACTGTCGCCCAGGAGAATCGCGCACACGCCCTTCGCGCTGCGGGCGACGAGAACGTAGCCCAGCGAGGACTTGACGATCGCAACTCGTATGGTCGCGCCCGGGATCGGGATGCGATCGCTCGGCTGCGACTGCCGCATAGGCTTGGCTGAGGTCATGATGCGTACTCCTTGAGGGCATTGAGCACGCCGTTATTGTTGTGTTCGGCGATGGCGCG
>VBNP01000033.1:0-1192 GCA_005877965.1 Gammaproteobacteria bacterium | reverse complement strand
CAGGTGCCGTTGGACCGTGCAAGCGGGATGCGCCGCGCCGATGTCAGCCGGGAACCGTGGCCTCGTAATGGTGAACATGCTGGGGGCGCGTGAGCAGGAAGCGGTCGTCCTCGGGGTAATAACGCGAGCGCCGGTAATCCGCCCCTGCGAAGGCTTTGATGGCCTCGGTGTCGCTCCACCAGCTTAAGGTCACGATCTCGGAGCGTTCCGAATCCAGGTCGCGCACCGCCACGCTGGCACCAAGGTTCCCCGGCGTGCGCTGGTAGGCAGCGAGGCCCGTTGCCTTCACGTACTCCACGTATTCATCTTTAAGGGCGCGTTTGATCTCAGCGCGCCATTCTCTCAGCACTGCCATAGCCACTCTCCCGGTCATATGCGACCCGGCGCCGGCGGGCGTCCGGTGTCGTGAGGATCAGCAGGACGCTGGCGAGCACCAGCGCCGATGCCAGAATCATGTGCAGGGTAACCGCCTCCCCGGCGACGAAGTAACCCAGGGCGACCGCCACCAGTGGATTGACATAGGCGTGGCTTGCGACCTGCGTCGCTGGCATGCGAGCGAGCAGCCAGACGTACGCGGTAAAGCCAAGCAGCGAGCCGGCGACGATCAGATACGACAGTGCCAAGCCGGCACGCAGCGAGATGTGGGGAAACGACTGCAGTTCACCCGTAGCCTGCGATAGCGCCAGCAGCACCGCCCCACCCAGCATCATCTGCGCGCCGGCAGCCAGCGGCAGCGATTGCGGACGTGCCAGCGAGCGCGTCAATACGGCTCCGAGCGACCAGGCCGTGCCGCCGGCCAGGATCACCACGCACGGCAGCCCGGGGAATGGCTGCTCATTGCGGATCAGGAGCCACGCAACCCCGCAGAACCCGAGCGCCACCGCGGCCAGCGTCCGCCAGCGAAACGGCTGCTGGCGAAATACGAACACCTCCAGAGCGACGGTCGTGATAGGCAGGGTCGCCTCGATCACCGCAGTAATGCCGGAGGGCACGTACTGCTCAGCCCAGAACAGCGTGCCGTAGGTCGCGACGAACATGCACAGCGCGATCGTCGCGATGCTGCGCCACTCTCTCGCTGCAGGACTGGGCTGTCCGCGCAGGCGCATGAATACATAGAGCAGCGCGCCGGCGATGAGAAAGCGCACGCCGCTGCTGAAGAACGGCGGGATTTCCAGCACCGCAATCCGGATGG
>VBNP01000271.1 GCA_005877965.1 Gammaproteobacteria bacterium | reverse complement strand
CCGGGATCCCCACCTCCGACGGCGCCGGCGTCAAGCTCACGCGCGTCATCGGGCAGGAGCTGCTTCCGGACCTCGATCCGTTCCTGCTGCTCGATGAGTTCGGCACCGACAAGCCCGAGGACTACATCGCGGGCTTTCCGGATCATCCGCACCGCGGCTTCGAGACCGTGACCTACATGCTCGATGGGCGCATGCGCCACCGCGACAACCACGGCAACGAGGGCGTGCTGGTGCCGGGGAGCGTGCAGTGGATGACCGCCGGTCGCGGCCTGGTGCACTCGGAGATGCCCGAGCAGCAGGAAGGGCGCATGCGCGGCTTTCAGCTGTGGCTCAACCTCCCGGCGCGCGAGAAGATGACCGCGCCCAGATACCAGGAATTCGGTCCCGAGCGGATCCCGAGCGCCACTCCCGCGGCGGGTGTCACGGTCAAGGTGATCGCCGGGCGCGTTGGTGAGGTCGCCGGCCCGATCCAGCAGCCGGCCACCGATCCGACGTACCTCGATCTGTCGATCCGGCCGGGGGCGCAGTTCGTGCAGTCACTGCCCCCTGACTACGCGGGGTTCCTGTACGTGTTCGAGGGCGCGGCACGCGTCGGCACGGAACCGGGCGCCAAGGCCGTGCAGGCCCACGAGCTCGCGGTGCTTGGCGAAGGGGACGAGATCCGCATCACCGGCGTGAGCGTGGGTGCCGATGACAAGACCGCGCGCATGATCCTGGTCGCGGGCCGGCCGCTGCGCGAGGCCGTCGCCCGGTACGGCCCGTTCGTGATGAACACGCGCGAGGAGCTGCAGCAGGCGTTTGCCGACTTTCAGAGCGGGAGATTCTGAGGCGTTGCTACTGCAGCCGCTTCGCACCCGGAAGTCTGGCTAGGCGTCGTCTGCGGGTGCCTTTGCGGGCGCTCCCTCCGGGCTCTACTTCCCGTCCCGCCGCGTAGGCAGTGGCGCAAACCCGTAGCGCGTGAAGATCTGCCGCGCGGTCTCGCTCGTCAGAAAGTCCGCGAACCGCGCCGCCGGCGCGCGCGCCCTCACCGTCAGCGCCAGCGGATAAACGATGGGTGGGTGAGTGTCCTCGGGAAACACGCCGACCACGCGCACGCGCCTCTCGGCCTGCGCGTCGCTCCGGTACACGATGCCGAGCGGCGCCTCACCGCGCGCCACGTACGCGAGCGCCGCGCGCACGTTCTCGCCCCGCACCAGGCGCTCCGACACGCCCTGCCACGCACCGAGCTTCGTGAGCGCCGCGCGCGCGTACTGCCCCGCCGGCACCGAGTCCGGATCGGCCATCGCGAGCCGTCCCGCGGCGAGCGCGGCGGCGAGATCAAATCCGGGCGTGATGCTGAGGCGCAGCGGGCTGTCGGCCGGGGCGATGAGCACCAGGGCGTTGCCGAGCACCTCGCGACGTGAGCCGCGCTGCAGCAACCCCCGCTCCTCGAGGTAGTCGACCCAGGCGAGGTCGGCGGAAAAGAACGCATCCGCCGGGGCCCCCGCTTGGATCTGTTTGGCGAGCAGGGAACTCGCGGCATAGGAGGCGTTGACGTGCACACCCGTGCGTGCGGTGAAGGCGCGGTCGACCTCTTCCAGCGCATCGCTTAAGGATGCCGCGGCAAACACCAGCAGCGCCGTCGGCGCGTGCTCGCCGGCAGTGCCCGCACCCGCCGCACACGCCGCGCCCGCCGACCCGGCAGTGCCCGCCCCGAGCAGGGTCAGTGCCCAGCCTACAAGCGCATGGCGCGGCCACTGGCTTGTCATACGTCCTTCCCTTCGCTAAGAGAACTGAGCCGGGTTGTCAAGCCCGGGCGTCGCGGCGCTTGCGGTGAGTCACGGTTCCGGCCGGGGCTTGCGAACTGCTACCTGTGGCACCGGTGCCCCGAGAGCGACAGCGCAGAATGCCCGGATGCACAGACTCGCGCACTGACGACCCGGGGTGTGATGCGGCCATGGGAGGTCCTTCGCCGTTCGACCGCACCTGCGCACTTGCCCGGCGCCGCGCGGCGGCGCCGCTCTTCGCCCTGTTCGTCTTTCCCGGGCTGGCGTGCGCGTCAATCGCCACGTCGGACGCGGGCGCAGGCGCCGAGGCCGCGGCGCTCGCGAGCACCGAGCGCGCCGCCACCGACGGCGTCGGCTCCGGGGTCGAGCGCTCCTCGATCCGACCACCCTCCTATGGCCCGGCCGGGGAGACGCCGGGCATCCCGTCCGATGCCGAGCTCGAGGGCGCCGGTGCGATGATCGGTGAGATCCTGATCGACAACCAGAACATCTTCAATCTCGAGGACCCGAAGGACGACGTCAAGCTGTTCCGGCTCGCGAACCACCTGCACAGCCGAACCCGAAAGGCGATCGTCCGCGACCAGCTGCTGTTCAGATCGGGCGAACGCTATTCGCGCCGCCTGATCGATGAGTCCGAACGCATATTGCGCGCCGAGAGCTACTTCTACGACGCCTGGATCCGCCCGGTGCGCTATCACGACGGCCAGGTCGACCTGCGCGTCACCACGCGCGATGTGTGGACCCTGAATCCCGGGTTCAACTTCGGGCGCAGTGGCGGCAGCAATTCAACGGGCGTGCAGCTGGAGGAGATCAACCTGCTCGGCACGGGGGCCGGGCTGAAGGTGGCCCACACCAAGGACGTCGACCGCACCAAGTCTCAGCTGGAGGTGTCCGACATGCACGCCTTCGGAACCTGGACTGCGGTGGATGTGAACTACGCGGACCTCAGCGACGGCCGGATGCGCGATCTCAGGCTGAACCGCCCCTTCTACGCGCTCGACACCCGCTGGGCGGCGGGAGTTGCGGGCATGGATGATGTGCAGACCGATTCCCTGTACGACCGCGGGCAGATCATCGATCGGTTCCAGGAGCGGCGCCAACTCGTGCAGGTCTATGGCGGCTGGTCAAACGGACTGCAGAACGGCTGGGTTCGGCGCTGGAGCAGCGGCGTCACCTACGATGAGCACCGCTTCGAGCCGGTCAGCACCTGGACCGGCGTGACCGCGGTCCCCGAGGATCGGCGCTTCCTGTACCCGTGGATACAGTTCGACCTGGTGCAGGATGATTATCTGAAGCTCTGGAACCACGACCAGATCGCGCGCACCGAGGACTTCTACCTCGGCACCACCGCCAGTGTGCGCCTCGGCTGGGCGGACGCGGCGTTCGGCTCGAGCCGCAGCGCGCTCATGTTGCACAGCTCCGCGGGCCGCGGTTTCCGCGACGGTGGCAGCTCGACGCTGTTGCTCGCCGGCACCCTGACCGGCCGGCTCGAGAACGGCGAGCCGCGCAACGTGCTGCTCGCGGGCTCGGTGCGCTACTACGTCGAGCAGAACGAGAACTGGCTGTTCTTCACGACGCTGCAGGCGACCAAGGGGTGGCGGCTGGATCTCGAGGACCAGATCCTGCTCGGCGGCGACAACGGGCTGCGCGGCTATCCGCTGCGTTACCAGGATGGCACGGCACGGGCGCTGTGGACGGTGGAGCAGCGCTTCTTCACCGACTGGTACCCGTTCCGGCTGTTTCGCGTGGGCGCCGCGGTGTTCTTCGACACCGGCCGCACCTGGGGCGCCGCGCCGCTGGCCGCGCCGAGCCTCGGGCCCTTGAGGGACGCAGGCTTCGGTCTGCGCTTCGGCAACTCCCGCTCGGGCCTGGGCAACGTCGTGCACGTCGACCTGGCATTCCCCTTCAACGGCGACAGCAGCATCAAGCGGGTGCAGTTTCTCGTGCAGACCGAGCAGCGCTTCTGAAAGCGCGCGGCCGAGCCTTCGGGTTGATCCGGATAAGAGGGAGGCGTCCTAAGCCTTACCAGCTCTCCCGGTCGAGGTCCGGGACGGCGTCGAAGTGCTGGTCGCGACTGAGCACTGG
>VBNP01000032.1 GCA_005877965.1 Gammaproteobacteria bacterium | reverse complement strand
CGATCGTGTGGGGCTGACGAATGCGGCCGAGTTCCTGCATGTCATCGACGGGCATCGTAACGTACGCGCCATCGTGTGGGGCCATGTGCATCAGAGTTACGACGCCCTGCGCCAGGGCGTACGACTCCTGGCGACGCCTTCGACCTGCGCGCAGTTCCTGCCGAACGTCGACGACTTCGCGGTGGACCGCCGCCCGCCGGCCTATCGTACGCTCGAGCTGCGCGCCGACGGCTCGCTGCTGACGGAGGTCGTATGGGTCGAACAGCACGCCGGTGGTTTCTCGCGCTCGGCCTGCTCGGCTGCCTGACCGCTCACGCCGCCAGCCCCGTGTGGGCGATCCGCGGCGCACACAACACCGTATACCTGGCCGGTTCCGTGCACCTGCTGCCGGCACAGGACGCGGCGCTGCCGCCGGCATTCGACCGCGCCTACGCGGATTCGGACAAGCTCGTGATGGAACTCGATCTGGGCCAACTCGATCCGCTGCAGGCGGCCGGCTGGATGATGGAGCATGGGGCGCTGCCGGCGGGTACCACGCTGCGAGGCGTGCTCGGGGAGCCGCGCTACACGCGTGTGAGTGCGGCGGCGGCCGACCTCGGCCTCTCGATGGAGATCCTGGACGGCCAGTCACCCTGGGTCGTGGGGATCGAGCTCGCCGACCTCGAGTACCTGCATCTGGGGTTCGACCCGCAGCAGGGCGTCGAGGAGCAGCTCGTGCACCGCGCGCAATCCGACGGCAAGCCGACCGCGGGCCTGGAGACTCTGTCCGAGGAGCTCGCGAGTCTGGAGGCGCTGTCGCGCGAGGACCAGTTGCGGCTGCTGGACCAGACGCTGAGTGAGCTGAAGGAGGCGCCGGGCGAGATGCAGGAGGTGCTCGGCGCCTGGCGCCGCGGCGACGCGGCCCGGCTCGCCAGCCTGCTGGCGCGCGAATACCGCGCCTTCCCGGCGCTGTATCGCCCGCTGGTGACGGGCCGTAACCAGCGCTGGCTGCCGCAGATCGAGCAGCTCCTGCACGGCGAGCGCAACTGCCTGGTGGTCGTGGGCGCGTTGCACCTCGTGGGCGAGGGCGGATTGCTCGAGCTGCTGCGCCGCGACAGGTTTGCTCCGGTGCAGCTGAACTAGGCGCAGGCCGCAGGCCGCGGTCGCAAAACAGGACTTTCGCGGCCGCCGCAAGTACTTTCTGCGCTCTCGCAGTCCTGCTTCGCGCAGAAAGCCTGGGATTTGCCTTCCCTGGCAAATCCCGCTCGGCGCGCTGCGCCGAGCCCCTGTAGGCTGCGGGCGCGCCTTCCCTGGCGCGCACGCCCGCGAAAACCCTGTTTTGCGCTCACGCCTGCTCGTTTTTCTTCACCCGTGCGCCGCACGCGCGGCGCGTGCCGAGTAGTAGCGCCACAACGGCACCGCCAGCACCGCGGTCCACGCCAGTACCAGCCAGCCCACGAAGCCATCGAAGCGGCTGAGCAGAAACTCGAGCGGCGCGCCGCGCGCCGGTCGTGTCAGCTCGTGCGCGACCAGCATCACCCACACCCACCCCGCGTGCAGCCCCGTGCAGGCGGCGATGTTGCCGGTCGCCGCGCGCACCATGCCGAGCAGCACCCCCACCGCCAGCAGCGCCAGGAACGCATCGACTATCCCTGCCGGGTGCGCCCACGCGTGCAGCGTCCCGGCCAGCAGCTCGAGCCCGCTGCGCGCCGTGACCTGCGCGGGCGCGATGTGGTAGCTGGCAAGGAAGTGCGTCGCCGCGTACAACAGCGCCGTCAGCAGCACAGCCAGGCGCGTCCCGGACTCGCGCTCGATCGCGGTGTGCATCGCGCCGCGCAGGAACGTTTCCTCGATGAACGCCACCGCGAGGCCGCTCGCGAGGCGCAGCGCAACCAGCCGCAGCAGATCCGTGCCGGAGAGGCCCGTGGCCGCCGTCCACTCCAGCAGCCCCAGCGCACTCATCAGGCCGACCACCGCCAGCATGCTCGCCACGCCGAGCGCGAGGCCCCAGCTCGCCTCGCGCAGGAACACGCGCCGCGGCAGCCCGTAACCGAGGCTCACGCGGTCGGCGAGCTTCAGACGCGGCGCGACCACCAGGAAGCCCGCCAGCAGCGCCAGCATGCCGATGCGCTCGCCGACGCGGTGGAACGGGAAGGCGAAAAACGGGTGCAGGAGCATCCACGCCGGATAGGCGAAAACGGCGATCGCCGCCAGCGCCAGCGCCACGAGCGCGAGAAACCATACAAAGGCATGCATCGATCGTCTGCTTGCCACGGCTGCCCCGACCCGAATAGCTTATGTGCTTCCCACAGCGATGAGGAGTCATGCCGGCACCCCCCGTGCAGCCTATCGTCATCTGGTTCGGCCGGGTCGGGGATCTGATCCTGCTGTCCGCGCTGCTGGAGATCCTGCATCGGCGCTTCGGCCGCGCCTGTCACGTGATCGGCGCCGGTGCCTGGCCGGGTGAGATCTACGCGGCGCACAGCGATGTGGCGCGCGTGTCGTGCCTGCATCGCTACACCGCGTGGGTATTCGACCCCAGCTGGTGGCGCACGCTGCGGGCGCTGCGCGCCGCGCGCGCCGACCCGGTCTACGTGTGCGAGACCGATCCGCGCAAGCTCGCGAGAATCCGACGTCTGTTGCGCTTCAGCGGCACCGACCCCGCGCGCTGCGTGTTCCTCGCCACCGCCCCACCCCACACGTCCAAAACTGCGCCGACGCACCGGGTCGATGCGCAGACAGGCCTGGACACCGCCCCACCCCACACGTCCAAAACTGCGCCGACGCACTGGGTTGACCGCCTGGTGGACCTCGGCCGCCTCACGCCCGCGGCGTTCAACGCGGCCGACTACCCGTGGCCGGCGCCCGCGCCGCGCTGCGCGCCGCTTCTTATGGTGTCCGCCGCGGCGCGCGCCGAGTGCGCCGCGTGGCTCGAGCGGCAAGGCTGGCGCGAGCGGACCCTGATACTGGTGCAGCCCGGCAACCGCCGCACCATGCGTGGCCGGCGGCTGCGGGTCTCGCCCGCGGACGACAAGTCGTGGCCGCTCGAGCGCTGGGCGGCGCTGCTGCACCGGATCCACGCGCGGCTACCGCAGGCGGTCATCGTGCTGTGCGGCGCGCCGCGCGAGTCAGTACTCCTCGAGTGGATTGCCGCCGCGGCGCAGCTGCCGGCGGTGGCGGCGGCCGAGCTGCCGTTGCCGCGCCTGCTGGCCCTGTGTGCGCGCTCGCACAGCATGATCTCCGTCGACACCGGTCCTGCGCATGCCGCGGCGGCGCTGGGACTGCCGCTGGTGGTGCTGTTCGGCGCACACTCTCCGCAGCAGTGGCTGCCGCGCAGCCCGGCCGGCTCGCCGGTGTGCGGCGTGGGCGGACCGCCGCAGTGCACTCGCCTCGATGAGATTTCGGTCGAGACTGTGTTCGCGGCGTGGTGTGCGCTGGGCACGGCGGCGCAGGTGCCCGGTGCGCCCGCCCCCGGCGCGGACGGCGCACTCACAACGACAGCAGCGCGCGC
Source organism: Gammaproteobacteria bacterium (assembly GCA_005877965.1). GTDB lineage: Bacteria > Pseudomonadota > Gammaproteobacteria > Steroidobacterales > Steroidobacteraceae > 13-2-20CM-66-19. The sequence goes on along the minus strand of VBNP01000032.1, from coordinate 6,521 downwards.
CACTGCTCCGTAACGGTGCTCAGGCGGAAGCGTGGATCGGGGCCGGTGCGCGGCCGCTCGCCGCCGCGCCAGGCGCGGATGCGCTCGAGATAGGCATCGAACAGCCCCGCGCTCGCCGCCAGCCGCGCCGGCAGCCGCCGCCAGGTTGACGGCAGGCCGCCCACCGCGGCCTCGTAGAGGCGGTACGCCGCAGTCAGCGGCAGCACCTGCCGCGGGTCGCCGATGACCTCCAGGGCCGCGCCGCAGTCGTGAGTGAGCACCGGCGTGCCGAGCGCGCGGGATTCGGCGAACACCAGGCCGAAGGTCTCCGGAATCACGAAGTTGGGAGAGAAGGTGCACAGCGCGCTGCGCGCCTCGGCGTGGATGCGTGCCTGCGGCTGCGCGCCGAGGAACTCGACCCCCGCGCGGCGCGCATCGCCGCCGGCCCGGTAGCCGGGATTGCCCACCACCAGCCGCAGGTCCGGCATGCGCGCCTTGAGCGCGCTGAAGGCATCGAGGGTGAAGTTCAGTCCCTTGTTGGGGGAGGAAAAGAATATCAGCTTGCGCTCATCCACCGGCGTGCCGTCCGGCTTCAGCGCGTCGTCCACCGGGTTGTAGATCGTCAGCGCGCGCACCTGCGCGCCGACGCCGATGCGGCGCAGCGTGGCCTCGACGCCGCGGCGCTGCGAGTCCGAGACGCACACGGCCGTCACCGCCATCTCGCGCAGCAGCGCGGCGGTGCCGGCGAGCCAGCGCGCGCGCCGCGAGCCCGGATTGAGCTGGTCGTGCAGCCACAGGTACGCACGGGCGCCGGGGTAGCGCTCGCGCACCAGCGCCAGGGCGCGCGAGTCGCGGTTCACGATCACGCGGGTGATGCCGGAAATGCGCTGCGGCCGGCGATAGCGGCCCCAGTCTTCGGCGCGGTTGTGCTGGACCACGAACGCATCCAGCGCATCGGCCACGCGTGTCAGGGTCGCCTCGGTGCCGCCCAGGGCCTGAGTGCGCAGGGTGCGCGTGTCGTAAGGCTGCCGACACACCGGGTCGTAGAACAGGACCGGGCTCATTTTGAGAGTATTCTACGGACTTGGCGCGAGGCGACGGCGGGGTGCGCGTGGCGAGTGACGGCGGCTTATCGGCGTGCATTATCACCTTCAACGAAGCCGACCGCATCGAAGCCTGCCTGCGTTCCGTCAGCTTCTGCGACGAAATCGTCGTGGTCGACGCGCATTCCACCGACGGCACGCGCGAACTCGCGGCCGCCCTGGGGGCGCGGATCATCGAGCGCGACTGGCCGGGTTTCCGCTCGCAGAAGCAGTTCGCCGTCGATGCGGCACGCCACGACTGGGTGTTGTGCCTGGACGCCGACGAGCGCGTGAGCGCGGTGCTGCGCGCGGAGATTCTCGCACTCAGGGCGCAGGGCTTCGCGGCAGCCGCCGGCTTCTCCGTGCCGCGCATCACCGACTACTTCGGCCGCTTCCTGCGCCACGGCAACGCCTACCCGGACCGCCTGGTGCGCCTGTTCGACCGGCGGCGCGGCGGCTGGAGCGGTCACGAGATTCACGAGAATACGCGCGTGCAGGGGCGCACCGGGAGGCTGCACGGCCGTCTCGAGCACTACTCCTACCGCAGCCTCGCCGATCATCAGAACCGCATGCAGCGCTACGCCGAGCTGATGGCGCAGGCGATGTACGAGCGCGGCCAGCGCTGCGGGCTGACCCCGGTGGTGCTGAATCCGCAGTGGCGTTTCGTGCGCGGCTACCTGTTGCGCCTGGGCTTTCTCGACGGCTGGCGCGGACTGCTGTTCGCCCTGATCGAGGCGAATTACGTGCGCCGCAAGTACCTGGGGCTATACGCCCGCAGCCGGGGGCTGCCGCTCTGACCAGGCCGCCACCTGTGCCAGGCGCGCCAGTGGATCGTCGAGCTGCAGCAGCTCGAGTTTCTCCTGGGGGGTGAGCGGCAGGATCTCCGCCCAGCGGTTGCCGACCCAGCCCGCGTCCTCGTAATGGCTGTCGACGTGCGCGTACGCGCCGCCGAGCTTCGGCAGCACCTCGCGCAGCAGCTCGCCGAGGTGGGCCAGCGCTGCAGGCAGCGCGCTGGGCGGGTCCTCGGGCAGATAATCGACCTCGGCCAGATTCAGTCCGTCGCTCTGTTGCCAGCGCCGGCGCACCCGGAAGCGCCGCCCGCCCACGCAGGTGATTCCGAGCAGGCCGTCCGGCAGCGTGTCGAAATCCACCAGCCGCGCACTGGTGCCGGTGTCGGCCACGGCTGAAACCGCACCCGCTTCCGCGCCCGCCACGATGAGCACCACACCGAAGTCACTGTGTTCCTTCAGACAGCGGCGCACCATGTCCAGGTAGCGCGGCTCGAAGATGCGCAGCGGCAGCGGCCCGCCCGGAAACAACACGGTATCGAGGGGGAACAGCGGCAGGCCGGCCGGGTCCATGCGGGCTAACGCCTGCGCTCCGGCCGGGCGGCGCCGGCGGCCGCCGCGCGTTCGAGTTCCGCGAGCAGCTTGCCGTGCAGACCGCCGAAGCCGCCGTTACTCATGATGAGTACGTGGTCTCCGGGCCGCGCCGCGCGGGCGAGTTCGCGCGCCAGCGTGTCGATGTCGGCGCTGGCGTGGGCGCGCGCGCCGAGCGCGGCGAGCACCTCGCCGGTGTCCCAGCCCAGATCCGGTGCCGTGTACAGCCACACCTGGTCCGCGCCGGCGAGCGCCGGCGCGAGCGTGAGCCGGTGCACGCCTATGCGCATGGTGTGCGAGCGTGGCTCGAGCACCGCGATGATCCGGGCGGCGCCGACGCGGCGGCGCAGGCCATCGATGGTGGTCGTGATCGCCGTGGGGTGGTGCGCAAAATCATCGTAGACGCGGATCGTGTTGACCTCCCCGTGCAGCTGCAGGCGACGCGCGATGCCCTGGAATGCGTGCAGCGCATCGAGCGCCTGCCTCACCTCCACACCCACATGGCGCGCGGCGACGATCGCCGCGAGCGCGTTCTCCACGTTGTGCGCGCCGATCAGCGACCACTGCACGGTGCCGCGCGGCTCCCCGCCCTCCAGGATCTCGAAGCGCGAGAAGTCCGGCGCGTCTTGCACCGCACGCGCGCTCCACAGCGCACCGGTGCGCGGTTCGCGCGCAAAGCCCTCGAGCGGCGTCCAGCACCCCATCTGCAGCGTGTCGCGCAGCAGCGCGTCGGCGGCGTTCCACACGATGCGCCCGCTCCCGGGCACGATGCGCACCAGGTGGTGGAACTGGCGCTGGATGGCGCCGACGTCGGGGTAGATGTCGGCGTGGTCATACTCGAGGTTGTTGAGAATGAGCGTGCGCGGACTGTAGTGCACGAACTTCGCGCGCTTGTCGAAGAACGCCGTGTCGTACTCGTCCGCCTCGATGACGAAGCACGGTCCGTCACCGAGGCGTGCGCTCACGCCGAAGTTCGCCGGCACACCGCCGATGAGGAACCCCGGCTTGCGGCCGGCGTGCTCGAGGATCCACGCCAGGAGCGAGGCGGTGGTGGTCTTGCCGTGGGTGCCGGCGGCCGCGAGCACCCAGCGCCCTTTGAGCACCTCGCGCGCCAGCCACTCGGGCCCCGAGGCATACGGCAGGCCGCTTTCGAGCAGCGCTTCGATCACCGGCTGGCCGCGCGTCATGACGTTGCCGACCAGCACCACGTCCGCGGCCGGCGTGAGCTGCGCCGCCTCGAAGCCTTCGGTCACCGCGATGCCGAGCCCCTCGAGCTGCGTGCTCATGGGCGGGTAGACATTGCGATCCGAACCGCTGACGCTGAAGCCCGCGGCGCGGGCCAGGGCGGCGACGCCGCCCATGAACGTGCCACAGATGCCGAGGATATGAACGTGCATCGGGGCCGGCTTCAGGCCTTGACGGGGGGAAACAGTGCGAACACCAACAGCCGCCCGGTGAGGATCTGCAGGATCACCAGCACGACGCTCGCAGGGGCCGACCATTCCAGCGCCGCCTTCACGATCTGGCTGCTGGCGGCGACCAGCCAGATGATCAGCAGCAGCCCCGCGCAGGCGACCGGCACCTGCCACAGCGCATCCTCGCCGAAGCGCAGCATGAGCCAATCGGAAGCGATCAGCAGCGGCGACAGCAGCCCCTGCAGTCCGAATACCGCGGTCGCGGTCTGCAGGATGCGCTCGGAGCGTCCCAGGAGCTTCAGCAGCGCGACGTACCACACCAGCGTGAACAGCGTGTCGAGCAGCACTTGCGCGGGCCAGCTCTTGACCGGCGGCAGCACGCTGCTCACCACGAGATTCACGCCCAGATAGCCGACGACGGTCAGCGCGAGCAGCGGCGTCGAGGCCGGCAGGTCCTGCGGGCCCCGGCGCAGCAATGCGATCTGCGCAAAGAGCTGAATGAGCTCTTTCATGACTTTCGATACCGGCGCGGTGCTCGCATAATGGTCACACCCAATTGTACAGATCATCGCCAGCTCCCGTTTGCAGCGCATCGTCAGCACACCGCCCGACCTCGCCGCGCTCACCAAGCGTCTCGTCACACAGCCGCGGGTTGGCCTGGACACCGAATTCCTGCGCGAACGCACCTATCGCGCGCAGCTGTGCCTGCTGCAGCTGTCGGCGCCCGACGACGCCGCCTGCGTCGATCCGCTCGCGCTTCCGGATCTGACGCCGCTGGCGGACGTGTTGGGCTCCTGCGCCGTTGTCAAGGTCATGCATGCCTCGCGCCAGGACCTCGAGGTGCTGCTGCCGCTCGCGGGCCTGGTACGGCCGGTGTTTGACACCCAGATCGCCGCCGCTCTCACCGGCCTGCCCGCCCAGATCGGCTACGCGGAAGCGGTGCGCAGACTCCTGGGACAGGAGCTCGCCAAGTCCCACACCCGCACCGACTGGTCGCGCCGCCCGCTGTCCTCCGAACAGATCGAATACGCGCTCGATGACGTGCGCTACCTGCTGCCGCTCGCCGCGCGACTGCAGGAGCAGCTGCGGCGCCTCGGGCGCCTCGACTGGCTCAGCGAAGAGCTCGCGGCGCTCGAGGACCCGGGCGCACTCACGATCGAGCCCGACAACGCGTGGCTGCGCATCAAGGGCCTGCGCGACCTGGACCCGGCGCGCGCGCGGCTGGCACGCGCGCTGGCCGCGTGGCGCGAACGCTGTGCCGTGGAACACAACCGCCCGCGCGGCTGGATTCTCGATGACACCCTGCTGCGCGAGATCGTCGTGCAGGTGCCGCGCACGCTGCAGGCGCTGTCGCAGATTGCGGAAATGCCGCCGGCGCTGGTCAAGCGCCGCGGCGAGGAACTGCTCGCCCAGGTACGCGCCGCCGAGGTTCCGGACCCCGCGCCCGCGCTTGCGGGCCGGCCGCGCCCCGATCCGGTGAAGGCCGCGCTGGTGAAGAAGCTCGGCGCCATCAGCCAGGCGGTGGCCGCAGAGCTGAACCTCGTGCCGGAGGTGTTGGCCACGCGGCGCGACCTCGAGCAGCTGGCCGACGGGCGCCGCGACGGCGCGCTGCTGCGCGGCTGGCGCCGCGGGATTGTCGGGGAGCGGCTGCTCGCCGCGCTGTAGCTGATGCTGCCGAAGGGCCGGCCGGCGCTTGAGGCCGCTCAGCGGCGTTTTCCCTTGAGTCGACCGGCGGCCGGCGTCGCGCGCCGCGATTTCCCGCGCCCCACCGCGCGCACCTTACGCGCGACGGCGCGCTTGCGGCGCGCGCTCTTGCCCGGACTCTGGCGCGCGGCACGCTTGCGTGTTGGTTTGTGGTGTGTCGGCCGCGCGCCAGCGTCTTTGCGGGCGCGCCGTTTCGCGCCACGCGGCGCACGCAGCGGCGCACCGAGCGCCCGTGCCAGACGCCGCGTCACCTCGTCCACGTGCCCTTCGGCATCGATCACGCGCAGCAGGCCGCGCGCGCGGTAGAAATCGATCAGCGGCCGGGTCTTCCCGTCGTACACGCGCAGCCGCTCGGCCACCGTCGCTTCGTTGTCGTCCGGGTGGCCGGGGGCGGGGAAGTGAGCAGATTGAACACGCGCCCGCAGTCCGTGCAGGTGCGCCGGCCGGAGATGCGCCGCACCAGCTCGCGGGAGTCGACCTCGAGTTGCACCACCGCATCGAGGGGCTGCTGCAACGTTTCGAGCAGCCGCTCGAGCGCGTGAGCCTGGGCGAGGTTGCGCGGAAACCCATCGAGAATGAAACCGCGGCGGGTATCGGCTTCACCCAGGCGCTCGCGGATCATGCCCAGCACCAGGGCGTCATCGACGAGCCGGCCACCCTCCATGGCCTCCCGGGCCTGGCGGCCGAGCTCGCTCCCTCGGGCTACGGCGGCCCGCAGCAGATCTCCGGTCGAGATCTGCGGAATACCGGCCCGCTCCACCAGACGCTGGGCCTGGGTGCCCTTGCCGGAGCCGGGCGCGCCCAACAGAACGATGCGCATGTTTGTTCAGTCGCGACAGCGCTGCCGTGGCAGGAGGGTGCGCCACGTTACCGGCGGCCCCCCGGGAGGTCAAACGCGCACCGGCGCCACCGGCACCTGCGCTTCTCGCGGCGCGTGCGTTATTCTTGCCCGCCAGCCTCCC
>VBNP01000031.1 GCA_005877965.1 Gammaproteobacteria bacterium | reverse complement strand
TGCGGTCGTGACTGATTTCGGGATCGCCCGAGCGATCACCGCTGCCGCAGGCGGGAATCTCACCGGGACCGGGATCGCGATCGGCACGCCGGGCTACATGAGTCCTGAGCAGGCGACGGGCAGCCACCGGCTGGACGGCCGGAGTGATATCTACAGTCTCGGCTGCGTGTTGTATGAGATGCTGGCCGGGGAGCCGCCCTACACTGGGCCGAGTGCCCAGGTCGTGATGGCGAAGCGGGTCGCGGATCCGGTGCCGTCGGTGCGGCGGCTGCGGGACACGATCCCGCCGGCCATGGATATGGCCATCATGAAAGCCTTGGCGAGGACCCCGGCGGACCGGTTCGCGACGGCCGAGCGATTCGCCGCAGCGCTCGGCGCTGGTGTCGCGACACCCCACGTCTCACGACGACTCCTTCGCTTCGGCGTGCCTCTCGGGATGAGCGTTGGACTCGCTGCGATCGTGGGAGCCGTGTGGTTCATGCGTACGAAGCGCCCACCCGCGCTGGATCCGAATCTCCTGGCCGTCGCTCCATTCGATGTGCTGGACCAGAAGCTTGCCCTGTGGCGGGAAGGTCTGGCGGACGTGCTCTCGCGCGACATGGACGGCGCGGGAACACTGCGTGTCGTGCCTCTCAGTGTGGTTCTACGTCGTTGGCAGGGGCATGCCGATGCCGTCGCTGCGGCCGACCTTGGTCGCCGCACGAGGGCCCGCTTGGCGCTCTTCGGCACGGTCGCGCCGGAAGGCCCCGACTCCGTGCGCCTGCGCAGCGCCTTGCTCGACGTCGCGAGCGGAAAGACGCTGATCGAGATAGATCGCTCCGATCAGACGGATCGGATCGATCGGCTTGCGGATTCCGTCACGCTCGATGTGCTCCGTGACGTCCGCGATGCGGGGCAGGCTGGCCAAATCCGACTAGGCACCGCTGGTACAAAATCCTTGCCAGCCCTAAGAGCCTTCCTCCGAGGCGAGCAGTTTTCTCGACGCTTCTCGCTGGACTCGGCGATCAGGGAGTACGAACGTGCAGTCGCGCTCGACAGCGGGTTCGCGCTCGCGCTGGATCACCTCGGGTTGGCGCACTCGCAGAAGTTGGAGGATGCGGGGACGCTGTGGCTCAAGGCTGGACGACACAATCACGGTCTCGCCCCGCGCGACAGCTTGTTGATTACTGCGGACTCCCTTGGTGCGGCGATCGGGGACACCCTCGATCATGCGTACTGGTCTCAGTCCAGACGAATATTCGCCACCCTGGAAGAGGCCGTCCGCCGTTACCCCGACGATCCAATGGCGTGGTATCAACTCGCTGAGTCGCGCTTTCATGGTGGTTTCGTCGTGGGGAGCACGCCGCGGCAAGCCTTGGAAGCGTTTGAGAGCGCGAACGCGCTCGACTCGACGTTCGCTGCGGTTTACTTCCATTTGATACAGCTCGCCCTTGCCGGGTCCGACACGGCGAGAGCGAGACGCTACGTCAGTGCGTATCTCGCTTTGACTGCAGGGGTCCCTCAAGGTGAAGGAATCGGGCTAGTCGCCTCGCTACTCGACCCGAGACGCGCCCAGTCGCCTGAGGTCCAGCTCCTTCTCGACACTACCTCGGCAACGATGCTCTACTACACATGGGGCGTCGTGTGGTTCTGGCCGGATTCCGCCGAGACGGCCATCCGGCTGGCGCGCCTTCTCGCCAGCGGCCGGCACGTTGCCGCCAGCCGTCCCGTCGCCGGCCCTGCCGGCGACACCGCCCTTGTGAAGGGGGTGCTGGAGCTGATGCTGTCCTACCGGGGGCACCTGCACGAATCCTATGCGCTGCTCGGCAACCAGGCCGGAGTGGTCTTCGCGGACCTGGCGTTGGCAGGTACCGTTCCACCGGAGACGGCGAGCGCTGTGCTCGGCCGCTGGTTGCACAGCGGAGCGGAAGAGCCTTCCGTGGCGGAAGCGCGCTGGATGCCCCGTTGCCACCGGACTCTGGGCGCCGCGTTGTGGTGGGCCTCGCAGCGCGACACGGCGTCGCTTCTCGCGCTCGTGCGCAGAGATAGCCTCGCCGCTAGAACGGCGTCCAGCGTCCCAGCGATCCAGAGAACACGGGGGAGCTACGAGCTTGCGCGCGCGGCGCTCGCCCTCGCGCGGCGGGATACGGCCGAGGCGATGCGCCGCTTCGCCATGTTTCCTGACTCCCTGTGCCCCGGTCACGTCTCATATGAGGCCGATGCCGCGTCGGCCTTCCTCCCCGTAATCAGATTCCGATTGCTCCACGCCACAGGCCGAGATCGGGAAGCCGTCGGTCTGCTGGACAATGATTTCCCTGGCATCTCTCCTAGTTGGGTGCTGAGCGTCTTCGACGCGGGTCGCATCGCGGAACGGCTCGGCGATGGTCGGGCGGCAACACGGTGCTACCGCTTTGTCACGCAAGTGTGGCGGAATGCCGATCCCGAGCTGCAGCCGTATGTAACCGCGGCCCGTACTGCCTTGGCGCGGCTCGGCGCGGAGGCGCGGCGGTGACTACACCGCTCGAGGCCCTGCGCGCGGCGCTCGCGGAGCGCTATGCGCTGGAGCGGGAGCTGGGGCGCGGCGGGATGGCCACCGTGTTCCTCGCACGTGATCTCCGGCACGGCCGCCCCGTCGCCATCAAGGTCCTCCGCCCCGAGATCGCGGCGGCACTCGGCCCCGAGCGCTTCCTGCGGGAGATCGAAGTCGCGGCGCGGCTCACCCACCCGCACATCCTGCCGCTGCACGACTCAGGGGAAGCGGCGGGGTTCCTTTATTACGTCATGCCGTACATCGAAAGCGAATCGCTGCGCGACCGGCTCGAGCGGGAGGGTCAACTGCTGGTCGAGGAGGCCCTGCGGATCACGCGCGACGTGGCGAGCGCCCTTGCTTACGCCCACAGCCACGACGTGGTGCACCGGGATATCAAACCGGAGAACATCCTGTTGTCGGGCGGCGAGGCGGTGGTGGCGGATTTCGGGATTGCGCGGGCGATCACGCAAGCGGCCGGCAGCAAGCTTACGGAAACGGGGATCCCCGTGGGGACGCCGGCCTACATGAGTCCCGAGCAGGCAAGCGGGGGTGGGCCGATCGACGGGCGGAGCGACGTGTACAGTCTGGCGTGCGTGCTGTACGAGATGCTCGCTGGGGAGCCGCCCTATACCGGGCCGAGCGCGCAGGTCGTGATCGCCAAGCGGTTCACCGATCCGGTGCCGTCGGTGCGGCGGCTGCGAGAGACGGTGCCGCCGGCGGTGGATGCGGCGATCACGCGAGCGCTAGCGAAGGCGCCTGTGGACCGGTTTGTGACCGCGGCCCAGTTCGCCGAGGCCCTGATGCCCTCGGGAGCCCCAGCAGTTCAGTCGCGGCGCTCCGCCCGCCGCCTCCTAGTGGCGGGCGCCGTCACCGCTGCCCTCGGGGTGCTAGTAGTGGCCGTGCTGCACTGGCGTGCCGGGGGCGGCCCCGTGCTCGACCCGAACCTGATCGCCGTCGCGCCGTTCGACGTGCTCGACCCGAAGCTCGAGCTGTGGCATGAAGGCCTGGTGGACGTCTTGTCGCGCAACTTGGATGGAGCGGGCCCGTTGCGCACGGTTTCACCGACCGTAGTGGTTCGCCGCTGGAGCGGGCGGGCCGATCCGACATCGGCCGAGGAGCTCGGCCGCCGGACCGGAGCGCGCCTCGCCGTCTTCGGGAATATCGTCGGAGCCGGGCTAGACACCGTTCGCATATCGGCCTCGATTCTCGACGCGGCCAGCGGCAATGTGGTGGCGCAAGTCGAGCGACGCGATCACACCGCGCGGATGGATCGGCTGTCCGACTCGCTCACCGTCGCGCTGCTGCGGGAGCTCGGTCAGACCCGCCCGATCGTGGCGGTGCGGGTCTCGTCGTTCGGTTCGACCAACCTCTCCGCGCTCCGGGAATTCTTGCAAGGCGAGCAGTTCTACCGTCGGCTCGCCCTCGAGTCGGCCCTTGTGCACTACCGCCGCGCGATCGGGGCCGACAGCACGTTCGCGCCGGCCTTACGGCGTATTTCTCAAGTGCTGTGGTGGCGAGGCCACCAGGACTCGCTGTGGGTCACCTATGCCTTTCGCGCGGCCGCTTTGAATCACCACCTCGCGCCGCGTGAGAGCTTGCTGGTCACGATTGATTCGCTGGCTGCGGCGATTTTCGGGGCGTATTGGCTGAGGGCGAGCGGAACGGTCGTGTGGGATGAGGGTCGCCGCCTCTACCGCACGCTTGAAGAAGCCACCCGCCGTTATCCCGAGGACCCGGAGCTCTGGTACGAGCTCGGCGAAGCGCGTTACCACTTCGGCTTCGGACCCGGCGCGTCCGTCACACAACAGCAGATTCGCGAGGCGATGGATCGGGCGATCGCGCTCGACTCCGGGTTTGCACCCGCGATCGTGTCTCACACGATCGAGTGCGCGCTGCGATCGCAGGACGTCGCGGCCGCGCGGCGGTACACCCGGGCGTATCTCGCCCTCGGCCGAGCAGCCGACTTCTTCCCGGTGGTCGCGTACATCGAAGACCAGTTGGAGGCCGGCCGCTCGGCTGCTCGTCAAGGAGACAGCATTCTGGCGGCGATGTCGGGCGAGCAGCTGTTCAACACGTTCGGCATGTTGTCCGGTTGGCCCGACACGGCCGAGGTTGGCGTTTCAGTGGCTCGCCGCCTCGCGGAGCCGCGCGGGGTTGCCATTCTGGGAGGCGACTCGAGCTTTGCGGCCGCGTGGCTCGCGGACATGCTCGCCTACCGCGGGCATCTTCGGGAGGCTCTCGTCGCGATTCCCACGGGGATGCGGTTAGTGTTTTCGGGGTCGTTAGCAGAGTTCGCGCTGCTGGGGGTGGTTCGTTCCGACTCGGCGGCAACCGAGTTTGCACGGGAGCTTCGAAGCGGCGAGCAATTGACCATGCTGGCGCTCCCCTGGTGGAGCGCGCGGAAGGATACACTCTCGTTGGTCGCGTTCGTGCGAACGGCTGACGACATGGAGCACCACGCGGCGGGACGCGGCGGGGCTGAGTCCCACGCAGCGTCCCCCGCGCTATCGAAGCGTGACTCCCCGTGGTTCGATTGGCGCTACTCGGCAGCGGCCGCACGGGGCTACCTCGCGCTCGCTCGGGGGGATACGAGCGATGCGCTCAACACATTTCTGACGCTCCCGGACTCGCTGTGCCCGTACTGTGATGACGAGCGTCTCGTCACCGCCCAGCTGCTAGAAGCCCGCGGCCGAGGGCCGGAGGCAGCCAGCCGGTTGGAGCGAGAGATAAAGAACATTGCCGGGCGCAGCCCCCTGCGTGAATCGTTTTGGGCGCTGGAGCGAGCCCGCGTCAACGAGCGGCTGGGAAATCGGGCGAACGCGCTCGCAGGCTACAGTTTCGTGGCCGCGGTGTGGATGCACGCGGACCCCGAGCTGCAGCCGTACGTCGCCGAGGCGCGCGCGGCGCTGAAGCGGCTGAGCGCGGAGCCGCGACCCTGAGTCTGCCGCTCGACGCCCTCCGCGCGGCCCTGGCGGACCGCTACGCGCTCGAGCGGGAGCTGGGGCGCGGCGGGATGGCCACCGTGTTCCTCGCACGTGATCTCCGGCACGGCCGCCCCGTCGCCATCAAGGTCCTCCGCCCCGAGATCGCGGCGGCACTCGGCCCCGAGCGATTTCTGCGGGAGATCGAAGTCGCCGCCCGGCTCACCCACCCGCACATCCTCCCGCTGCACGAGTCGGGCGAGGCGGCCGGCTTCCTCTTTTATGTCATGCCGTACATCGAGGGAGAATCCCTGCGCGACCGGCTCGAGCGGGAGGGTCAACTGCCGGTCGAGGAGGCCCTGCGGATCACGCGCGAGGTGGCGAGCGCCCTTGCTTACGCCCACAGCCACGACGTGGTGCACCGCGACATCAAACCGGAGAACATTCTGCTGTCGGGCGGCGAGGCGGTGGTGGCGGACTTCGGGATCGCGCGGGCGATCACGCAGGCCGGGGGCGGGGGGCTCACGGAGACGGGGATCCCCGTGGGAACGCCGGCGTACATGAGTCCCGAGCAGGCGAGCGGGGGCGGGGCGATCGACGGGCGGAGCGACGTCTACAGTCTCGCGTGCGTGCTGTATGAGATGCTCGCTGGGGAGCCGCCCTATACCGGGCCGAGCGCGCAGGTGGTGATCGCCAAGCGGTTCACGGATCCGGTCCCGTCGGTGCGGCGACTGCGGGAGACGATCCCGCCGGCGGTGGACGCGGCGATCATGCGGGCGCTGGCCAAAGCGCCGGCGGATCGGTTCGGTACTCCGGTGGAGTTTGCGAACGCGCTCGACAGGCCGGCCGGCGCACGCCGGAACCGGGCGGGCTCGTATGCCTTGATCGCTGTCGGGATAAGCCTGGTTGCCGCGCTCGCCCATGGCCTGCGGACGAAATTGTTGCCCCGCGGCGACTCCGGGCCTGCCGCGAGCCACAAGATGCTGGTGGTACTCCCGCTCGAGAACCTTGGGGCGCCCGAAGACGAGTATTTCGCCGACGGACTCTCGGAGGCAATCACGACGCGACTTGGGAGTGTGCCCAGCCTCAGCGTGATTGCCCGACAGAGCGCCATGGGTTACAAGAAGACGACCAAGAGCCCACAGGCGATAGGCAAGGAACTCGGCGTCGAATACATCGTGGCGGGAACGGTCCGGTGGGAGAAGTCAGCAAGGAGACCGAATCGCGTTCGGGTAAGTACTGCTTTGATGCGGGCCGTGGATGCCAACCAGGTGTGGGCCAAACAATACGATACCGTCTTGGCCGGTGTCTTCGACGTGGAGTCCAACCTCGCGGAGAGAGTGGCCGGTGCATTGGACGTGGCGCTCGCGGCTCCTGAGCGAGAAGCCCTCTCCATGACGCCGACGCGAGACGTCGAGGCGCACGATCTATATCTCAAGGGCCGCTACTTCTACAATAAGCAAACCGAGCCCGACCTTCGTGGCAGTATCGAGTTGTATCAGCAAGCCTTGTCCAGGGATCCGCGCTACGCGCTGGCCTGGGCTGGTATTGCGGATTCTTGGATGTCACTCGCGGACGATTTCATTGCTCCCCGGGAAGCGTATCCCCAGGCGAGGGAAGCCGCCCTGAAGGCGCTGAGCATCGACTCGACGCTCGGGGAGGGATTAGCCGCGCTCGGTGCCGTCGAACTGCTTTACGAGTGGAACTTCAAAGCGGCGAGACACGATCTCGGTCGGGCTATCGCGGCCAATCCGAGTTCCAGCACGGTGTACCTCTACGAGGGACTGTTGCTGGGCGCACTCGGGCAGCTCGACTCGGCCCTAGCGGCATTCCGACAGGCACAGGCTCTCGATCCGCTGTCGCCCGCCGTGAGGCAACTGCTGGGCAACTGGCTGCGGTACGCACGTAGGTATGACCAAGCCATACGTCAGTACCGTAGTATTCTCGATCTCGACCCGCACAACGCGGGCGTCCACTTGAGTCTGGGCTACGCCCTGTTCCTGGCAGACAGGGAACGTGAAGCGCTCGCCGAGTTTCAACTAGCCGGAAGCGCTCCGCCCGGGATCCTTGCGAGACTTGGTCGTGTGAGGGAAGCGCGTAGCGCGCTCCGTGAGCTGATCGCCAAACGGTCCCGTGGATATGTTGATGTCGTCACAATCGCCGGGGCCTACGCTCTCCTCGGCGAGCGCGACCGAGCCTTCGCGTGGCTCGACACGGCCTACACAGACCGGTCCGCCTACCTGCTGGCCCTTCCTTACTTTCCAGCCTTTGATCCGATTCGCGGCGACTTGCGCTATCGGACGCTCGTAAAGCAGATCGGGCTACCAGATTCGAGCCTGAGGTAGCCCCCGCCACCGCACCCAAGGTCTGTAGCGCAGGTCCGCTTCTGACGGCTTTCTGATACCCGCCTGACCTGCCTGCCTTAACGTAGGCGCGTGCTCACGGCCAGCGCTCCGCTGCCCCCTGGGCCCACGACTAACACCGCAGGAGACTTCCATGGGTGCCATCGCTCGCATTCCCGCTGCCGTCGGGGCGCTCGCCGCGCTGCTCGTGACCTCGTACGCGGCTCCCCAGAGAACAACCGACCACTCAGCCTGCGCCGCTCAGGCGAACGGCCTGACCCTCGGGTTCGCCGGGCAGTTCGCGGGCGTCAGCCAGATCGATCACACGAGCAATGTCTGGTCCGGCCGCGTGAGCGGCTCCATGAGCGGCGGTCTCGTCGTGACGCTCGAGCCCCTCGGCAGCCTGATGGAGACCGCCAACCCGATCTGGCAGGTCAAGACGCGCTGGATCGTCGCCCCCGCGGGCCAGGGCGAGGACTCGCTCGTAGCGGATCTGTATGGCACGGTCAACTGGAAGACGGGGAGGATGCGGCTATTGGGCGTGGTGACCGAGGGGTGCTTCAAGGGGTACGAGGCGGCCGTCGATGCGCGTCTTGCCGATTTGGACGCCGACGGGACCCTCCAGATCCAGCCGGCGATGGCGCTGCGCTAGGCCGGACGACCATGACGCGCCTGATCCCCTTTGTAGCGTTGGTCGGTTGCCTGGGCACGCCGGTGTGCGCGCAGTCAGCGCCCCCGGCGCACCCGGGCGTGATCGTGGTGCAGATGGTGGAGCGGGTGCCGTACGGCATTGCGTTCGACCCGATACGGGTCCACGCCCAGCCGCGCGATACGGTCCGGTTCGTCCAAGCGGGCCGGATGCCTCACAACGTGGAGTTCAAAAGCATCCCCGCGGCCACCGACCTGGGCGAGCTGCGCCTCGGGCCGATGTTGACCTCGGTAGGGCAGACGTACGACGTGGTCATCGACGCACGCTTCCCGCCCGGCAAGTACGTGTACGTGTGCAGTCCACACGAAGTGCTCGGGATGGCGGGGATCATCTACGTGGACGAGTCGCGCTGATCGGCGCCACGGCCTCTGGCCGCGCCGGGACCGAGACCCTATGATGGACTGTCCCTCGCCCCCGGGCCCCGCTGACCGACCCGTTCACCCGCCTCCGCACGGCGCTCGCCGACCGCTACGACCTCGAGCGCGAGCTGGGCCGCGGAGGCATGGCGACCGTCTATCTCGCTCGGGACAGGAAACACGGCCGCCCCGTCGCGATCAAGGTGCTCCGCGGTGAGATCGCGACGGCGCTCGGCCCCGAGCGGTTTCTCCGCGAGATCGAGATCGCGGCCGGCCTGACACACCCCCACATCCTGCCGCTCCACGACTCGGGCCAGGTCGACGGGTTCCTCTACTACGTGATGCCGTTCGTGGAGGGCGAATCGCTGCGGGGCCGCCTGGAGCGAGAGCAGCAGCTTCCGCTGGAGGACGCGCTGCAGATCACGCGGGAAGTGGCGGATGCACTGAGCTTCGCCCACAGCCGCGACGTCGTGCACCGGGATATCAAGCC
>VBNP01000119.1 GCA_005877965.1 Gammaproteobacteria bacterium | reverse complement strand
CGCCCACGTCCGCGGCATCGAATACCAGCACCGCCTCGCTGTCCGGTGCCACGCTCTCATGCCAGACGCGCATGCGCTCGTAGGCCGAGAGGCGCGGCCCGGCGACACCCCGCCAGGCGCCCGCGCTGCGCAGCAGGTGCTCGCTGGCGCGCGACAGCGCGACGACACGCGCCTCGAGCGCGGCATGGGCGGGGAGCGGTGCGGGCGGACGCGGCTCGAGCACCGCCACCGACAGCGCGCGGGCGCCGCCGCAGGCGCCACCGGCAAGCAACGCGCCGAGACACGCGCCCACCGGGCCCCCGCCGACCACGAGAACGTCAAACATGGCGCACCGGCAGGCCACGCGCGAGCCGCGGCGCCGGGCCGCCGAACCCGAGGCTGACGCGAGCGAGTGCGCTCTTGGCAGGTGGCGCGAGATCGAACATCAGGAGCCCCAGACCGCGCAGCAGGCTCATCCCGGGCCGGTGATCGGCGAACAGCTTCACCAGACCGTCCGTGAAGCGCACCACACCCTCGCGATCGCGCGCGCGCCACTGCGCGCAACCGCGCAGCAGCGCGGCCGAGCCCACATCGCCTGCGGTGTTGGCGAGCACTTCCGCCAGCAGGGCGGCATCGCGCAGCCCGAGATTGAAGCCCTGGCCGGCAACCGGGTGCAGCGCCTGGGCGGCGTTGCCGATGAGCACCGTGCGCACGCCCACCGTGGTGGCGGCGCGCGTGAGTCTGAGCGGATAGGAGCCGCGGCGGGAGGCAGCGACGAAGCGCCCGGCGCGCCAGCCGAACTGCGCCTGCAGCCGCGCGAGATAGGCCGCCTCATCGAGCGAGAGCAGCCGGGCGGCGTGCGCCGGGCGGCAGGCCCAGATCACAGCCCACGTGCCGTCATGCAGCGGCAGCACCGCGAGCGGCCCCTCGCGCGTGAAGCGCTCGAAGGCGCGGCCTTCGTGGGCACGGTCGGTGGCGACGTTGGCGACCACGGCGACCTGGTCGTAATCCTCCACGTCCGCCGCGATGCCGGCGGCTGCGCGGATCTGCGAGTGCGCGCCATCGGCGGCCACCACCAGTTGCGCCACGATTTGCTCTGCGGCGCCGGAGCCGCGCTCGAGCGTGAAGCGCACGCGCGCGTCGCCGATCTCGAGGTCCTGCACGTGGGCCGGCATCCGCAGCAAAAGCTGCGGCGCGCTCGCACTCGAGAGCTTCTGCCACAGCGCGGCGCCGATCGCGCGGTTGGCGACGACGTAGCCGAACGCATCGACTCCCTGCTCCGAGGCCGTGAGGCGCGAGAAGCCGAAGCGCCCCGCTTCCGACACGTGGATGCTGCGGATGGCGGCAGCCTCGGAGGCGATCGCGGGCCACACCCCGATTGCCTCGAAAATGCGGCGGCTGGCGTTGCCGAGCGCCGTGGTGCGCTCATCGAAGCTCGGCTGTGTGCCGGTGCCGAAAGGCACGCTCTCCACGAGCAGCACGCGTACCCCGGTGCCCCAGAGCGCAGCGGCGAGGCTCGCACCCACCATACCGCCGCCGACGATGGCGACGTCGACCTCCGCAGCAGCGGTGGCGGGGGCGACGGCTGCCATGCTTCAGCCGCGCGCCATGAGCGCTTCGATCTGATCGGCATCCTTGGGTGCGCGCGCGGTGAGCACCTCCGCTTCGCGTCGCGTCACCACCACGTCGTCTTCGATGCGAATGCCGATATTGCGGAAGCGCCTGGGGACGCCGCGGGCGCCGGCGGGCAGATAGATCCCCGGC
>VBNP01000118.1 GCA_005877965.1 Gammaproteobacteria bacterium | reverse complement strand
AGACCGCGCGCTGCTCGGGGGTGAAGCGACCGTTGACCGGGAAGGTGCGGGTGATGTCGGAGGCATAGCACTCGAGCTCGCAACCCGCGTCCACCAGCAACAGATCCCCGTCGGCGAGCGGCTGGTTGTTCTCCCGGTAGTGCAGAATGCAGCTGTTACGGCCGCCGCCCACGATCGGGTGGTAGGCGGTGTCGGCATTGTGGCGCCGGAAT
>VBNP01000117.1 GCA_005877965.1 Gammaproteobacteria bacterium | reverse complement strand
CCGGGCGGCAGAAGCGCATCGCCCGCTGGTGCGCCTGGGCGGCGATGTGCGCCGAGGCGCGCAGCAGCGCGAGCTCGCGCCGCGACTTGTAGAGCCGCATGTCGTGCAGCACGTGATCCAGCGCCACGAACTCCTGCGGCGGGTGGCGACCGTTGCGCGCCTGGGTGCGCAGACCATTGACCCACCCGACCACGCGCTGGTCGAAGTCCGCGTATGCCCCCATGGTGTAGAACACGCTGGTGCGGTTCTCGAGCAACCCGGGCAGGATCTCGTCGATATCGGTGATGGGAAAGGCGTCGTCCGCCGCGTAGTCACGCGCGGCGCCCGCGGGGCCCGCGCGGCGCCCGTCCCAGGTTTCGCGGCTCGGATCGCGCTCGCGCACAAACAGGATGTACTCGGCGTGCGGACGGCCGGGCGCGAGCACCGCCACCGCTTCAGGCTCGCCGAAGCCCGTGAGGTAGTGAAAGTCGCTGTCCTGACGGTACGGATACTCGACGTCGCTGTTCCGGTGCCGCACCGGGGCTGCGGGCAGCACGGCGATGGAGTCACGTCCCATCAGGCGCATCAACTGGCGGCGGCGGCGTGCAAACTCGTCTCTCGCCATGAGCCGCGCCCTTCAGTGCAGGGGAGCCGCGGACGGCGCCGGCGTCCGGCGGGCGGCGGCCAGCTCCTCGAACAGCAGCTGTACGCCCACCCGCACGAATTCCACCAGCTCCGCGTAGGCGCTCTCGTTAGACTCCTCTCCCTGCCGGGCGTCGACGTCGGCGCGCGCGATCTCGGCGAAGTCGCGCACGATCTCACCAACCTCCCCCGGGAGTCCGCCGGCGTCGGGGATGGCACCGGCGCCCAGGCCGTAGAGAAATCCCTGGCACCACTCGGCCAACGCCGCGGTGCGCGCATCGATCGATTGCCCGTCCTCGGGCAGCAGGAGTTCGAACTCCATGTCAGGCTGCAGCAGGGCGTCTGCAGTCGCCGCATACAGCGCGTGCAGGCTGGCCGCCGCGGCAGGCTCCGCGCGCCCCTCGGGCAGGATCTCGCGCAGCCAGTCCTCGAAGCGGTAGCCGCCCGCGCCACACAGGCAACCGGCAAGCGTGCCGTGCGCCTCGGCCGCGTCGGCGTGCGAGCGTACCTGCGCCAGCAGTTGCTGGATGTGGGTGTAGTCGGGCTGATTCATGCGCGGGGCTCATTATAATTGACCGTACGAAGAGCGCGGCTCTATAGTCCCGGCATGAGCGAGACGACAAGAACACAACTCGATCTCGAGCTGACCCGGCTCACCAAACGCATCGAAGAACTGATCACGATCCTCGAGCGCCTGAAGGAAGAGAATCGCGCGCTGCGGGCGCGGCACGAGTCGCTCGCCGGCGAGCGCGCCGCGCTCATGCACAAGAACGAGCAGGTGCGCACGCGCGTGGAGGCCATGATCGGCCGCCTGAAGACCCTGGAGCACGGCGCATGACCCACCAGGACCAGGCGCGGGTGAGTGTCCGCATCATGGAGAAGGAATACGTGGTCGGCTGTCCCTACGAGGAGCGTTCGGCGCTGCTGGATGCGGCCGAGTTCCTCAACGAGCGCATGCGCGAGATCCGCGACAGCGGCAAGGTCGTGGGCCTCGACCGCATCGCCGTCATGGCCGCGCTCAATCTGGCGCACGAGTTCCTGCGGGTGAAGGATCGCGAGTCACGCATTGACAGCGGCGTGGGCGTCCGGGTGCGCGCGCTGCGCGAGCGCGTCGAAGGCGCGCTTGGCAAGGGTCAGCAACTCGAGCTGTGACGCAGGCCGCGACCCGCAGCTTGGCTTAGGCGCGCCACGCATCCTTGGTGTACAGTGATCGTGGCGTCGCCTGCGGTGTTCGACAAGCGGACCGGGTTACCTCGGACCCTAATTGAAACACCCTCGGGACTTCCGGCTTGCGCGCATCGCTGTGCAAGTCCGCCTTCGAGCGGAAAGCCTTACGTGCCGCAGCCTGTCCCACTTGTTGCTCTGGTTCGAGAGCAACGGTCCACACCGGCACTTGCGGGTGGCGCTACCTGAATCCTCATCCGGCATCGCCCGCAGGCAACTGCGGGCGAGCCTCATTGCCCGGCGCCGCAGCGTGCCGGCGCGCGAGCGCCAGCGCGCCTCGCTCCTGGTGGCGCACAACGTCGACCGGGCGCTGCAGCTGCGCTCGCACTGGCGTATCGCGGTGTATGCCGCCCTGCCCGATGAGCTCGACAGCGCGCCGCTCATCGCGCTGGCACGGGAGCGCGGCTGCCGCCTCTACCTGCCGCGCATCGACCGGCGGCGCGCTTCGCGCGCCATGCAGTTCGTCGAGATGCGCGGCCCGCTGCGGCGTAACCGCCTGGGGATTGCCGAGCCTGAAGCGGCGGCCACGATCGGCGCGCGCTGGCTGGACGTGGTGTTCCTGCCGCTGGTGGGGTTCGATCGTCGCGGCCTGCGCCTGGGCACCGGCGGCGGGTACTATGACCGCGCCTTCGCGTTCCGGCGCTGGCGCAGCGCCTGGTTCGCGCCGCGCCTGGTGGGTCTCGCCTATGGCTTCCAGCAGCTCGAGCACATCGCGGCCGCGGCCCACGACGTGCGGATGGATGCGGTGGTGACCGAAGAGGGGATCATCCGATGCGCTACTGGCTGATGAAGACCGAGCCCGGCACCTTCGGCCTCGAGCATCTCGCCGCCGCCCCGCGCAGCACCACCGCGTGGGACGGGGTGCGCAACTTTCAGGCGCGCAACATGCTGCGGGATGAGGTGCGCCGGGGCGATGAGGCGTTTCTCTACCATTCCAGCTGCGCGGTGCCGGGCATCGTCGCCGTCATGCAGATCGTGAAGCAGGGCTACCCCGACCCCACCGCCTTCGATCGCAAGCACCACCACTACGATCCCGACAGCGACCCCGCGAATCCGCGCTGGTTCATGGTGGACGTGCAGTTGAAGCGCCGCCTCGCGCGCACCATCGCGCTCGAAGAACTGCGAGCGCATGCCGGCAAGGAGCTCAAGGGTATGGTGCTGTTGCGCCCGGGCAATCGACTGTCGATCACGCCGGTGGAAGCCGCGCACTGGAAGTTCATCCTCTCGCTCGAGTGACTCGCGAGAGCGGTGCTGCGCGCCGTGCGCGAGTCCTCATGCGCGCTCGCCTTAGCACACTTCACCGTGTGCTCGCTTGTAATTTCGATTCGCGTGTATATACTCGGGCCCCGGACTAACCCGTCAATTGGAGAGCCAACATGGCGAAGGCAAAGAAGAAGGCCAAGAAGAAAGCTGCTAAGAAGAAATAGGCCTTAACTCGGCGGTCGCGAAAGTGGCCGCCGAGTCGTATTAGAAGACTGTGCCCGCTGCTGACGCGGGCACAGTCGTTTCTGGAAGTCACCGGCGCGCGGGGTGGCGATGGATGCTGAGGCAAACAAGCGGCGTGCGGCGCTGGCGGCGCTGGAACTGGTGCCCAGCGGCGTCACGATCGGCGTCGGCACCGGCTCCACGGTGAACCTGTTCATCGAGGCCCTCGCCGCCAATCCCGCTCGTGTGCGCAGCGCCGTGTCGAGCTCACAGGCAAGCAGTGCACGGCTGCGCGCCGCAGGCGTCGCGGTCGTCGATCTGAACGAGCTCAGCGAGCTGCCCCTCTACGTCGACGGCGCCGATGAGGCGACTGCCGCCCGGCATCTGGTCAAGGGCGGCGGCGGCGCCCTTACCTGCGAGAAGATCCTCGCCGCGGCCGCGCGGCGCTTCGTGTGCATCATCGACGACACGAAGATGGTCACCACACTCGGCCGCTTCCCGCTGCCGATCGAGGTCATTCCCATGGCCCGCGCGCTGGTCGCCCGGCAGCTCGCCGCGCGTGGCGGCCGGCCGCTGTGGCGCCAGGGATTCATCACCGACAACGGCAACCACATCCTCGACGTGCACGATCTCAGCATCTCCGATCCGGTCGCGCTCGAGCGTGAGCTCAACCAGATCGCGGGCGTGGTGACCGTCGGACTGTTCGCGGCCCGCCCCGCAGACGTGCTGCTCGTCGGCACCGCACACGGCGTGCAGACCCGCTAGTACGCCTGCGGCGCGCGCCCGCGCTGGGCATGCGCAGGCCGCCGCTGGGGTCCCCCGCAGCCCCGGAGCGCCCTTTTGCCCGATCGCGGCGAACCCTCATGCAAGCTTCACGAGGACTTCACGAGGCTTCAGGCCACCTTCATGCGAGCTGGCCCGGCCGCGCATACCTTGCCTGCGGTCCTTGAATACCCAACCTGGAGAACCGCAATGAATATCGTCAAGTCGATTCACCGTTCATCGTTCTGGTCCGCAGTACTCACCTCGACCACCTGTCTCCTTGGCGCCACCCAGGCGCCGGCGGCAGACCCGAGTGATGTGCGCAGCGAGACGGTCAGCTACCGCGACCTGAACCTGTCGACCATCGAAGGCGCGACCGCCCTGTATCTGCGCATCAAGCACGCCGCCAACCACGTCTGCGACGAGCCCGAAGCCGGCGTGGCGCAGTATCAGCAGTGGAGCAGCTGCTACCGGGCCGCGATCGCCGATGCGGTCGCCAAGGTCAACAGCCCGTTGCTCACCGCGGTGCATGGCGGCAAGAAGGAGTCGAGCGTAACGGCCATGAACAGCAAGTGAGGGTTGAACGCGCACCCACCCGGCCTGTCGGGCCGGGTGGGTGCGGCGGCTGGCCGGCAGCGCGCCGTGGCGCGTTCCGGCGTAAGATCGGGCGGACGAACCCGCGCAGTACGTCCCCCACCCGGAGAATGGCGCCGGGTATGGAAAACAACACACCAGCCGCGACAAGCCCGGCGACGCGGTACCAGGTCGACGATCTGATCATTGATCTCGGCCAGCAGCGCGTTACACGCGCCGGAAACGACATTCCCCTGCCGCACCTCTCGTTCGAGCTGCTGGTCACCCTCGCACGCGCCGCCCCCGACCTGGTTACCTTCGATCAGCTCACCGAACGCGTGTGGACGGGCCTGGTCATTACACCCGAGACCATCAGCCAGCGCGTGAAGCTGGTGCGTGACGCTCTGGGCGATGACCCGCATGCGCCGCGCTACATCGCCGGCGTGCGTGGCCGCGGCTATCGCATGGTGGCCACCGTCAGGCCGCTGGCGGACCGGCGCCGTTCATCGCCCGCGGAGGGGCCGGATGCGCCAATCGAGGCGGCCGGCGCTGCCGCCAGACCGCCGGTGCTCGGGTGGCTGGGCGGGATATTGGCCGTAGCGCTGCTGCTTGCTGCGCCATGGGCCATCAGCCGTTACCTGCGTGGCCCGGCGCCTGCCGAGCTCTCCCCCGGCGCACCCGGATCGGTGGTCGTGCAGCCGCCCCGGACCATTGCCGTGCTGCCCCTCATCGACATGAGCCCGGCGGGTGGCAATGCGTATCTCGGCGACGGACTCGCGCAGGAGTTGTCCGCGAGGCTGGCGCGCATCCGCGGACTGCGCGTCGCCGCGCGCACCTCGGCGTTTGCATTCAAAGACCGGCGCGCCGACGTACACACCATCGCCCAGACGCTCGGGGTGCGCCACATACTCGAGGGCAGCGTGCGCCGCGAAGGCGATCACCTGCGCGTAACGGCCCAGCTGATCGACGCCGGTTCCGGCTACAACGTCTGGTCGCAGACCTACGATCGCACCTGGCAGGACCTGCTGGCTCGTGTTATCGAGCGAGCTCGCGCAACGGGTGGCCCAGCCTCCGACCACCCATTTGGCTGCGTTCGACCTGTATCTCGCCGGGCTCGCGAAGCTGCACGGACCGGCCGGCGTCACGCAGCTCGAGGAGGCCGGCGAGAGCTTCCACCAGGCGCTCGCTCAGGATCCGAAGTTTGCGCTGGCGTACGCCGGGGTGTGCCAGCGCTACGCCATGGGTTACGACCAGACACGCGATGCCGCGCTCGTGACCCAGGCCGAAGCAGCCTGCGGAAAGGCGCTGAAGCTCGATGATTCGCTGCGGGAGGTCTCCGCCGCCCTCGGCCATCTGTACCTGGTCAGTGGACGCAACCTCCAGGCGCAGGCGGTCTTTCGCAGCGCGATCGGCGCCGACCCGGGCGATGCCGACGGTTACGTGGGCCTGGGTGAAGCCTACGACGGGCAGCAGCGCATCGCCGAGGCTGAGCATTCCTACCGCCAGGCGGTCGACGTCGAGCCGACCTACTGGGCCGCACAGACGGCGCTCGGCAATTTCCTGTTTCGGCACGGCCGCTCCGGCGCGGCGGCGGCGACCTATCGGCGCGTCACCGAACTCATTCCCGCCAGTCCGCTGGCCTTCAACAACCTGGGGGCCGCGCTCGAGATGAACGGTGACTTCCAGGGAGCGGCGACGGCGTTCGAGCGCTCGCTGGCGCTGGAGCCGACGCGCAGCGCGTACTCCAACTCCGGCACCGTGTATTACTTTCTCGGGCGTTACGCCGACGCGGCGCGCATGTTCTCGCGCGCCACCGAGATCGCCGGCGAGGATCACCGCGTGTGGGGCAACCTGGCGGACGCACTCTGGCAGACCGACGCCGGCCGCGCCCAGGCGCAGAGCGACTACCGCCGCGCCATTGCGCTCGCGCAACGCAGCCTCGAGGTGAACCCCAAAGACGCGGTGACCTGGATGCAGCTCGCCTACTACAGCGCCCGCGTCGCGGACAGCGATCGCGCCCAGCGCTACGCCGAGCGCGCGCTGGCGCTCGGCTCCGAGGACGTGTTCGTGCACTACTACGCCGCACTCATCGCGCTCGAACGGCACGACTCCGCCGCCGCGATCGCTGCCCTGAGCCGTGCACTGCAACTTGGATACCCCGCGCAGCTGGTGCGCGCGGCGCCTGATTTCGAGAGCCTGCGCAGCGACGCGCGCTTCCGGCAACTCCTCGCGCAGGCAGAGCAATCACGCTCCGGATTAATCAGATGACACATGGCTCTGGAGGGCGCGAACATGACCAGGATCAACATCGGTATCGACAACAACGGCGTAGTCTGCAGCCCGAATGGCGGACACTTTCGCGGCGGCGAGGGTGCCCAGATCGTGTGGGAGAGTCCACACAACCCGTTCACGCTGCACTTCGCTCTGGTAAGCGGGAAGGGGCACCCGAGCTGGCCGTTCAAGGGGAGTCCGCAACCGGTGTTTCAAAGGACAAAGCCCTTCGAGGGAACCTTGGCGGAATGCCAGGACGAGAATCATCCGCCGGCCTACAAGTACACGGTAGTGGTCGACGGCTATGTACCGCTCGACCCAATCATCATCGTGGACAAGTGACCGCTGCGGCTCCCGGCCTGGAAATGGAAAGGGCCCGTCAGAGCGACGGGCCCTTCTGATTGGCTGGGGGACTAGGATTGCTCGGCGCTGCGCGCCTCGGGCCCTGCGGGCCCCGACAGCTTCGCTCACGCGAAGCCGTCGTCCAACCACGCTCGCAGACTCGCGCGGTTGTCGAACCTTCGGTTCTCATCCTAGTCCGCTGCGGCTCCCGGCCTGGAAATGGAAAGGGCCCGTCAGAGCGACGGGCCCTTCTGATTGGCTGGGGGACTAGGATTCGAACCTAGGTAAACGGAGTCAGAGTCCGTTGTCCTACCACTAGACGATCCCCCAGGGGCGGGATACAAAATCGAGCGGGCGAGCACGGAGCTGCGTGCTCCGCTTGAGCCCCCGCGCTTAACGCTTCGAGTACTGCGGCCCGCGGCGGGCCTTGCGGCGTCCGACCTTCTTGCGCTCGACTTCACGCGCATCGCGCGTCACGAAGCCCGCATCGCGCAGCGGCTTGCGCAGGCTCTCATCGTACTCGATCAGCGCGCGGGTGATGCCGTGACGGATCGCGCCCGCCTGACCGGTGATGCCGCCGCCGTCGACCTTGACGGCGATATCGAAGCTGCTGACGAGCTTCACCGCCTCGAGCGGCTGGCGCACGATCATGCGGCCAGTCTCGCGGCCGAAGAACTCCTCGAGCGAGCGGTCGTTCACCGTGATACGGCCGCTGCCGGCCTTCAGGTACACGCGCGCCGTCGCGGTCTTGCGACGGCCGGTACCGTAGTGATTGTGCTGAGTCGCTGGCATGTACGGTCCTATTGAATCTCGAGCGGCTTCGGCTGCTGCGCCTTGTGGGGATGCTCGCCGCCTGCAAACACATGCAGCTTCCTGAACATGCGCCGCCCGAGCGGGTTCTTCGGCAGCATGCCCTTGACCGCGAACTCGATCACGCGCTCGGGGTGCTCGCTGAGAAGTTTCTCGAGAGCGATCGACTTGATGCCGCCGATATGGCCGGTATGGTGGTAGTAGATCTTGTCGGAGAGCTTGCGTCCGGTGACACGGATCTTCTGGGCATTTACCACCACGATGTGGTCGCCCATGTCCACGTGCGGGCTGTAATCAGCCTTGTGCTTGCCCTTGAGGCGATGGGCGATCTGCGAGGCCAGCCGCCCGAGCGTCTTGTCGCTGGCGTCGACGACGAACCAATCGCCCCGGACGGTACCGGGCCTGGCAAATACGGTCTTCATAGGTCACTCGTGGCGGTGCGCCCGCCATCGGGAAGAACCCTGGCCGGGGCCGAAAAAAGGCGGGGAAGTGTACTCAAGCAGGTGCGCCAATGCAAAGGCGCCGGGCAGCGTCCCTGAGGGGGTCCTGCGGCACCCCGCCGGGGGATTGCCCGTCCTGAATGCCTCTATAATAGAGGACTTAGATATGGAGTCCGGTCGCCTTCTCGACTCTGCCATCGCCGCCCTGGACCGTGGACTGCGCTCCGTCTTTGCGCCGGCCAGGTCATCGCGGCCGGTCCCGGGCGGGTCGGACCCGGCGCCCGACCCCCTGCCGGCTGCTGAACGGCGTGCCAGCGCGGCGCTCATGCGCGTCAACCACGCCGGTGAGCTCGCCGCGCAGGCGCTCTATCACGGTCAGGCCTTCCTCGCCCGCTCTGCGGCGACGCGCGACACGCTGATGGCCGCAGCGCGCTCCGAATCCGATCACCTCGCGTGGTGTGAGACGCGCCTGAAGGAGCTCGGCGCGCGGCCGAGTCTCCTCAATCCGCTCTGGTACGCCGGATCCTTCGCCATCGGCGCCGCCGCCGCGCTGCTGGGGGATCGCGCCAGCCTGGGGTTCGTGGCCGAGACCGAGCGTCAGGTCGAGGGGCACCTCGAGGATCACCTCGACAGACTCCCGGCAAGCGACACTCGCAGCCGTGCGATACTTGAGACCATGAGGGCGGAGGAGATCGCGCATGGCGCGGCGGCCGCGGCGGCCGGCGGCGCCCCTCTGCCCGCACCGGTGTGCGCGCTCATGCGGCACACGGCCCGTGTCATGACGGGCACTGCCTACTGGGTTTGATAAGTCCTGAAGGTCGTATATCTCCCCGGAGCCGGTATGGAAGAGAACATCAAGCCCTTAAGCGAGATTCCCGCGATCAACCGGTTCCTGAGTTACTGCCGCATCCGAGCGGTCCCCTCCAAGACCGTCGTCATTCACGCCGGCGACCTGCCGGACGTCCTCTACTACATCATCAGCGGTTCGGTGGAAGTGATGATCGAGGACGAGGAAGGCAACGAAATGGTGCTGGCCTACCTCAACCGCGGGCAGTTCTTCGGCGAGATGGGACTGTTCTACGAGCAGCCCACGCGCAGCGCCTGGGTCCGCACACGCAACCAGTGCGAGCTCGCCGAGATGACTTACCCGCGCTTCCGGCAGATTGCCGCGGAGAGCCCCGGGCTGGTGTTTGAGCTCGCCACACAACTGGCCACGCGCCTCGACCGCACCAACCGCAAGCTGGGCGATCTGGCCTTCGTCGATGTCACCGGCCGCGTGGCTCACGCCATCATGGATCTGTGTGGCGAGCCGGACGCCATGACGCACCCGGAAGGCATGCAGATCAAGGTCAGCCGTCAGGAGCTCTCGCGCCTGGTCGGCTGCTCGCGGGAGATGGCGGGCCGTGTGCTCAAGGTGCTGGAGGAGCAGGGCCTGTTGCGCGCCACCGGCAAGACCATCGTGGTCTTCAACGCCCGGCCGAAGATGAAGACCCGCCCGGTCATCGTACCCGCGAAACCGGCCGCCGCCGCCGCCACCAAGCCCAGCAGCCAGGTCGACCTCGACGACGACGATGATGATGACGACGAGGACGAGGACCCGTAGCGCGAAACCCGCGGCTCATCCCCGGCGCCCCACCCCGGCCGCCGCGCCTGAGCGGCCAGCGCCTCAAATGGCGCTCTGGCGCCGCATCTCCCGGATGGTCTGAGCGTAGTCGCGACTGCCGAAAATCGCCGATCCGGCGACGAACGTGTCCGCTCCGGCCTGTGCCGCGGAACGGATGTTATCGGTCTTGATCCCGCCATCGACCTCGAGACGCACCGCGCGGTCCGCCCGGTCGATGCGGGCACGCGCATCAGAGAGTTTGCGCAAGGTGGTCGGAATGAACTGCTGACCACCAAAGCCGGGATTCACCGACATGATGAGCACCATGTCGAGCAGCTCGAGGGTGTAGTCGAGGTAGTCGAGCGGCGTGGCGGGATTGAACACCAGTCCCGGCCGGCAGCCGTGCTCGCGGATCAGGGCGATGGTGCGATCGATGTGCCCGGAGGCTTCCGGGTGAAAGGTGATGAACGTGGCGCCGGCGGCAGCGAAGTCCGGGACGATGCGATCGACCGGGCGGACCATCAGGTGCACGTCGATCGGCGCCTTGACGCCGTGCCTGCGCAGCGCCTCGCACACCATCGGACCGATGGTGAGGTTCGGCACGTAATGGTTGTCCATCACGTCGAAGTGAATGAGGTCGGCACCGGCGGCGAGCACCGCATCGACCTCCGCTCCGAGCCGGGCAAAATCGGCGGAGAGAATCGACGGGGCGATCCACACGGGCTGCATGGCCACAGTCTAACCCATGGCGTTCGGCCACCGCCGTAGTGCGACCGCCGTGGTGCCCGCCCCTCAGCCTGTCAGGCGCGCGAGCGCTTCGCGGTACTTGTCGCTGGTGCGCGCGATGATCTCGGGTGGCAGTTTCGGGCCCGGCGCCTGCTTGTTCCAGTCGAGGGTCTCGAGGTAGTCGCGTACGAACTGCTTGTCGAAGCTCGGCGGGCTCACGCCCGCGCGATAGCTGTCCGCGGGCCAGAAGCGCGAGGAGTCCGGCGTCAGCACCTCGTCGATGAGCGTGAGTCTGCCTTGGCTGTCGAGGCCGAACTCGAACTTGGTGTCGGCGATGACGATGCCGCGGCTGCGGGCGTGCTCGGCCGCGAATTCATACAGTGCGAGCGCGGCGTCGCGTACCGCGGCGGCCAGCTCTGGACCTACGAGCGCCGCGAGTTCCTCGAAACCTATGTTCTCATCGTGAGCGCCGCTCCGCGCCTTGGTCGCCGGCGTGAACAGCGGCTGCGGCAAGCGTCCGGCCAGCTTGAGGCCCTGAGGCAGGGCGATGCCGCACACGCGCCCGCTCGCCTGGTAGTCCTTCCAGCCGGAGCCGATGAGATAGCCGCGCACCACCGCCTCGATGGGCAGCGCCTTGAGGCGCCGCACGATCACCGCCCGCCCGGCCAGCAGCGCGCGTTCGCCGGGGGCCCTGACCACCTCCGCCGGCTCCCGGCCGGTCAGGTGATTCGGCACCAGGTGCCGGGTGCGCGCGAACCAGAAGTTGGAGATGCCGTTCAGCACGCGCCCCTTGTCGGGAATCGGATCAGGGAGAACCACGTCGAAAGCCGACAGCCGGTCGGTGGTCACGATGAGCATCGTGTCGTCGTCGACGGCGTAGATGTCGCGCACCTTGCCCTCGTGGATGCGGGTAAGGCCGGTGAGCTCGGTGCGGTAAACGGCGGGTGCCGGCATGCACTTGGTACTATAGCGGCCCTTTGAGCCTGCGACACGCTTCGGTCCCGACGCGCTCATGAGAATGAAGTGGATCGGCAAACTCACCGGCGGCGTGCTGGGTGCGGCGGCCCTCGGTCCGATCGGGGCCGTGCTCGGCGTGCTGCTCGGGCATCAGTTCGATGAGCACGGCGAGGAGCTGCAGGCGGGGCTGTCCGCGGGCGAGGACGTCGCTGCGATCGGCGAGCGCTTCTTCCGCGCCACCTTCCGTGTCATGGGCTGTCTCGCCAAGGCCGACGGCCGCGTATCGGAGCTGGAAATCTCCGCCGCGCGCGCCGTCATGGGCGACCTGCGCCTCGATGCCCCGCAGGTGCGCGAGGCGATCGCCTGCTTCACCGCCGGCAAGCTCCCCGGATTCGACCTCGGCAGCGAACTCGCCGCTCTCAGGCGCGCCTGCCGCGGCCGGCCCGACCTGCTGCGTGTGTTCCTCGAAATCCAGGTACGCGCAGCGCTCGCCGGCAACGGTCTGGAAGGCCCGGTGCGGCCCCTGGTGGGACGGATCGCCGCCGCGCTGGGCATCTCGCCCGTCGAGCTGGCGCACGTCGAGGCGGTGTTGCGCATCCAGCGCGGCGGCTTTCGCCCCGGTGGGGCGCGCGGCGCCGGCGCCCCGCCGAGCGAGGGCTCGCTCGAGGAGGCCTATCGTGTGCTCGAGACCACCGCGGGCGCGAGCGATGAGCAAGTCGTCAAGGCCTACCGCCGGCAGCTGCACCGCCATCATCCCGACAAGCTCAAGGCCAACGGCTTGCCGGAGTCGATGATGGTGCACGCCAAGCAGCGCACGCAGCAGATCATCGAGGCCTACGAACTGATCCGCGAGCGGCGCGGCATGACTTAGGCGCGCCCCGCCCACTCCTCGATGATCCCCTGGATCGCGCGCACGCCATCGGTCAGCGCCGCAGGCCCCGGCTGCAGGATGAGCGAGGACTTGATCTCGCGCACGTAGCCGTCGCGCACGGCGGGGATGGCGTCCCAGCCGGGCCGCGCAGCGAGGCGCTGCGGCTGGAACTTCTTGCCGCACCACGAGCCGAGCACGATGTCGGGAGCGCGGCGCGGCACTTCCAGCGGATCGGCGATGATGCGATTGCGCCCCAGCGCCTCGCGTGCGAGCTCGGGAAAACACTCCTCGCCGCCGGCGAGTGTCACGAGCTCGGACACCCACTGGATGCCGCTGATCATGGGATCGTCCCATTCCTCGAAATACACGCGCGGACGGCGCGCCAGGCGGGCGGCGCGCACGCGCACCTGCGCCAGTCCCGCGCCCAGCTCATCGGTGAGCGCCTGCGCCTTGCCCCCGCAGCCGATCATGCCGCCGAGCGTGCGGATCATGCGCAGGATGTCCGCGACGCTGCGGTGATTGAAGACATGGACCTCGAGGCCGACACGCACCAGTTCGGCGGCGATGTCGGCCTGCAGGTCGGAGAAGCCGAGCACCAGGTCGGGCTGCAGCGCCACGATGCGGTCGGTACGGGCACTGGTGAAGGCGGAAACGCGCGGCTTCTCGCGGCGCGCGCGTGGCGGGCGCACCGTGAAGCCCGAGATCCCGACGATGCGCCACTCCTCGCCGAGCCGATACAGCGTCTCGGTCGTCTCCTCGGTGAGGCAGACGATCCGTTGTGGAAATCCTGAGACTGCCGTCATGGGGCACCGCACCTCAAGGCGGTGAGCACTGTATCCTTAAGGCATGTGGATGCGCACCTGGGCCTTTCTCGACTGGTGCTTCTTCGGAGCGGCCTCGGTGCGCGCCGGCATGCTCGGAGGCTGTCTGCGTGTGCTGCGCTACCCGTATGCCGTGATGCGCGACCTGGCGCGCGGGGAAATCAACCTGCGCGCCATGAGCCTGGTGTACACGACGCTCCTGTCGCTCATCCCGCTGCTCGCGTTCAGTTTCGCCATACTCAAGATCTTCGGTGGGCGCCGCGATCTGGAGCCGATCGTGTACGAGCTCTTTCGCCCGGTCGGCGGCGCGGCGGCGCAGGAGCTCACCGCGCGCGTGGTGCAGTTCGCCAGCCACGTCAGCAGCGGCGTGGTCGGGTCGGTGGGCCTGGCGCTGCTCGCCTGGACGCTGGTCGGCACCATCAAGAAGGTCGAGGACAGCTTCAACTTCCTGTGGCACGTGGAGCAGCCGCGCAGCTTTGCACGGCGGCTCGCGGAGTACACGAGCCTCCTCATCGCCGGCCCGGTGCTGCTGGTGGGCTTCGTGGGGTTGTCGCACGCGGCGCTCGCGAGCGCGCCGGTGCAGGAGGTGGTGCACCTGCCGCTGCTGCAGCGCCTGCGTGGCACGGGCATCAGCCTGGCGCCCTACGTGATGGTCACGGCGTTTTTCACGGCGCTCTACATGATGATTCCCAACACGCGCGTGCAGTGGCGCGCGGCGCTCATCGGGGCGCTGGTGGGCGGCATCCTGTGGGCCGCCGTCGGCAAGATGTTCACCGCGTTCGTGGTGTACTCCACGCGCCTCACCATCGTGTATGCCGGATTCGCGTTCGTGGTGGCGGCGCTGCTGTGGACGTATTTCGGCTGGCTGATCCTGCTCGCCGGTGCGCAACTGTCGTTCTACGTGCAGAATCCCACGTACCTGCGCCTGGGGCTGCAGCAGCTGCGGCTCTCGAGCGTGGAGCTCGAGCAGCTGGCGCTGAAGCTGATGTACTTCGTGGGCCGCACGCACGTCGCCGGCGGACGGCGCTGGAGCGTGAATCGCCTCGCCACCGAGCTGGGACTGCCCGGCATTGCGGTGGCGCAGATGGCCGCGACGCTCGAACGCGCGGGACTCCTGATCGTCACCGACTACGACGAGCTGATCCCGGCGCGCGACATCGGGCGCATCGGCGTGTACGAGATACTCGACATCGCGCGCAATTACGGCAGCGGCCACGTTGCGCCCCGCAACCTGCCCGTCCCGCCGGTCGACCGGCTGCTGGCCGGTGTCGAGGATGCGCGCCGCCATCGCTGCGGCGAGCTCACGCTGCGCGACCTGGTCGATGAGGCGCCGCGGCCGGCTCTGCAGCTCACTCCCCGGCAATCGTCATCTCGCTGAGCAGCACCGAGCCGGTGCGGATGCCGCCGCGCACGTCACAATCGTCGCCGAGCGCCACGATGTGCCGGTACATGGACCTCAGGTTTCCGGCGATGGTGATCTCGTGCACCGGGTGCACGATGGCGCCGTGCTCCACCCAGAAGCCGCTCGCGCCGCGCGAGTAGTCCCCGGTCACGCCGTTCACGCCCTGTCCCATCAACTCGGTCACCAGGAGCCCGGTGTCCAGGCGCCGCAGGAACTGCGCCGCATCCAGCGCCCCGTCCGCGCTGGTGACGATGAGGTTGTGAATGCCGCCGGCGTTGCCGGTGGTGGTCAGCCCCAGGCGTCGCGCGGAGTAGCTGCCGAGCACGTAGCCCCCCAGCACTCCGTCGCGCACCAACTCGCGATCGCGCGTCGCGGCGCCTTCCTGGTCGAAGGGACTGCTGGCGAGGCCTTTGCGGATATGCGGCCGCTCCTGCATCTGCAGGAACGGCGGGAAGATCTGCTCGCCCGCCGCGTTCAGCAGGAACGAGGACTTGCGGTACTGGCTCGTGCCGCTGACCGCACCGACGAAGTGTCTGAACAGGCCGCGCGCCAGGTCGGGCGTGAAGGCCACCGGGACCCTGCGGGTCGACAGGCGGCGCGCACTGAGGCGGGCCACGGCGCGTACACCTGCAGTGCGGCCGACGCTGGCGACGGCTTCAAGCTCCGCCGGGTCGCGCGCGATGGTGAACCAGTAGTCGCGCTGCATGTCGTCGCCGGCCTGCGCCACCAGCGAGCAGCTGATCGAGTGGCTGGTGGCCGCGTAGCCGGCGAGAAAGCCGAGCGAGTTGCCGTAGACACCCGTGTGGCGCTGACTGCTCACGGATGCGCCCTCGGAGTTGGTAATGCGGGCGTCTACGTCCAGACCCGCGGCCTCACATTCGCGCGCCAGCTCGATGGCGCGCTCCGGGGCGAGGTCCCAGGCGTGATCCAGATCGAGGTCGGGGATCTCGCGGGCGAGGGCCTCGGGCTCCACCAGCCCGGCATACGGATCCTCGGCGGTGTAACGTGCGATCGCACAGGCCTTGTCCACCGTCTCGCGCACCGCGGCGGCCGCCAGGTCCGCGGTGCTCGCCGAGCCCTTGCGCTGGCCGAAGTAGACGGTCACTCCGAGCCCGCGGTCGCGCTGATACTCGAGCGTATCGACCTCGCGCAGCCGCACGCTCACCGACAGCCCCTTGGCGAGCGAGGCGTCGGCTTCGCACTGCGAGGCTCCCTGGCGGCGCGCTTCCTCGAGCGCGAGGCTGGCGACGTCGGCGAGTTGCCGGATTGCCGCGGATGCGGGCGGTGGTTGCATCGTGCGTGATTCGCGTGAGCGTTAGGCTTAAATTGTAGCTCACAGTCCGGCACCGCAGCGGTAAGCGCCGCAACGAGCCGCCCGTGACCGCCGCCGACACGCCGCAACCTCCCAGCAAGAGTGCGCGCAAGCGCGCTGCGCACGCCGCCCAGGAGCTGGGCGAGGCGCTGGTGCGCCTGCGTGAGGCGGAGCTTGACGCGCTGCAGCTGCCGGAGGCCCTGGGCGAGGCGATCCGCGCGGCGCGGGGCATCACCAGCCGCGCGGCCGCAGCGCGCCAGCGCCAGTACATCGGCAAGCTGATGCGCGCCGTGGACCTGGAGCCGATCCGCGCCGCGCTCGCTGCGCACAGCGCCCGTGCCGCGCGCGAGAGCGAGCGCTTCAAACGCATCAGCGCCTGGCGCGAGCGGCTGATCGCCGAAGGGCCGACGGCCCTGGCGGAGCTGGCGCGCTGGCGACCGGACATCGATCAAGCGCAATGGGCGCGGCGTGTCAGTGCCGCCCAGGCGGAGCGCCGGCGCGCCGCTGGCGCCGGCGCGGCCGCCAGAGAGCTGTTTCGCGCGCTGCGCGCATTGTTCGATACAATGCCGTGATGAAACCGCTCGTCGGCATCATTATGGGCTCGTCGTCCGACTGGGAGACGATGCAGTCCGCCGCCGAACTGTTGGACAAGCTCGCGGTCCCCTACGAAGTGCGCGTCGTGTCCGCGCACCGTACGCCCGACCTGTTGTTCGAATACGCCGCCGGCGCACGCGGGCGGGGACTTGAGGTGCTGATCGCAGGCGCCGGCGGCGCCGCCCACCTGCCCGGCATGACCGCCGCCAAGACCAGCCTGCCGGTGCTCGGCGTACCGATGCAGTCGAAGTCCCTGGGGGGACTGGATTCGCTGTTGTCCATCGTGCAGATGCCGGCGGGCGTGCCGGTGGCGACGTTCGCGATCGGCGCAGCGGGGGCGACCAACGCCGCGCTGTGCGCGGCGGCGATCCTCGCCAACAGGCACCCCGCCATCGCCACGGCGCTGGAAGCGTATCGCGAACGCCAGACCGCCAGCGTGCTCGGCAATCCCGATCCGCGCGCGCCGCCGCGCACATGACGGTCGGCATCGTGGGCGCCGGCCAGCTCGGCCGCATGCTCGCTTTGGCGGGCTATCCGCTGGGGCTCGATTTTCTGTGTCTGGACCCCTCGCGCGCGGCGCCCGCCGGCCGGGTCGCGCCCCTGCTGCACGGCGCCTTCACCGATCAAAGACTGCTGGCACGCCTCGCGCGGCGCTGCGAGGTACTGACCTTCGACTGGGAGAACGTGTCGGTGGCGAGCCTGCGTGCCGTGGCGCGCATGCACGGCGCGCGTATCTGTCCGCCGATCGCGGCGCTCGCCGCCGGTCAGGACCGGGTGGCCGAGAAGCGCCTGTTCGAGCGGCTGAGGATCCCGACCACGCGCTGGCACGCCGTGAGCTCACGCGCGCAGCTGGCGCGCGCCATCGACGCCATCGGCCTGCCCGGCGTGCTCAAGACGCGCCGGCTCGGCTACGACGGCAAGGGTCAGGCCGTGATCCGCACGGCCGCCGACGCCCGGCGGGCCTGGAGCGCGCTCGGCAGGGCACCGCTGCTGTACGAGGAGTGGATCGCGTTTGATTGCGAGGCGTCGATCATCGGCGCGCGCAGCGTCAGCGGCCAGCTCGCCGTCTATCCGCTGTGCGGCAACGTCCACGGCGGGGGAATCCTGCGACTCACCTGCGCGCCTTTCGGCCCGGCGCGCTGGCAGCGCCTGGCCGCGCGTTATCTCACGCGTGTGCTGGCGCATTTTCGCTATACCGGCATCCTCACGCTCGAGTTCTTCGTGCGCCGCGGCAGGCTCATCGTCAACGAGATGGCGCCGCGCGTGCACAACTCCGGACACTGGACCATCGAGGGCGCCGCCACCAGTCAGTTCGAGAATCACCTGCGCGCCATCCTCGACCTGCCGCTCGGCGCCACACGCCCGCTCGGGCACAGCGCCATGATCAATCTGATCGGGCGGATGCCCGCACGCGCAACCCTGCTGGCGCTTCCGGGCGTGCACCTGCACGACTACGGCAAGGAGGGGCGGCCCGGGCGCAAGGTGGGCCACTGCACCGTCGTCGAGCCGACCGCCGCCCGGCGTGACGCTCGCGCGCGACGCCTGCTCAGGGATTTGGCCGTCGGCGTTCGCATCCCGTAACATCGGCTGCGAGCCAACACGCATGTATCTGGAACCCTTCAAGCTCAAGGAGTTGCCGTTCCGGCTGAGCCCGGACCCGCAGTTCCTGTACCTGTCGAAGCAGCACGCTCGCGCCAAGGCCTACATGGAGTCGACCATCTGGTTCACCGACGGCTTCGTGGTGATCACAGGCGAGATCGGCTCGGGCAAGACGACGCTGATCGAATCCTTCCTCAAGGAAGTGCCGGCGGACGTGGTGGTGGCGCAGATCAACCAGACGCAGGTGTCGGCCATCGACTTCCTGCAGGCGGTGCTGGTGCAGTTCGGCTTCTCGCCCTTCAAGATGCGCAAGGCCGAGCTGATCAGCACGGTCAACACCTTCCTGGTCGAACAGTACAGCGCCGGCCGCAAGGTGCTGCTGATCGTCGATGAGGCGCAGAACCTCACCATGCGCGTGCTGGAGGAAATCCGCCTGCTGTCGGGCGTGGAGACCACCAAGGACAAGGTGCTGCGGATCATTCTCGCCGGACAACCCGAGCTCAACGACAAGCTCGACGCGCCCGAGCTCGCGCAGCTCATGCAGCGCGTGCGGCTGCGGTTTCACCTGCAAACGCTGTCGGAGGCGGAAACGCAGAGCTACATTCAGCACCGGCTGGACGTCGCCGGAGCCGGCGACCGCGAGATCTTCGCCGCCGATACCTTTGCCGAGGTGTTTCGCTACTGCGGCGGCGTGCCGCGGCTGATCAATACGCTGTGCGATACCGCCATGATGGCCGCCTACACCTCGGATCGCAGCAAGGTCACGCGCGCGGACATCATCAGCGCGGTGCGCGAGCTGCAGTGGGTCGAGTACGGCGCGCGCCCCCAGCCGCCGCAGCTGCAGCTGCAGCCGGCCGAGGCCGGCGGCGCGGCGCCCGCCGCGACTGCCGAGCCCGGCGCGACACTCGCCCGTCTGCTGGTGGCGGCCGACGGCCGCACGGTGCAGGAAATCACCCTGCGCTTGGGAAGGACCATCATCGGGCGCACCCCCGACAACGACGTGCAGATCGACAGCCGCTTCATCAGCCGTCATCACTGCCAGGTGATCACCACGGCGCATTCCTGCGTGATCGAGGACCTCAACAGCACCAACGGCATCTACGTTAAATCCAACCGCGTGCGCCGTCATCACCTCAACGACGGCGACGTCGTGCTTATCGGCAAGCACGAGTTGATTTACGTGGATGAGCGCGCGGGGCGTGGCCGCGGCTCATTCAGCGAGACGGTCCCGCGCCTCGACGCCGAGAGCGAAGCGCCCGCGCAAGCGGCGGCGGACCGCCCGGCGACCACGGTGGAGCCGGCGCCCCTCAAGTAGCCGCTAGGGTGGATCCTCTGCGCCGAGCGAGTCCGGGTTCGCGTACTGCGAGCGCAGCTCGCGGTAATCGCGCCGCCGCAGCAGCACCACCATCCCGCCGACCAGGACCACCAACCCGAGCAGGCCGGTGAGCAGACTCAAGCCGCCGCGCGACGCGAGCAGGTAGCTGGCGATGAGCGCCGCGACGCCGCAGGTTATGTAAAACCACGGCAGACCCTCGTAAACGGGATGAGAGAAGCGGTGGCTGCGCTGTGGCATGC
This sequence comes from Gammaproteobacteria bacterium, assembly GCA_005877965.1. GTDB lineage: Bacteria > Pseudomonadota > Gammaproteobacteria > Steroidobacterales > Steroidobacteraceae > 13-2-20CM-66-19. Next base: position 10,111 of record VBNP01000117.1, on the reverse strand, counting down.
CACCGATCGTATCGCGAGCGGCCCCGAAGTTGGAACCGCCGCGATCACATTCGGATCAGCTGAGGCCGAAGAGCTTGACGAGCCGCTCGAGCAGGGAGGGTTTCCAGCCGTCGACGCGAAAGTCCCCCTGAGCCGCGGCGGCGCGGCGGCTGACTTCTGCCAGCAGCTCTTCCGGCAGGTTGAGCTTCGGGGACTCGAAAGTGGCGTCATCGGCGTACATCGGAATTCCTTTACGTGGGTGAGCTCACCCGCTGCACGTTACGGACTCGCGACCCAAACGGGTGTGTGGAAAATCACAGCTTCGCCAGGATTCGATTATGTCTCGGCAAGTACGTACCGGGAACGTGACTCCGCGTGGCGACAGTGCGCGCGCCCTCAGGCGGTGCCGCCCACCGTGAGTGCTTCGATCCTGAGCGTCGGCTGACCGACGCCGACGGGCACGCTCTGTCCGTCCTTGCCGCAGGTTCCAACACCGTCGTCGAGCTTCAGATCGTTGCCGACCATCGAGACGCGCGTCAGCACGTCAGGGCCGTTGCCGATCAGGGTCGCGCCCTTCAGCGGCGCGCCCACGCGGCCGTTCTCGATGGCATAGGCCTCGCTCGCCGAGAACACGAACTTGCCGGAGGTGATGTCCACCTGCCCGCCGCCGAAATTGACCGCGTAAATGCCGCGCTGCACCGAGCGGATGATTTCCTCCGGTGCATGCGGGCCGGGCCGCATATAGGTGTTGGTCATGCGCGGCAGTGTCATGTGCGCGAACGACTCGCGCCGGCCGTTGCCGGTCGGGTGCGCGCCCATCAGCCGGGCGTTCAACCGGTCCTGCATGTAGCCGCGCAGCACGCCATTCTCGATCAGGACGGTGCACTGGGTCGGCGTGCCCTCGTCATCGATATTGAGCGAGCCGCGGCGCGCGGCGAGCGTGCCGTCATCGACCACCGTGCACTCCGGCGCCGCCACCTGCTCGCCGATGCGGCCCGCGAATGCGGAGGTGCCCTTGCGGTTGAAGTCACCTTCCAGCCCGTGTCCGATCGCCTCGTGCAGCAGGATCCCCGGCCAGCCCGGACCCAGCACCACCGTCATGGTGCCGGCCGGCGCCGGGCGCGCCTCGAGATTGACGAGCGCCTGGCGCGCGGCCTCGCGCGCCAGGGCGAGCGGCCGCTCGCCTGCGACGAGCTCGGCGAGCGAATAGCGGCCGCCTGCGCCGGCGTAGCCCTGTTCGCGCCGGCCGCCCTGTTCCACCAGCACCGAGACGTTGAAACGCACCAGCGGACGCACGTCCGCGGCCAGCTCCCCGTCGCTGGTGGCGATGAGCACCACCTCGTGCACGGCGACCACGCTCGCGGTGACGTGCACGACGCGCGGATCGACGCGCCGCGCCTCGCGATCGACGCGCTCCAGCCAGGCGATCTTGTCCGGGGTGGCGAGCGCGGCCGCGGGGTCCGCCGGCAGATACAGCCGATGCCCGGTCTGCGCCCGCCACGGACTGACGCGCCGCGCGCCGCCATGCAGCGCGATGGCGCGCGCGGCACGCGAGGCCTCCTCGAGCGCCGGCAGCACGATCTCGTCCGAGTAGGCGAATCCGGTCTTCTCGCCGGCGAGCGCCCGCACGCCAACCCCCTGCTCTATGCTGGCGCTGCCGTCCTTGACGATGCCGTCCTCGAGCGACCAGGACTCCTGGTGTGCGAGCTGGAAGTACAGGTCGGCGAAATCCACCGAGTGCGCGAGCACCTCGCCGAACACCCGGTCGAGCCGCCCGTCATCGAGGCCGCTCGGCCGCAGGATGAGGTCGCGGGCGAGCTTCAGCGGGTCGGCAACCGGGGAATCACTCATGGAGGCCTCACTCACGGACAGGTATTTCCGTCCGCCGGGGCGCGGTGCAGCAGCGCCGGAAAGCTCTCGCGCACGCCCATCTGCTGCGCCAGATCCACTTCCGCCACGGCGCAGCCGCGGCCGCGCGGCACGCGCTGCAGGACTCGTCCCCAGTAATCCACGATCATGCTGTCGCCGTAAGTCTCGCGTCCACTCGGATGGAAGCCGGACTGCGCCGGCGCCACAACATAACAGAGATTCTCGATGGCCCGGGCACGCACCAGGGTCTCCCAGTGCGCGCGCCCGGTGGGGCTGGTGAACGCCGATGGCACCGCCAGCAGTTGCGCGCCGGCCGCGCTCAGGTGCCGGTAAAGCTCCGGAAACCGCACGTCGTAGCACACCGACAGCCCCAGCCGGCCCGCGGGCGTGTCGATTACCGCGGGACTCGAGCCGGGAGCGACATGCGCCGACTCCCGGTAGCTCTCGGCACGCCCGGGAATATCGACATCGAACAGGTGGATCTTGTCGTAGCGGGCGACGCGCTGCCCGTCGGAGTCGTACACCAGCGAGGCGGCCGCCACGCGCCCGTCGGCACCGCCGCGCAGCGGTATCGTGCCGCCCACAATCCACAGACGCAGCCGCCGCGCGCTCGCCGCCAGGAAATCCTGCGCCGGGCCGCCGCCGTCCGCTTCCGCCACGCCGCGCTTGTCGGCGTCCTTCAGACCCATGAAGGAGAAATTCTCAGGCAGCGCCGCGAGTCGTGCGCCGCGGCCCGCCGCCTCCTCGAGCAGCGCGCGCGCCTGCTCGAGGTTCGCCGTCACGTCCGGTCCGGACGTCATCTGTATTGCGGCTATCTTCATCCGGCACCTCATTCGGCAGGCGTCACGATCGGGTCATCCCAGGTGCCGCGCAGACGCAGCGCCGCACGCGAGCGATCCGCGGCCGATCCACCGAACAACTCGCGCAGCGACAGCCACGCCGCCGCAACTTTGGGCGTCGGTCCGAGCCGGCGCACGGCGGCCGGCAGCCGCTCCTCGCCGCGCAGGATCCACGCCTGCTCATCGTAGTCCTGCGCGAGGAGCCCCGTGCGGCCGCGCACCAGGATCTCCGTGTCACCGTCGAAATGCAGGTCCGAGGTCGTCGCCTGCCCGTCGTGCAGCATGAAGTCCGCCGTCAGGCTCGAGAAGTTCAGCCCCGGGCTCATGCCCGCGGTCAGCGCCGGCACGGCCAGCAGCGCGAAGGGAACCCCTGCCGAGTCCACGCCCGCGGGGCGCGTCACACCCTGCTCGAGTTGCATATGGAGGCGTCCGTCGAGCGTTGCAAGGGAGGCGGGCGCCTGCTGCGGCCATTGCAACTCACCCTGCAGCCGCGCGCGGCTCGCGTCGAGGTCCGGCCGGAAGCCGAAGGCCGACAGCGTGGCCGCGGCATTGCGGCTGTCGAGGCTGAACTGCAGGCGGCACAGGCCATCCCGGCATTGCAGCGTGCCGCGCGTGTCCTCGTTCTCACCGGCCAGGTGCAACTCGCTCACCTCGAGCACGTCCGCCTGGGCTGCGAGCATCGCGCCGAACCTGCCGAGCGAGCGGCCCTGCCACTGCAGATCATCGATGGAGAGCTGGGCAACGGGTGCGAGTGCGGCCAACATTCCCGCCCCGAGTGCGGCGTCACCGGGTTGCGCCTTGAGCCGGGCGAGGTGCAGCAGCGCCGGATGAGCCCCGCTCACCACCGCCGGCCAGCGCGCCGTGCCGGAGAAGTCCGCGGACTGCAGCCGCAGCTGTCCGCCCGCGCGGCTCGCCTCTGCCGCGATGCTCACCTGGAGGGAGGTCGTCAGCCGCGCGCGCAACGCGGGCAGCGCCGCATCCCGGCCGATCTGCCGCCACAGAGCGAGATACGCCGGCAGGTCGAGGCGGCTGAGGCGTCCTTCCAGCCACAGCACCGGTTCCGCGGGCAGCCTCGGCGCCGTGGACGCGAGACGTACCGTGCCGCGCTCGATGCGCCACAGCTCACCGCTGCGAGTGAGCGCCGCGGCGGCGTGCAGCCGCTCGCCGAGGCTCAGGCGCAATAGCCCGGCGTCGGCACCGGCCTGTACTTCGACGTGCAGCGGCAGCACCGCGCCCTGCGCCTTGGCAAAGGGCTCGGGCAGGCGGCTCGCGACGCCGATCAGGTTCGAATCCGCGCGCACGCGCCAGCGCGAGCTGCCCGGATCCGCACCCGGCAGGAATGTAAGCAGCGCGCTCCATTCGGCATTGCCGGCAAGCGGAGCATCGTCGCTCGCCCCGGCCGCCAGCACCGCCTGCCGCACGTCCACCAGCCCGCGACCCGAAATCGCGAGCGCGGTGACGTCGGGCTCGCGCCGCTCCGCGACGCCGAGGGTGACCGGGCCGCCCAGCCACTGCCCGGTCAGCGTCGAGGGCAGCAGGTGGCCGACGGCAAAGGCGAGCGTGCCGCGCAGCACCTCGATCGGCGGCAGGCCCGCCACCGCACGCAGCTGCACGCCATCGAGCAGCGCCGTGACGCGCGTACGTACGCGGGGCTGGCCCGCCGCGGTGGCGTGCGCCGCCGCGGGCACCAGCACGTCGACATCGAGCAGCGTGTCACCGCGCAGATCGACATCCTGCAACCCGGGGGCGTAGGCGCTCAGCTGCGGGTGTTCACGCAGCCACGCCAGCGCCTGCTGCGCGCTGCCGGTGACGCGCCCGGCGAGGTGCATGGCGCGCTGACCACGCGCGTCCCACTCGGCGCTCGCCGCGGCGAGCTGGAACGTCCCGACCTGCCCGCCGTCGATCGCCGCATGCAGGTGCGGCCCGTGCCACTCGAGGCGCGCATCGAGGTGCTGCGTATCGGGCCAGGGATCTGAGCCTGCCAGGGTCGCGTCGCGCAGCCCCACAGCGCCCCGGAATTCAGTCCCGCCACGGCTCCAGGGCGGCCGCGCGGGGTCGAGCGGACCGTGCCACTCGAGATCCGCGCTCGCGATACGGCCGGCGGTGAGCCGAGCGGCGGCGGCGCCGAACGCGGCCAGCGCGCGAGGACCCAACAGCCGGGCGAGCAACGCCACGTCGGCGTCCTTCAGAGCGAGGTGCGCATTGAGCTGCGGCCGCCCGCCGGCGCCGTCGGCGCCGATCGCGCCGCTGGCCGCAACACTCAGCTGCGCGCGCCGCACCTCGAGGTCATCGGTGCTGACTTGCCAGCCGCCGCCGTCCGCGGCGATGGCGAGGCGCGCGGCGATCGCGAGACCGTCGAGCGCGACGGGCGGCTGGCGCGCCAGGGTGAGCTGCGCCGCGTGCGCCTGCAGGTCGGCCACCAGGCGCTGGTCGGCTCCCGACACGTGCCCGGTCAGTCCGGTGAGCACCATGTCGCGCGCGGGCGTCGCGACCGTGAGGTCTTCGAGTTGCGCGGACGTTCGCAGACGTACGCCCCCGGGGCGGCGCGCATTCCAGTCGAACGCCAGCTCGCGCACCGCCCCGCCGAGCGCCACCCCCGCCAGCGGCAGCTGCGGGGCATACCAGCGCGCGATGGCGGCGACCACGGGGAGCGGCGCGGAGTCCACCGTGCCGCGCGCCCAGGAGGCGTCGGCCGCGGCGTCGACGCTGAGGGTCGCGGGTGCGGATGCGGGCTCACCGAGCTCGAGCGCGTGCACCTCGAGGTGCCAGTGCGCGCCGAGCCGCGCGAGCCGCCACGCACTGCTCAGCCGCTCGACGGTGAGCGCCGCCGCCGCAGCGGCGGGCGGGCTCCACTCGAGCGCCTGCGCCAGCACCTTGCCGTCGGCTGAGAGGAGGCGTCCGTGCGCGAACTCGGTGTGCAGCTCGAGGTTGCCCCGGCCCGCTTGCGGCAGGTAGCGCCGCAGCGGCGGATATTCGATGAGCTCGCGCCAGCCGGCGAATTCGAGCAGGCGGCCTTCGACACTGAGGCTGCCGCTCGAGCCGGCCGGCCGTGCGGGATCGCCCGTCACGACCAGGGCCAGGTGAGCGCTGGCACCGAGGCTTGCGGGCAGCAGCACCAGCGCGTCCGCACTCCAGGACGAAGCCAGCCGCCGCAGCTGTGCGTGCCTGACGCTCAGGAGCGGGAGCGCCGCGCCCGCCCGGGGCCAGCGCAGCGTTCCACCCTCGATGTCGATCCGTCCGTCCCGCCAGCGCGACAACAGCCGCGCGCCGGCGCTCAGCACCGGGTCGCCTGCAGCGCCGCCGCCAGGCGCGCCGGCCACACCCACGCCGGCCCCCAGATCGATGTCGGGATTCACCAGCGTGATGCGCCCGGCCTCCAGCCGGCCGCTGCGCACCGTGCGCCAGGCATCCAGACCCACGATGAGCTGCGGCGCGCGCAGCAGCGCCCCGCGGGCTCCGGGCTCACCGAGCACGACACTGTGAAACACGGCCTCGGGACCGTACCAGCCCCAGCGCACGGTGAGCTCGCTGAAGTTCACGTTGAGTCCGGTCTGCTGGCGGATCAACTCCTCGAGCGCGGCGCGGTGTTGCGGCACGCGCGCCGCGGCCAGCTCGCAGGCGACCAACACCACCGCGCCCAGGACGGCGCCGCCCCCCAGCCCCCAGGCCGCCAACCGCAGCCCGGTGCGCGCCGCCCGGGGCGCGGCGCCGCCTCCGGCGGCAAGGGCAACCGGCCCGGCAGCAGGCTCTGCTCGCGTCACACGCACTCTTGTGCCTTTAGACGAGTACGACGTCGTAGTGATCAACGCCGTAGAGGGCCTCGACCTGCAGGCGGATCGGACGCCCGACCTGCGCCTCGAGCTCGCCGAGGGTGGCGGACTCCTCATCCAGGAGGCGATCCACGACGTCCTGGTGAGCGAGTATCAGCAGCTCGCGACTGGCAAACTGTCGGCTCTGTCGCACAATTTCCCGAAAAATCTCGTTGCACACCGTTTCGGGCGTGCGGATGAAACCGTGCCCCGAGCAGCTTGGACACGGCTGACACAGCAGATGTTCCAGGCTCTCGCGGGTGCGCTTACGGGTCATCTCCACGAGCCCGAGCGGCGAGAGGCTCACGATGTGGGTCTGGGCGCGATCGCCGGCCAGCGCGCGCTCCAGGGCGCTGAGCACCGCGCGCCGGTGCGGCTCATCGCGCATGTCGATGAAGTCGATGATGATGATGCCGCCGAGATTGCGCAGCCGCAGTTGCCGCGCGATGCTCACCGCCGCCTCGAGGTTGGTGCGGAAGATGGTCTCCTCGAGATTGCGATGACCCACATAGGCGCCGGTGTTCACGTCGATGGTGGTCATCGCCTCGGTCTGGTCGATCACCAGGTGACCGCCGGACTTCAGCGGCACCTTGCGGTCGAGCGCCTTGGCGATCTCCTCCTCGACGCCGTTCAGGTCGAGTATCGGCCGCGCGCCGGCGTACAGTTCGATGACCGGGGCCGCCTCGGGCATGAAGGCGGCGGCGAACTGCTGCATACGCTCGTGCTCGCGTGGCGAATCGACCAGTACGCGGCTCACGCCGCGGGCGAGCTCATCGCGCAGCACGCGCAGGCTCAGGGGCAGGTCCTCGTGCACCACCGTGCCGGGGGGCGCCTCGGCGGCACGCGCGCGCACGTGATCCCACAGCTTGGCGAGATAGGCCATGTCCTCGCGCAGGCTGTCGGGCGAGGCGCCCTGCGCCGCCGTGCGCACGATGTAGCCGCCGCTCGCGCCAGGGGTCAGCAGCTGCGCCAGCACCGTCTTCAGTCGCGCGCGTTCGGCCTCGTCCTCGATGCGCGCCGACACCCCGATCGCCTCACCACGCGGCATGTAGACCAGGTAGCGCGACGGCAGGGCTATGAAAGTGGTGAGCCGCGCCCCCTTGGTGCCCATGGGATCCTTGATCACCTGCACCAGGATGTCGTCGCCGCAGGTCACCAGCCGCCGGATATCCTCCACCGCCGGCTGGCTCGCCAACGGCGCACTCACCCCGGTGTCGTCGGAGACGGCGGCGGCGATGTCGGCGGCGTGCAGGAACGCGGTGCGCTCCAGGCCGATTTCCACGAACGCCGCCTGCATGCCGGGCAGCACGCGTGACACTCGCCCCTTGTACAGGTTGCTCACCAGTCCGCGGCGGCTGGTGCGCTCGATGTGGATCTCCAGCACCACGCCGTTCTCGAGTATGGCGGCACGGGTCTCGCGCGGCGCGATGTTGACCAGTATCTCGATGCTCACCGCTTACGCTCCCGCGCGTGCGCCGTGCCGCCAGTACGGCACGCCCGCCTCACGCAGCAGCTCGGCCGTCTCAAACAGCGGCAGACCCATGACTCCCGAGTAACTGCCGTTCAGGTGCTCGATGAACACCGCGGCGCGCCCCTGGACCGCGTACCCGCCGGCCTTGTCACGCGGCTCGCCGGTGCGCCAGTAGGCCGTGCATTCCGCGCGGCTCAGGCTCCGAAAGCGCACCTCGCTCGCGCTCAGGCGCAAGCTCACCGCGCCGTGAGCGGCGAGCGCTACGGCGGTGAGCACCTGGTGCGTGCGCCCGGAGAGCCGCTCGAGCATGGCAAGACTCTCGCCCTCATCGGCGGGCTTGCCGCACAGGATCTCATCGACCACCACGGTGGTGTCGGCGGCGAGCACCGGCAGCGCCATGCCGCGCTCACGCACGGCGAGCGCCTTGGCGCAGGCCATGCGCACCACGTAGTCCGCCGCGCGCTCCCCGGTCAGCAGCGCTTCGTCGATGTGCGCCGCGCTCACCACGTGCGGCACGCCGATCTGCGCCAGCAGCTCGCGGCGCCGGTCGGAGGCCGAGGCGAGACACACGAGCGGTGCAGGGTCGTGCGCTTTCATCAGTCGCGGTGGTACGGGTGATGGGTGAGTATGCTGTGCGCGCGGTACAGCTGCTCGGCGAGCAGTACGCGCACCAGCGCGTGCGGCAGCGTGAGGCGTGACAGCGACAGGGTGAAGTTGCCGCGCGCGAGCACTGCCGGGGCGAGCCCGTCGGGGCCGCCGATCAGAAACGCCAGATCCTCGCCCTGCTGCATGCGCTCCTGCAGCCAGGCCGCGAGCTCACGGGTGGAGAACTGCGTGCCGCGCTCATCGAGGACGGCCACATGATCGGCGGGGCGCACGGCGCCGAGCAGGCGCTGGCCCTCAGCCGCAATGGCCCTGTGCGCCCCGCCGCCGGCACTGCGCGGGCCGGCCTCGATTTCGACCAGCGATATGGCGAGGCGGGATGCGAACCGGGCCAGGTAGTCTTCGCAGGCGCTGCGCACCCAGGCGGGCAGGCGCGTGCCCACGGCGATCACGCGCACGCGCATCGGTTTCGGCTACCGCGAAGTTCGCCGCCGCCGTGCGGCCGCACGGGAAATCGCCGGGGGCAGGACCGCGGCCTCAAGCGGACCGCTGTCCCAGAGGCGTTCGAGACCATAAAACTCGCGCACCCGCGGCAGCATCACGTGCACGAGGACGTCCTGCAGGTCCACGAGAACCCATTCCCCGTCGCGGGCGCCCTCGGTCCCGAGCGGCCGAAAGCCAGCCGCCTTGGCCTTCTCCACCACGCGCTCGGCGATCGAGCGCACGTGGCGGTCGGAATTGCCGCTCGCGATCACCATCGTGTCGACAATATCGGTCAGGCCCCGCACATCCAGCACCCTGACATTCGCAGCCTTCATATCATCGAGCGCGGCCGTTACGAGGTTCTGCAACGGCGAGGCGCGCTCCTCCTTGGGGCGCAGGCGTGTGCGGGTGATCATGTGCTTAAGTGAGTTCTCCTGAAACCTCAGCGGTCAATCGAGTTCTTGCTGTGCAGCATAGCACCTCGTATCGAGGATGATCTGCCTCACCTCGTCGGGAACGAGGTAACGCGGGTCGCGGCCCGCGATGATGAGGGAACGCAGCTCGGTCGAGGAAATCTCCAGCTGAGTCACCGCGTGCACGTACACGCACCCGTAAGGTCTCTCGTGCAGCACGCGGATCGCGCCGGTGCCGTGATCGACCATGACCTCGCCCAGAGGACCGGTGGTCGGGGCCCGCCACCCCGGGCGGTGAGCCACCACGATATGCGCCAGCGTCAGGAGCTCCCGCCAGCGGTGCCAGTCGGGCAAGCCGAGAAACGCATCCATCCCGAGCAGCAGACACAGCGACGCCTGCGGATACTCCCGGCGCAGCTCCGTCAGCGTGTCCACCGAATACGACACGCCGCTGCGGCGCACTTCGCGGTCATCGACCACGAAGCTCGGCTGATCCGCCACCGCCGCCCGCACCATCTGCAGCCGCCGTTCGGGACTCGCGTACAGCCGGGCGCGATGCGGGGGGCTGCCGGTGGGCAGGAAACGCACTTCAGCGAGCCGCAGCTCCTGCCACAGCTCGAACGCCGTGCGCAGATGGCCACAGTG